>CALVUC010000004.1 GCA_944363395.1 uncultured Clostridia bacterium | reverse complement strand
TGGAACTCCCCGTAGTAGAGATCGACGTCCTTGACGGTGATGGCGTTCTCGCCCGAGAAATCAAAGATGTCGAGCGGATCTTTCTTTTCCTTCTGTTCCCCTGTCTCAGGGGCTTTTTTGACGAAATTCATCTGAAATCACCTCTTTTTCTTAACACCGCGCTCGATAAAATAGACGATGAGATTGAGAACGATCGTGAGCAGCAGCAAGATGACGGCGAGCACATACGCCTGAGGCATATGCATCGCCTCGCTGCCGCAGGTATAGAGCAGAACGGAGAGCGAACTTGCGCCGCGCGCGGGATCGCCCGAGAAGTTGAACGGCGTACCCATCGTAAAGAGAAGCGCCGCGGACTCGCCGAGGATGCGCCCGATGGAAAGAATGGCTGCCGTCGCGATGCCGGGGAACGCCGAAGGAAGCACGATCTTGAAGATCGTCCTCACTTTGCTCGCGCCGAGGCCGTAGCTTGCCTCGCGAAGGGGCGTCGGCACCGCAAAGAGCGCCTCCTCCGTCGAACGGATGACCGTGGGAAGGACGACGAGCACCATCGTGAAGGCGCCTGCAAGGACGCAGTACCTTCCGAACAACGGAACGAACAGGATAAAGCCGAACAAGCCGAAGACGATGGAGGGAACGCCTGCCAGCGCGTCGATGAAAGTGCGGACGATCTTGACGAACACCGAGCCCTTCTTGGCGTACTCGTTGAGGTAGATCGCCGCGCAGATGCCGACGGGCAGCGCGATGACGAGCGTGATGCCGATGAGTTCGAGCGTGCCGAGCAGCGCGGGCCACAGCGTGGGGACGTTGATGCTCTGTTCTCCGAAGAAGCCCTCCTCGCCGAAGAAGAAGTCATGCGACATATAGCCGATGCCCTGCACGAGGATGTATATAACGAGCGCCGCCAACGTGACGCCGACGAGAACGGCACATATGATGCCGACGACCGCGCCGACCGCCGAAAGAGCGCCCCTCTTCCGGAAGACGGGTTTCGCCTCGGCATTGCCGTTGAGAACTTTATTGCCGCGCTTTCCCTTGAACTCCTTGGGAACGAGGTTGAGCGACAGCGTGATAAGAAGGACGATGACGAGCAGCACAAGACCGGTCGCAATGAGTGCGGGACGGTGTACCGCCGTATCGGCATACGCCATCTCCATGACGATATTGGTCGTGAGCGTACGCACATAGGAGAAGAGCCCCGTAGGGAAGAGAACGCGGTTGCCCGAGACCCAGACGATCGCCATCGCCTCGCCGACCGCTCTGCCGATGCCGAGGATCAGCGCCGAGATGATGCCCGAACGCGCTGCGGGAACGACGACCTTAAAGACTGCCTGCGCCTTGGTATTTCCCAAAGCGAGAGCGCCCTCGTAGTAGTGAGCGGGAACGGCGTCCAACGCGTTCTTGGAAAGCGAAGTCACCGTGGGCAGGATCATGATCGCGAGCAGGATGCTGCAGGCGAGGATGCCCTTGCCGTCGCCGCCGATGTTCGAAAGGAGCTTGACGAGCACCTCAAGCCCGAACAGACCATAGACGATGGAAGGGATGCCTGCCAGGACCTTGATGATCTGATCGAAGATGGTACGCAAATTGATCTTATTGATGCCTGCAACGAGCTTGCCGACAAAGCGGCTCCTGCCCCTGTAACGGATGTGGAATTTATCGGGACACCAGAAGGCGAGGAAGATCGCCGTAAAAACGCCGACCGTGCCGCCGATGAGCGCCGCGCCAACCGTAACGATGAGCGAGTTGACGAGCATGGGCAAAATGCCGAATCTGTCATGCGTCGGATTCCACGACGTGCCGAACAGGAATTCAAAAAAACCGATGTGCCGGAAGGCGGGGATGGATCCATAGAGGATATAACCGATGATCCCGAAGACGGCGATGATCGAGATGCACGCGCACGCAATGAACAGGATCTTTGCAAACAGATCGCCCGGTTTTACCTTCGCCTTGCCGTGAACGGGTCTCTTTGCGGAGAGAGTGTTTTCCATAGTTGCTCCGTGAAATATAATGTACAAAAAGAAATTCCCTTCCCTCCGCAGTCTTTCTGCGGAAGGAAAGGAAGACGGTCACCGCTTAGTCCGCTTCGCCGACGACAATGGGCGTACCGTTGATGTACAGATCGTAAAGCTGCGCGAAGGTGACGTTCTCGATCTCGCTGCCCTTCTTGACGATGACGGCGATCCCGTCCGTCGCGATCTGACGGCTCTCAAGGTTGGCAAGCTCTTCCGTCTTGAGCGCACGGGAAGCCATACCGAAGTCGCAGTTACCCTCGGTCGCTGCCGTGATGCCCTCGCCCGAACCGTTCTGCGTGATGGTGATGTCGAACTTTTTATCGGGATTTGCCTTCTCGAACGCGGCGGCAAGATCGACCATGAGAGGACCGACGGAAGTGGAACCGGTGATGGTCAGTTCGGTCCCGGAGCCCGCATAGGGAGTATAATCCACGACATCAAGATCCGCAAGGCAGATATAGTCCTCAGCGATGATCGCCTGACCTGCTTCGCTCTCGATGAAGCTGATGAAGTTCTTTGCAAGGTCGCTCAGACCGTCATAGCTCTTATAGCAGATGTTGAAGGGGCGGGAGAGCTTGTAGTCGCCGCTCAAAACGTTCTCCGTCGTAGCCTCAACGCCCTCGACGTTGACTGCCTGGACGGTATCGGTGTTCTGAAGGTAGGAACCGAGGGAGACATAGCCGAGCTTGCCGTACACCTGCGCAACGCTCGTGATAACGCCCGAGGTCTGGGAATTCTCCTCCACGCAGGCAGCGAGCGAAGCGCCCTCTGCAAGTGCGTCGTCAATGGTCTTGCCGTCTGCACCCTCGACGAGTTCGTCAAACGCGCCGCGCGTACCGGAGGCAGCTTCACGAGCGACCGCTCTCGTGATGTCCGCCGCTGCGTCATCGCCGCTCGTGGGGTTGCAGCCTGCCATCACACCGATCGCCGTCACGGACAGCGCCGCTGCCACACCGATCGCCAAAAACTTCTTGTTCATAGTTGTTTCTCCTTTTTTTTCTTCTCTTTTCTGAATGTGCCTATATGATAGCACGCGCTTGTAACGAATCCCGCACGATTTTGTCACAAAGGTGTAAATTGTTCGGCGAATTTGTAAAAAAGTATTTACAATTGCGGAAAAATCATGCCTGTCTTGCAGAAATCGGGACGGATACAGGAAAAATCTGCGTGAAAAGAGATGAAAAATACCGCGCGGCTGTGCAAAGAGCACAGCCGCGCGGTATGTATAACAACTTCAAAGTCCCCTGCCGCCTTCCAACGGGCGGCAGGATGCCGCTCATCGGGAGACGAGGGTGATGAGGACGACTTCGGGACGGTTGCAAAGGCGGATGGGAATAGAGCTGTTGCCCAGCCCGCGGCTGACGCACATCCGCGTGTCCCCCTTTGCATACACGCCCTGCGTGTACTTCGGGAACAGCCCCTGATTGGGCGCGATCAAGCCGCCCCACGGCAGACGGAACTGTCCGCCGTGCGCGTGCCCGCAGAGCACGAGCGGCACGCCCGCCGCATGGTAGAGACCGAACGTCTCCGGGCGGTGCGTGAGCAGCAAAGTATATCCCCTGCGATCGGGCAGGACGCGCGCGAGCTTTTCCCGCATACATTGCGCGATGGCGTCGTTTTGGTTCGGGACGCAAAAGCGCGGGTCGGATATCCCCGCGATCGTAAGAAAAGCCCCGTCCCGCTCCCAAACGGCGACGTCGTCTTCGAGAACGCGGACGCCGCACGCAGAAAGTTCGCGCTTTAAGCGGGGATATTCCGCGGACGACGCCTCATGATTGCCCGGGACATAGAAGACGGGCGCGATCGAACGCGCGCCCCTTGCAAAATCGAGCGCGTTCGCCATCCCGGGGCGGCGCTTATCGATGAGATCGCCCGTGACCGCGATGAGATCGGGCTGCGCCGCCGCAAGCATTTGAAGAAGCTTGCGCTGTCCCCTTCCGAAGCGGGCGTTGTGCAGGTCGGACAGGTGCGCGATGCGCAGCCCCGTAAAGGCGGCGGGAAGCGCGCCGTCTTCGATCCGGACGGTGCGCAGCATGAGGGCGTGATTTTCCCACACGCCCCAACCGCAGACTGCGGCGCACGCGGCTGCAACGCCGCCGACGATCCATCCGACCATAAGCCCCTCCCCCTGACAGTCCTATTATATCGGAACGGGGCGCCGATGTCAAACGGCGCGGCGCATTTTTCGCGCGGGAAGACCGGCTTGGGCGGCGGGGATAGAAATTGCCCGTCGGGCAGAACATATGTATTGTTTGCCTGACGGGCATACAATGAGACAACGGAGGTGACTTATGATAACGCTCGACGAGATCCGGCGGCGGCTGGTGGAAAGCATCCGGGAGAGCGGCATGACGCAGACGGAACTTGCACGGCTGCTGCACATTTCCCCCGCAACGATCTCGCACTATATGCGCGGCGACAAACTGCCCGCCCTCGATACGCTTGCCAATCTGTGCCGTATCCTCGACGTCTCACCCTCGTACATTCTCTGTTTTGAATAACAAAAAAGAAACGGAACTTTCGTTCCGTTTCTTTTTTGTTCTGCTGTATGAAACAGTTATGCCTTGGCGATGGTCAGCGTCCAGGTGAGAGCCTCAAAGTTTGCCTCGCCGAGGATCACGGTAAACACCTGTTTGGCAGCAAGTTCTATCGTGTAATTTTCCATACCCCAATCAGGGCACAGCACAGCTTCAGCGCCATATGCACCTTCAACCATCATCATACCGGTAGGATCCGAAGTCGTGAAGGTATAAGAACCTGCTTCGGCAGGAATGAATGTCATCGTAACATCACCCCCTGCTTCCACAACGATTGTGTTCGGCCCGACCTGCAGATCGCTGTCTGCGGGATCGCCGGTCTCATAATCGGGTTGATCATCCTCGCCGGGTTCGTCATCGCCTTCTACATCTCTCACGCCTTTGACGAAGTAAGCGGTCTCGGTGAGCGTCTGATCTTCGTACAACGAGGTGAGGGGCTTGATACCGAAGGAATAGGTCTTGCCCGCTTCTGCTTCAAACGCATAGCCGTTCCCGGTGATGTCCTTTTCCATGTAGCCGCCGTTTGCATCATACGCGTCCGCCGCAATGGTGTCCGCATTGGTATACAGCGTGTAAGTCCCGCTCTCGGGCGCCGTGAAGTCGACATACATATAGCGGACACGATCGTAGAGCTCGACAAAGAACGCACCCGCGCCGCTGACGCGAAGAGGTCTGACTTCGGAACCGTGAGGCGCCGCTTCAACGCCGATCATGGTAAGGTAGCCTTCCGCGCTGGACAGACTGAACGTCTGATCTTCTTCCGCGATCGTATAGAAGCCGCCAAGGTAAGGATTCGCCGTACCGGTGTAGCCGACAGTCTCGTACTCGTATTCGCTGTCCTGCGTGTAGACGTACATGGGTTCGCTGCCGCTGATCTGGTAGTAGACCGGCGTTCCGCCTGCGGGAACGTTGACCCAGTAGCTGCCCTCACCGGGGATGATATAAGGATCGTCCGCGGTACCGGAACCTTCCAACGCTTCAGGCTCAAACGTGACCACAAGCGTGAAGGTAAAGCCTTGAGACTCGTGACCTGCTCCGTAAAGAACGAAGTCATACGTCACACCCGCTTCCATTTCAAACTCGAGCAGATCGCCTTCAAAAGGCTCAGACGCCGTATCGGTGTTGCCGATCAGACCGCCGCTCGTTGCATCGAAGGTATAGTTGCCCGTATAAGGCGCGGTGAAGGAGACAAGGAAGTTGCCGCCCGCCGTAGAGACGTAGTTCTCGCCGACCACAAGTTCGTACTCATTGCCGGACGTACCGAAGGTAGGATCTGCAACAACGGTGAACTCGATATCGATCGTGTCGGGCGCGTCGGTCATTCTCGACCCGTAGATGATCTCGAGCATGAAGCCGTACTCGCCGTCAAACACCTCGAAAGGAGTCGTGACGACGTTATAGTCGTTCTGACCGAGCGTCACGCCGTTGACCGCGACATCCATGCCGCCCTCGCCGAGCGCTGCAAACAGGACATCCCAGCTGCAGAACCCTTCAAGGAAGACGTAGGTCTGCGCATTGATCTCAAGCGTATGACCGTACACGCCTGCCTCGGAGATGACGTAAGGATCTGCTTCGGTCCCCTTGCCTTCCTCGAAGTCCTTGACCTCTGCATCGTAGTAGTACAGGAAGAGGTACCAGCCGTAGCCTTCGACCGCTTCGCCGTAAGGATCGTCGGGATAGATGGGATAGCCCGCTCTGTCCTGATAGCCCTGAAGGAACTCTGCCATCTCCTCGGTGAGAGGAACGACGCCGTCGCTGTTGACGACATTGGTGTAGTCCTGCACGAAAGGCGTGTAGTTGTAATCGATCCAAGCCCACTGCTCTTCATCGAATACTGCGGGATGAAGCAGCTTGTTGCCGTCCGCCTCGACGTTGACGAGGTCTCTGCCGTCGAAGAGGAAGCGGCTCGCGCCCGTGAGTTTGACAACAACGACGGGACCTTCCGCGGTGCCGAGGTGGTAATACCCGTCATCGGCAAGGACGAGCTTTGCAGGCGTCTTGGAATCAACTTCCACAAGAACGCCGTCCTGCTCACCGTACTTCTCGTCGGGCGCCTGCTTTGCATGGACGTCGCCGCCGTCGATACGGCCGGGAACGGGATCTGCGTCGCCCGTTCTCTCGACAATGAGTTTGACGGAGACGGGATAGCTGCCAGCCGTCACCTTGACGGAGAAGGTCTGGAAGGAAGAGTTGATGTTTGCGGCATTCTCTTCGTTGATCTCGAAATCGAAGGAATCCATATCCTCGTTTTCGTCAACAACGGAATACCAGAAGGAATTGTTGCCGCTGTTGTAAGTACCATACTCGGTGATGGCACCGTCGCCGCCCTCGACATAGATGCTGTACTTGCCTTCCGTCGTGGTCTGGAAGGTGTAGAACACTTCATCCCCGCTCGTCGCATAGATATCGTACTCATCCGCACCCGTCAGGACGTACATATCGACCTGCTCGGAGACGGGAAGCCCGTATTCATCGACCGAACGGCCGTTGAGATAGACCGTTCTGCGGGTACCGAAGTTGCCGCCGCCCGCCGTGAGGGTGATGGTCTTGTCCGCATCATTGGTGTTGACGGTCTTGCCCGCATAGAAGTAACCTTCGGGAGCGGTCACGCTGACAGAAAAGCCCTCTTCGGGAACTTCCGCGCCTGCGGGAAGGGTGATCGTCGCTTCACCCTGCGAATTGCTCGTCGCGATCACAGGGTTTTCGCCGACCATGATAGCGAGCGTAGCCCCTGCAACGGCTTTGCCGTCGCCGTCCACGACCTTAAAGGTGTAGGAGACGACTTCGACCTTCTCGCCGAGCGTCACGACAAGGGTATACGCATAGACGCCCGCCGTCGTCGTGATCTCATCGTACGATGCATCGGGGTACTCCGCGGTGATCGTCGACCAGTTCGCGATCTGGATGTGATAGGTCATCCCCTCTTCCGCGCCTTGGATCTTGGCAACGCCGTTCTCGTCGGTCGCGACGGGGAGAAGGCACAAATCGTTCGTATCGCACATCTGGACCTGGATGCCGGACATCGGATTGCCTTCCGAGTCTTTAACCGTTACGCTGTAAACGCCTTCGACGGGCGTTTCGGGTTCTTTGCCGTCATCGGGCTTCTTGTCCGTTGGCGTACAAGCTGCAAAGACCGCGCCGAGCAGCGTAACGCAGAACAGCATACACACAAGCAATGCCGCTCTAAGTCTTTTGCTCATAAGTTACCTCCAAATTTTTTCTCTCTGCCCGCCCGAAGGCGGGAGGATCATCATTCTTCCAAAAACGTTCTTCAGACCGTAGGGCGCACATAGTAGCACACGCGCGTCCATGCGTTGTCGACGAACTGATCTTCGAGCTGCATCAACAGCTTGAGGATATGCACGACTTCGCCCGTCGCAGGGATGTACCCATACTCGTTGACGTTCGCCGCAGCCGCCTGCATCGTTGCGGTGTAGTCGACGCGGTCGTCTTCGGGAAGCGTCATATAGCTGCCCTCGAAGCCCTCGCCCGCCTGCTCGCCGTCGCCGTAGTAGCCGTTGGCGGAGAAGTTGAATCTGCCCGAGGAGATCCACTGCGTCAGAGGATTGTCGCTGAAAGGCGTCCAGTTGGCAATGTCGACAAGGACGGGAGAGACGGTCTTGCCGTTATCGTCCACGACAAACCAGGTGTCGTCCGCCTCGAAGTACGCGACGTCGACATACTGCGGCAGGATGATATCGCCGCCCATATCGTCGCCCTCGGTCGTGAACATGGGTTCCGAGATGGGCGAGATGATGTAATCGCCGTCGTACTTCATGCAGTAGAAGTCGTACTCTTCGCCGAACAGACCGGGATTGTAGAAGCAGCAGGCAAGGTAGTACGTCTCGCCCGCTTCGAGCGTGTAAACGATCTCGAAGTTGCCGTCCTTGGCGATGGCGGGCTTGCCTTCTCCGCCGATGCCTTCGGCAAGGATCCTGTCGCCCGTGCTCTCGCTGAACAGCCATGCCATCGTCTCGTTGCCCTGCGTATGATCGCCGACCGAGTAGAAGATGTAAGAAGCCGTCTCCTCTACGGTGATCTTATAGCGGATCCCGCGGGGAACGAGGATCTTGTTGAGCACAAGGTGGTTTGCGTTGTTGACGCCGTCCGTAGAGACCTTCATCGGGATGGCGTTCCAGTTGCGCAGACCGATGATGGGATCGGTCATGGGCTCGTAGTCGCCGTACTGCTGAAGGTAACGGCAGATCTCCAGCCACTCCGTCTCGTTATCGTCGGGATCGGCGTTGCCCTTTTCCGCGACGATCTCGATAAGAAGCGTTCTGAGTTCTTCCGTAACGGGCGTGAGCTGGATATCGGAGAATCTGCCGAGCCATGCATAGTCGGTGATGGCGTCGTACTTGTCGACCCAGAACTTGTCCGCTTCGCTGAGAGCATTGTATGCGCTCTCCACAATGTTGCCGTTCTCATCGACGACCTGATTGTACACCGCGAGCGCCGTACTGTAGAGCGCGGGTCCCCACTGGGTATCCTCGTTCATCTCGGCAAGCAGGTAGGGATCGCCGTTTGCCGCGGAGCCGTCCGCCTTGTTGTCGCCGACGTGATAGTAACCGTCGTCCGCAAGGTAGATGTCAACGTATTTCTCGTAATAAGGGTTGTCGGGATCGTCGGTATTGAGCCCGGTCGCCGCCTGACGGAGGATCTCCATATAGGCGCCTTCGGTGTTTTCGATCTCGGACAGTCCGGTCACGCGCAGATCGCGCATCCAGACTTTATCCTCGCCGACGCTGAGCGACGCATCCTTGACGTATGCAAAGGCAAACTCATGCTCTTCGCCGTCGCCGACAAAGGCATACAGCGTCGTCCAGTCGTTCTCGCCCGAAAGTTCGTAGACGATCTCACCGTCGATAAAGACATAGAAGATATCGCCGCCGTACTCCGTGCTCGTCTTGTAGTCAAAGGCAAGGACGGCATCCTGAGGAAGCGCGGCATCCATATAGAAAATACCGTATGTGCCGTTCTTGGTTGCGCTCGGCTCTCTGCTGTTGGAGGTGCAGATGCTCTCGCCGTCCTCCGAGATGAGCCAGGGCCAGTTGTACTCGAGCTCTTCGTAACGGAAGGTGAAGTCCTCTGCCCCATCGCCGGAGATGACTGCCGCGAAATCCTCGAGCGCGGGCGCTTCGACATCGGGCATATCGTAGTCGCTGCCTGCTTCCGGAGGCGTATAGTTGTCTTTCGTATACTGTTCAAAGAGTTCAAGGAAGATGCCGATATCGGTGATACCGCCTGCCTCGATCTCGCGGACGACGCCGTAGCGGTCGATCATGACGTTGGTCGGATAGCCGGTGACCGCGAAACGCTGCGTCATGACGGCATCGATCGTAAAGTCAAAGGTGAGATCGTTCATCTGCTTGTACGCACGGCATGCAGCCGCATCGTCCATGCCGGGATTGATCGCAACGATCGCAAGGTCGTCCTGATATTGCTCGTATGCCTCCTGCATGAGCGGGAACTCGACATTACACCAATAGCAGGTCGTGTACCAGAAGTTGAGAAGGACCGCCTTCTTTGTCTCAAGAAGCTCGGAAAGGGACTTCTCCTCTCCCGTCTCGACCTCGGTGTATGTAAAGTCATACATCATCGAGCCGACCGTATAGACGTGACCTTCGGGCGCTTCGCCGGAAATAACGCCCGTAACGACCATGATCTCGATGGGCGTACCCTCTTTATCGGTCGTATAGACGTTGTCCATCATGTAGCCTTCGGGCAGGTTGACAAGTTCGACCTTGTATTCCCCTGCGGGAAGCGACACGGTGACGCTGCCCTCGGAATTGGTGAACTGCGACGCGAGAACGCTCTCTTCATCGCTGAACTGCACCGATACGCCGGGCTGGGGATCGCCCGTGACCGTCGTGACGGTGACGGTATAGTCGATCTTTTCCGTCCCATCCGGTCCCGATTCGCTCGGAACGCACGCCGCGATGCCGATAACGGTAAGGACGAGCAGGAGCCCTATCAAAAGGTTCCTGATGATCTTTCTCATGCTGTGACCTCCAAAAAAGTTTTGTGTTGATTGCGCCTTCCTGCGGACAGCGCACGCGCGCGGGTGAGAGGCATCAGCGCCGCACCCGCCCGCATCATTTCATTTCCGCAATATTGTAGCACGATTTGACGAAATTTGCAACAAATCGCCGCTTCCGATTGATCATATTTCCTGATATGAAGTATTCATGCGGATAATAAATCAGCGCATGAAAAAATAGAAAATGACGAGCAGAAGCACAAAGACGAACACGAAACAGAGAAGATAGGGAACAAATTGAGACAAAACACCCCTGTACAGCGCCCGCCGCTCCTTTTTGGTCAGGTTGAGCGAGCGGATCTCCTCATGCTTTTTCCGTTCTTCTTTGGACTTGTATCCCGTGATGTTCTCGTAGTCCATGTTGGCGATCGTCCTGCCGTCGTCCACGAACACGGGTTTTTGCTTCTTCTCTTTGCTTTTCTTTTTCATGTCAGTCCTGCGGATAGAGGTGGCAGGCGACCATATGTCCGCCGCCGTAATCGCGGAACTTGGGCGCGACCTCTTTGCAGATGTCCATGCAGTGGTTGCACCGCGTATGGAATTTGCAGCCCGAAGGCGCGTTGATGGGGCTGGGGATGTCGCCGCTTAAAATGATGCGCTTGTTGTGCGCATCGGGATCGGGGACGGGAACAGCCGAGAAGAGCGCCTCCGTATAGGGATGCATGGGATGTTCGAAGATGTCGTCCGTATCGGCATACTCCACGAGGCTGCCGAGGTACATGACCCCCACCTGGTTGGAAATATGCTCAACGACGGAAAGATCGTGCGAAATAAAGATGTAGGTGAGATCCATCTTCTCCTGCATATCCTTGAGGAGATTGATGATCTGCGCCTGGATGGAGACGTCGAGCGCCGAGACGGGCTCGTCGCAGACGACGAATTTGGGCTGCAAAGCGAGCGCCGTGGCGATGCAGATACGCTGGCGCTGACCGCCCGAAAACTCGTGCGGGTAGCGCTCGTAGTAATGCGCGGGCAAGCCGCACTTCTTCATGACGTCCAGGACATACGCCTTGCGTTCGTGCTTTGGCACGAGGTCATGCTGCGCCACCGCCTCGCCGATGATCTCGCCGATGGGCATACGCGGGGAAAGGCTGGAGTAAGGATCCTGGAAGATGATCTGCATCTGCGGACGCAGCGCGTTCATCTCCGCCGTCTTCAGCTTGTTGATGTCCCGTCCCGCAAAGAAGATCTCCCCTTCCGTCGCGGGCTGAAGGCGCAGGATGGTCCGTCCCAGCGTCGTCTTACCGCAGCCGGACTCGCCGACGATGCCGAGCGTCGTCCCCGCCTTGATCTTGAAGCTGACGTCATCCACTGCCTTGACGAATGCCTTGGGGCGTCCGAAAAAATCCTTGTTCGCGGGGAAATACTTCTTCAGGTGACGCACTTCGAGCAGCGCGTCGGGATCGGGCGGGATGTGTTCCGCCGCCGTGGGGACGAGATCGGGCTCCGTCGCCTGCGCCACGGACTCCCCGGCTGTGCCGTTGATGGGTCGTTCAGTCATTGTCCCCCTCCTTGTCGTAGAGATAGCACGCGACGCGGTGCGTCGGCGAGACCTGCACGAAGTGCGGATATTCCCCGCTGCACTTGGCGGTACAGCGGTCGCATCTCTCTTTGAAGTAGCAGTAATCGGGCATATCGATCGGGTTCGGGACCTGCCCGGGGATGTTGTACAGCCTGTCCACCTTGCGCTTGACGACGGGCTTGCTCTTCTGCAGTCCGACCGTGTACGGGTGGAGCGGATCGTGGAAGATCTCCTCCGTCGTGCCGCTCTCGATGACGCGCCCCGCGTACATGACGACGACATAGTCCGCCATCTCCGCAATGACGCCCAGATCGTGCGTGATGAGCATGATGGAGCCGTCGATCTTATCCTTGATGTCGCGCAGAAGGTCGAGGATCTGCGCCTGGATGGTGACGTCGAGCGCCGTCGTCGGCTCGTCCGCGATGATGAGGCGCGGATCGCACGAGAGCGCGATCGCGATCATGACGCGCTGGCGCATACCGCCCGAAAGCTCGTGCGGATAGCACCTGTACACGCGCTCGGGCGCGGCGATCCCGACGAGTTTGAGCATCTCGATGCTGTGCGCCTTCGCCTCCTCTTTGGTGCATCCCGGTTTGTGCAGGAGCACCATCTCGTCGAGCTGGTAGCCGATGCGGAACACGGGGTTGAGGCTGGTCATCGGCTCCTGGAAGATCATGGCGATCTGCTTGCCGCGGATGTTGCGCATCGCGTCGATGGGCATTTTGGCGATATCGTACGCCTTGTCCCCCAGATTGAAGCGGATGGAGCCGCTCACGATCTGCCCCTGCGGCGCCTGTACGAGCCGCATGAGCGAGAGGCTGGTGACCGACTTGCCGCAGCCCGATTCGCCGACGACGCCCACCGTCGCCCCCTTGGGAATGGAGAACGTGACGCCGTCCACCGCCTTGGAGACGCCCGCATCGGTGAAGAAGTAGGTATGCAGATCGTCGAATTCGACGATGTTGGCGGGATCCGCCATCTCGCAGAGATACTCTTCTTCGGGAATGCGGCGCTTCTTCTCCTTTTCGAGCGCACGGATGACCTTCGCGTTGCTTCTTGCGATCTCGCGCGATTCCTTTGCCGTAAGGTAGTGGGCGTTGCCCTTGGGCGCAGCCTTCTGCGGCTTATCCTGTTTGTTTTTTCCGAATAACATGGCTTATCTCTTTGATTTCGGATCGAACGCGTCGCGCAGACCGTCGCCGATGAAGTTGAAACCGAGCACCGCGAGGACAATGCAGATTCCGGGCGGGACCCAAAGGTTGAGATAGTTCTGCAGGACCATGGGATCCTTGACGTCGTTGATCATGCCGCCCCACGACGCCTTGGTGAGCGGGACGCCCAGACCGAGGTAGGAGAGCGACGCCTCCATCAGGATGACGCTGCCCAGTCCCAGGGTCATGGAGACGATGAGCTGCGGCATGACGTTGGGGACGAGATGGCGGAAGATCTTGCGCGGCGTGGAAAGCCCCCTCGCCGTCGCGGAGACCATGAACTCCTGTTCCCTCAGGCTCAGGATCTGACCGCGCACGATGCGCGCGATGCCCGTCCAGCCGAGGAAGGTCAGGAAGATCATCATAAAGTAGATACGGTCGTTGGGATCGACGCCGACGCCGTCCAGCACCGAGCCTATGATGAGCATGAGCGGCAGCGACGGGATACAACTGAAGATATCGACGATACGCATGACGAGCGTATCCACCCATTTGCCGAAGTACCCCGCCAATCCGCCGAAGATGATGCCCAGCACCGTCTCGAGAATGACGACGATGAGGCTCAGAGTAAGCGAGACGCGTCCGCCGTACATGATGCGCGTAAAGACGTCGTAGCCCGATTTATCGGTGCCGAACCAATGTTCTCCCGAAGCGGGCGCGAGGATATCGACTGCCATCTGCGACTTCTGCACGCGGTAGACGGTGTAGACGATGGGATCGCCGTTCTCATCGAGGAGCGGGTTTCCGAGATCGTCCTTGGGCGCCACTTCGATGGCGGTGACGGTGATGTTCATGCGGTCGGTCTCATAGTCGATGGTCTCCTCCCCGTAGGGCGAGAACAGCGGACCGATCCAGCAGAACAGGAACATGAATACGATGATGCAAAGCCCGATGATGGACAGCTTGGAGCGGAAGAACCGCTTGGCGACAAGCTGCATGGGCGTGAGCGAACGCACGTTGTCCGCAAGGGAGAGCGTCTCCTCTTCGGGTTCGTGCGGGGGCTCGGGCACGGGCAGAGGCTGAGGAACGTCCTCGGGCAGAGGCGGAAGTTCGTTGCCGATCTCGCCTGCCTTGATTTCTTCTTCCATACCTTCTCCCCTTTACTTCGTTAGTTTGACGCGAGGATCCACGAGGACATACATGATGTCCGTGAGCAGCATCCCGATGACGGTGAGCGTTGCAAGGAACATATTATACCCCATGACGAAGGGGATATCGCCCTGATCCATCGCCGTATACCCGATCTGACCGATACCGGGGATCCCGAAGAAATCTTCGAGGATCATCGATCCGCCGAAGAGCCCCGGGAGAAGCCCCGCGAGCATGGTGACCATCGGGATCATCGTGTTCTTGAAAGCGTGCTTGTAGATGACGGAACGCTCGGAAAGCCCCTTGGCGCGCGCCGTACGGATGTAATCGGCGTTGAGCACTTCCAGCATATTGGTACGCGTATACCGCATGATGGAACCGATGCTCAGAACGACCGTGACAAGGATGGGAAGCACGAGGTGCCATGCCCTGTCGATGAAGAGCTCCCAGCCCGTCGGACTGATGAGTCCCGAGGACTGCAGCCCGAGGGCGGTATCGAACCAGCCCAGACCGTAGGCGAAGATCCTGACGACGATCGCCGAGAAGAAGAAGGTCGGGAAAGAGATACCGATCATCGTGAGCACGGTGGTCGAATAGTCGAACGCGCCGTACTGCTTGACCGCCGCGCGCGTCCCGAGGAACACGGCGAGCGGATAATAGATGACGAGGCTCAGCAGCGTGAGGATGAAGGAGATCCACATATTGTCGGCGATGACTTCCGTCACGGGTCTGTCGTACAGGAAGGAATTGCCGAAGTCAAAGAGGATCGCTCCCTTCGTCCCGAGCGTCGGGTTCCCGAACAGCCACTTCAGGTAGCCGACGAAGATATTGTCGTTGAGCCCGTAGAGCTCGTACATCTGCTCGATCCTCTCCTCCGAGAGCTGCACGTTGGGATTGGTCGTGAACTTGATCTCGACGTAGTTCCCCGGCATACACCTGAGCAGCGCATACAAGATGATGGATACGCCGAACAGGATGAGAACGGAGAGGAGCAGACGTTTGATGATATACTTTACCATAGCGTTCTCCCATCAGGAGGTCAATCGAGGATGAAGCTGACCTTCCAGATCTCTGCAATGGGGCTCATATAGGGCGTGGGATCGGGATAGAAGGTGGAAGCGTCGATCACGTTCTTGTTATAGACGTACATATCGCTTCTCTGATAGAGCGGGAACTCGACGGCGAGATCCATGACGAGATCGGTCGCCTCGCGGTAGATCTCCGCGCGCTCCGCCTGGTTGATGGTCTCGCGGCCCGCATCGATGAGGTCGGCGAGATCGTTGATGATACGTTTCTCTTCCGCCGTCGCCTTATCTTCGGTGATGAGGTAATCGTAACCCCAGTTGAGGACGGACGTCGCACGGCTGTCCTTGTGGTAGACCTGATACATATCGGGGTCGACCGTCGAGGTCCACGCCGCCGCCCACACCGCAAGACCGCCGCTGGCGAGCTTGTAGAGGGCGCGGGCGTCGTTGACGACCGTCGTCTTGATGCCGTTTGCGTTGAGGATCTCGCTCGCCTTCAGGAAGGTCGCATACGCGGGGTGGTCGTACGTCTCGCCCGCGACGGTGAGCGTGATCTCGATGGGTTCGTTCTTATACATCCAGACGCCGTCCACAAACTGGCAGTCGCGATCCTGATAGAGCCATTCGCGCGCCGATGCGAAGGTGTCGTCGTAGTCGTAGTAAGGTTCGGGCGACCATGCCTCGAGCCCGTCATCGGGGAATGCCTCATACACCCAGCTGACGAGCGAGAAGTTGCGGTAGACGGGCTTGGAAAGGGTGCCGGGATAGTAGTTCTGCACGAGCGTGGGATCGAACACCGTCATCAGGGCGCGGCGGACATAGATGCTCGGGATGAACTTCGCATTGATGCCGATATAGCCGTAGCCGGAGGACTGGACGTCGATGTGCGCGAGGTGCGAGGAGGTCTCGACCGCGTCGATGTTCTCTCTCGTCGCGCTCGGGTCCGCAAGCGTGACGCTGCCGCCCTGCAGCGCCGTCATCACCTGCGTGGTGGGCAGCACCTTGTACTGGACGTGCTTGATCTTGGCGTTGTAGACCGCCTCTTCGTTGCCGCCCGTCGTGACAAAGTTCTCGTTGCGGATGAAGTAGACGATGTTGCTGTTTTCAAACCCGTCGCGAAGGGTATTGAAGCTGTTGACGGACGCCTGCGTCTGGTTGCCGTTTGCGTCCGTCTCCCAAAGCAGCGTCTCATCGTTCATCGTGGACGCCTGATAGACGCCCGCGCCGACGGGAACGGCGTTGCGGGACTTGACTTCGTTCATGAAGGAGACGGAGGAGAATTCGACGCCGAAATTGGAACTGTACGTCGTATCGCTCATCGCCGCCTTGACAAGTTCGGGCGTGGAATAGTAGTGCATGGGCGCGACGCTGAACGCAAAGTTCCACTTCGCCTTGGGGTCGATGCCGTTGATCGTGATCTGCAGCATATCATACTCGCCCTCGGGATATTGCGTCGAGCCGCTGAACTCGGATGCGTCGAGGATGCGGATCCCGGAGATGCTCTTGACGGCAAGTCCGCCCGCGACCTCCTGGATGGCGCCGTAGTACGCTTCCTTCGCATCGCCCGCAAAGGTCGTGAGGATGGTCGTACCCGTCGAATACATCGTGATGATGTCCGCGATCTGCCTGTCGCTGCTGCACAGCGCCTCATAGGCGTAATCGATCGCCTCTTCGCGCGTATAATCGGCGTTCCTGTCTGCGCCCTGCCAGTCGATGACGTATCTCCCCTCTTCGTCCGTCTCATAGACGGTGCCGGAGACGACGGAGGGATCGAGCACACGGCTGATGAGCCCCATCTCGAGGAAGAAGCCCTGCCAGACTTTGTCCTCGTCGAGGTCGTAGCCGTTCTCGTACTTGCCCGTATCCTCGTTGAGCTGCCCCTTGTAGGCGGTCATGTCGATGCCGTTGTAGGTCGTCTCGAGCTCGTTCCTGAACTCTTCCTTGATGAGTTCGATATCGGCGCGGATGCCCTTTTCATCGTACTCGACGAACTTATCGGCGATCTTGCCGCCGTTCTCTTCGGCGTTCTCGTCGTCATAGGCGATGAACATCTGGCGGCGCTGATCGTTATAGGTCTTGACGCGGTTCTGCCATGCCGTCGTGTTGTCCGGGTTTGTCGTGTACTCCAGAACGGCGTTGGCGCGCATACGCGCAAGGCTTGCGTACGTCTCGTTGAACGCTTCCTCCGAAGCCTCCGTCGCGCCGGGGTCCTGCGTCGTGTAGGCGCGCAGACCGACGATATCGGTGGAATACATCGTGTTCGAGCCCGTGTAGTTGGGATCGAGATACATATAGAGATTGAACAGCACGTCGTGCGCCGTCAGTTCGACGCCGTCCGAGAACTTGATGCCGTTCTTGATGACGAACTGATAGACGGTCGTCTCCGCGGTGTCGCCGTTGGTGGTCGCCGCGCCCGTGGCGGTGTACATCGTCTCGTTATAGTCGAGCGTGACGACGGGCTGATCGGGGCCATAGGTGACTTCCTTGCCGTCTTTATCCGCGCTCAGCATACTGATCTGCGTCTGCCCGACGATGTTGGAGTCGTACAGCGACGTCGCGAAGAAGGGATTGAACACCTTGTCGAACTCGCCCGAACTGATCTCGAGGACGTCGTTCTCGTTGCGGTCCCCTTCCTCCTTCGGCGCGCAAGCGGCAAAGAGCGACACAGACATCGCCGCTGCCAGCCCTGCGCCCGCAAGGCGCATCCATGTTTTATTCATATCGGTATCCTCCTGTTTATTCCTGTAATGATGGCGCGGCGCGAGCCGCAGGTCTCAAAGACCGGTGAGTTCGTCGTCCTCGGTCTCGCCCGTGAACGCCGCCGTACCCGTGACGGAACTCCCCTCGGAGCCGTCGTCGGTACACCAGTTGCTCCCGGAGACGGTATAGCCGAACCCTCTGCCCGCCGTGTCCTCACGCGTGGCGTTGATGACGCCGAGCGTGCAGCCTTCCAATGTGACGTTTCGGAACGCGCCGCCCGCGAACGAGCTCGCGAGGAAGGCGATGGTGATCTGCGGCTGCTGCTGGGAGGCGTCGGCGCTGTCGTACGTCGCGTCGAACCAGCCCGACCAGACGGTGAAGTTCACGTCCTTGATGGTGAGGTCCTCCACCCTGCCCTTCATCTCGCCGAAGACGGAGCGCACGGGCTTGAGATCGTTTGCGTACACGCGGGACGTAAAGGCAATGCCCGTGATCGAATGCCCGTTGCCGAGGATGCTGCCCTCGAAGGACGCGAGCGTATTCCATTCCATCGGCTCGCCGTTGCGGTCGGAGAAATCGATATCCCCGATGAGATACCAATTGCTGTTGGAGCGCAGGATGGTGCTCGCCGTGAGCGTCTCCTGCGAGAGGATGGTGTAATTCCCCTCGAGATAGCGCGCGTACAGATCGAGCCGCTCGGGATTGTCCTCGGGATAGACGGCGTTCTCGTCCGTGACGGGCTGCGTGAGCGCCGCGTCGTAATAGAAGCCGAGCATCGTGTACTCCTTATCGTCCGCCGACTGGACGCGCACCCTGTCGCGGACGTAGTCCTCGCGGAGGGTGTACCCGCCGTCCCTGTCGCGGTCATAGAGCGTGGAGATGAAGCTCGCGCCGGGCGAGAAATGGTAGGTGTCCGCAAAGGAGACGACCTCCCCGCCGACGGTGATGTTGAAGAACACTTCGCCCTGCTTTCTCCAATCGGCGCGGAGCGTCATGTTGCCCGTGACGCGGTCGGAATAGAAATCCCAGTACTCGGTCCCGACGACCTCGTTGCCCTCCTCGTCCACGGTGACGGGCAGCCAGCCCATCAGGTCGTAGTAGGTGCGCACGGGCGCGGCGACCGTATTGAGCGAACCCGCGCCCTCCGGCACATATCCGGGTTCGAGCGTAAAGGAATTTTCCTTGACGCGCACCGTTGCGGTCGGCGCGCTGACGGCGGTATCGAAGGACCCGCCGTTGGCGTCGTAGGTGACCTCGCACACATACCCTTGCTCGATGATCTGCTGTTCGCGGTCGGGCTGCGCGCAGGCGCACAAAACGCCCGCCGTGAGCGCCGCCATGAGCCCGGCGGTCAGGACCAAAAGGAGATTGCGTCTTTTACGTTTCATCATTTTCAAGGCGTCTGCCTCCATGCGCACGGGTGTTTCCCCGGATGCGCCTTCCGTCTTTTTTTCGTGGGTTGAATGTTCTGAATATAATCTTGTCTATTATAACAGAAAAATGTATAAAAGTCAAGCAATCGCGCCGCCCGTATACAATTTCCCGTATTGCGTTTGCACTCATTCGATGACGACGAGCGTGACCTGTTCCGTGCGGCTGTTGCCGAAGCGATCCGTCGCGCGGACATAGACGAGATATCTGCCCGTCTCGCTCAGGTCGTAGACGCCGTCCTCCCCTTCCACGGGCGTGTTTTCACCGTCCTCGGTGAGAAGATCGGTGCGGCTGACGCTGTCGACGGAGAGGACGATCTCCTCTGCGGCGGAAGCGTTGTCCGTGACGGTGAGCCCGAGCGAACGCAGGAGCGCGATGACGTCCGTCTCTTCAGAGACGTCCGAGAGGTGCAGAAGGCAGGTGAGCGAAGGCATCGCGATCTCGGGCATCACCGATTCCGCCGCGCGCACTTCCACGCCGAGCTGCGCCGCATAGATCTCAGCATAGCTCATCATGGCGTCCTGCTCCGCGGAATAGAAGCGGCTCGACCTGTCGTAGGCGGGGCTGCCCGACGCGACGTACACGACGAGACCCTCGGCGCAGTCCGCAAAGGTCTGCGGCGCGATCTCCGCCGTCTGCTCGCCCGAAACGCGCGCAAAGAGGATGACGGTCTTGAGCTGCGTGCAGCCCGTAAAGGCGTCGGCAGCGACCGACCGCAGGCTGGACGACGCGTCCGCGTTGACGGTGACGGTCTCAAGCTTTGCGCAGCCCGCGAACGCTTCCGCCCCGACGGACGAGAGCGACGCGGGAAGCACGACGGACGTGAGGCTCCCGCAGTCCGCAAAGGCGCGCGCGGGAAGCGCGAACGTATCGTTTACAAAATAGCCCGAAGGCACGAGGTTCCTGAGATCGACGGAGGTAAAGCCGCAGCCCTCGAACGCGCCCTCGCCGAGCGAGGTCACGCCGTCCATCGCGATGCTCGTGAGCTTTTCGCAGCCCGCGAAGGCATATGCGCCGACAGATGCGGTGCGCGCGGAGAGTGTGACGGAGGAAAGCTGCGTGCAGCCTTCAAACGCCCTCTCCCCCACCGATGCGACGGGAAGCGCGGAGACGTCGATCCCCGTGAGCTGCGTGCAGCCCGCAAAGGCGTACGCGGGGATGGCCTGGATGGCGCTGCCGCGCGCAAAGGCGACCGTACGGATCCCGGCGCCGCGGAACACGTCGTCCGCAAGCGCAGCCACCCGCGCCGGGACGGTGACATTCGCGCCGCCCGTGTAGGAGAGCAGCGTGCGGCAGGTATCGTTGAGATAGACAAAGCCGTCCTCATCGGTCAGCTGCAGCGCCGTGCAGCCCGCAAAGGCGTTTTCCCCGATGGAGGAGACGCCCTGCGCGCCCGTGACGGCGGTGAGCTGCGCGCAGCCCTCGAACGCGCCCGCGCCGATGCAAGCAACGCTCGCGGGAACAGAGACCGTACGGACGGAACTGCCTGCAAAGGCGTCCTCGCCGACGGCAACGACGGGAAGAGAGCGATAGACCGCGGGAATGACGACGTCCGCCGCCGATCCCGTGTAGTCCGTCAGGGCATAGCCGCCCTTCTGCGCGGTAAATACAAAATTTTGGGAGGTCTCGGGCGTGAGCACCAAGTCCTGCTCCACGCTGTCCGTGAGCCCGAACGCCTCGCCGCCGCCCGTATAGAGCGCGGAGACGCTGCCCCCGAAGAAGGAGCGCACCTGCGAGACCTGCGCGGACGAGAGCGTCCCCTGCTTGGCAACGTAGAGCGTCAGCGTTTCGCCGCCGTTCACGAAGGTGAGGGAGGCATACGCCGCCGAGCGCGTCCACTGCGCGTACAGCGTCGCGCTGCCGCCGACGCTGCCGAGCGTCTCGCCGACGGGCTGCCTGCCCGCCGCGTCGTACGACCATCCGCCGAACGTGAACACGGGCGCGCCCAGCGCCGCTTCGAGCGCGGCGGCAAACGTCTCGTCCGCATCCGTTTGGATGGGGGCGCATTCGTCTGCGGTCGCGGTCACGGACTGCGCCGACGTCTCGACGGGCGTATTGGGCATGAGCGTGAGCGCAATATCCGTCCCGATCTCGTGCCAACGGGCATAGACGGTGACGTCCTGCGCGGGGATCACGCCGAATTCATAGGGCGTCGTCCCCTCCGCATCCGCAAACCAGCCGTCAAAGACATAGCCTGCGCGGACGGGCGCGTCGGGCGCGGCGACGGGATCCCCCGCCTCGCCCGTGACGGGCGCGACATCGGAGCCGCCGCGGCTGTCAAACGTGACCGTGTACTGTTTCGTCCACTTGGCGTAGACGGTCACGTCGCACGAGGGCATCGTGTTGGTCGCAAAGATGAACTCGCGCGTATATTCCGCATCCCAATACCAGCCGTCAAAGCGGTACCCGTCGCGGGTGGGCTGAGCGGGCTCGGCAAGATAGCCGTGCGCGGGATAGACGACCGCGTCGACGGGCGTGCCGCCGCAGCTGTCGAAGGTGAGACGGTATCCCGCCGTCTCCCCCGCATCCTGCACGGGAAGCGCGGAATCGAGGAGCGTTCCGTCGAGAGGCGCCCCGGACTGCTCCGCCGCGCTGTCGCACGCGGCGAGGACGCCCGCAGAGAGCGTAAGGGCAAGCGCCGTGATCAGAATACGTTTTTTCATCGTCTTAGTCCTCCTTTCCCTCGTCGTCCGCGCTGCCTGCATCGCCGTCCGTCTGCGCGGGCTCTTCGTCCTGCGACGGCGCTTCCTGCGCCGCGGCATTCTTCCTGCGGCGGATGAGAAGGAGCGCGGCAACGACCGCGGCGGCGACGATGACGACGCCCGCAGCGCTCAGTCCGATGATGAGCCCGAGGTCCGCGCCGCCCTCTTCGGGCTGTTCGGGCTGCGGAGGATCGTCGTCGGGCGTTTCGCCCTTGAGTTCGGCGATCCTGGCGACCGCCTGCGCGAGCTTGTCGGCATACTGCGCGACAAACGCTCTCTGCCCGTCGGTGAGCATATTGTAGTTGGTGTTCATCTGCGTGACGGTCGCTTCGTCCGCGAGCGTGAGCGCGTCGACGTCGAGCGCCGTGAGCCAGTCGAGCAGCGCCTGCGTACCCTCTTCGATCAGCTCTTCGGAATACTCCGTGTTCATGAAGAAGAACTCATAGATGACCGTCTCGAAGCCCTTGGCGTTGACGGGGATGACCATGTCCGCCATCTGATAGCCGATCTGCCAGGAGAAGTTGTCGTACATATCGATGAGCGTCGTGGAGATGGTGGGATCGACCATATCGCCCGAACTCTCGACGGCGGGAGCCTGAAGCCCCTTGAAGATATACTTGGGATAGTACTCGCGGGAGACGCCCGTCACCGAGTCGGCAACGAGACCGATGCCCATGTAGAAGAAGGCACTGGGACCGATGCTCTTGACGGAAGCGGGGATCTCGACCGCGTGGATGTTGCGGCAGTACGCCATTGCGTAGTCGCCGACGCGGCTGGTGCCGTCGAGGATGACGTAAGGACGCATATCCTCGCCCACTTCGCGCATCTGCAGCCCGTTCGGCACGGAGACGAGCTCGTAAGTGCCGTTTGCAAGGTTGCGGTACAAGCCGCCGTAGACGGGATCGACGAAGAAGGTCTCGTTGCCCTCGTCCACCGTGATCTGCATGAGGCTCGCGCAGCCTGCAAAGGCGGGCGCGCCGAGGATCTCGAGCGAGGCGGGCAGGCGGATGGTGCGGATGCGCGAATTGAAGAACGCGCCGCCGCCCAGACCGACGAGCTTGTCGCCCAGTTCCACCGCCGTGATGTTGCCCGTGACGGCGGTCGAGGTGGTGCTTTCGGGAACGTAGAAGGCGCCGCCGTAGATCTGCACGGCGTTGGGGAGGCGCACCGTCCCCGCAATGTTGAGACAGTTGTAGAAGGCGTTGTCGCCGATCTCGATCGCATCGGTAAAGTCGGTGTTGGAGATCGCGGTGCCGTAGAAGCTGCGCGCATCGAAGTATTCGACGCCCGAAAGCTCGATGTCCTTCACGCCGCTCTCTTCAAACGCGCTGACGCCGATATACGCCGCGGAAGCGTCCAGCGTGACCTCGGTGAGCGCCGTCGCCTGATAGAAGGCGTGCGAGTCGATATATTCGACGCCCGAAAGATCGATCGAAGTCATTGCCGTGTTGCCCGCGAACGCATAGGCGCCGATCGCCTTGACCGTGGAGGGAACGATGACCTCGGCAAGGTAAGGCATGGGAAGCAGATCCGTGCCGTCGAGCGCCGCAAAGGCGTAGTCGCCGATGACGGAAGCCCCCTCCCTGAACTCCGCGCGCGTCAGGCGGGTGTCGTTGAGGAACACGCGGTCCGCCATATCCGAAAGAGACGCGGAGAGCGTGACCGAAGCGAGCAGATCGCAGTTTGCAAACGCCATCGAGCCGAGGCTCTCGACGCTGTCGGGAAGAACGAGCGAGGAGAGCAGCGTGCCCTCGAAGGCGCGCGCGCCGATGGAGGTCAGTCTTGCGTTGTCCGCGAAGCTGAGCGAAAGCACCGCAGCGCCGCGGAAGGCGTCCGCACCGATCGTGAGGACGTTCCTGCCGATGCTTACTTCGCCGAGCGCGGTATTCCGGAACGCGCCCTCGCCGATGGAGAGGACGGAATCGGGGATCTGCACTTCGGCGAGCGACGTGCAGCCGCGGAACATCCCCTCAGGGATGGCGGAAAGATCGCACAGGAGAAGGGCGGACGTGAGCGCCGTGCAGTTTTCAAACGCGCCCGCGCCGACGGTTTTGACGCTTGCGGGAAGGATGACCTTCTCGATGCCCGTCCCGCGGAAGGCGCCCGCTTCGATGACCTCGACGCCGTCCGCGATGACGAGCGTCTTGCCGGCAAGCGAAGCGTTGCCCGCATAGGACTGAGCGGAGATGACGCGCAGCCCCTCCCCGACCGTGATCGTCGAGCCGCTCTGCGCCGCAGGATATGCGGGAGGAAGGAGCACGGGCGTGCCGTCCGAAGCAACGAGCATGGCGTACCCGCCCGCCGCCGTGACGGTGTCGTAGTACTCGCTCGCGCCGCGCAGCGAGATGCTGCCGAGGACGGAGCAGCCCGAGAAAATGTCGTCGCCGAGAGAGGCGAGCTTGTCGCCGCCGTCCAGCGTCACCTGCGCAAGGACGGTACAGCCCGCAAACGCGCCGTCGCCGATGGCGGTGAGCCCTGCGGGAAGATCGAAGGATGCGAGCGCCGCGCAGTCCTCGAACGCACCGTCGCCGATGCGCGCGCATTCCGCGCCGTCCGCGAACGTCACTTCCGCAAGCGCGCCGCAACCCGCAAACGCGCGCGTCCCGATGGAGGAGAGCGCATTGTGGAAGGTGACGGAACGAAGCCCCGTCATTCCGCGGAAGGCGTAGGCGGGAACGGAGGAAGCATAGTAGTCGATGCTCTCCACCGCCGTGCCCGAGAACATATCGGCGTTGAGCTGCGTGTCCTTGCTCAGCGTGACGTTCTCAAGCCCCGCGCCGTAGAAGGCGCCCGCGCTGCCGAAGCGAAGCCCGGTAAGATCCGCCTCGGTCAGGCTGACGCAACCTTCGAAGGCATAGTCGTAGATACCGGTCGTGCGGCTGAAATCAAAGGTCGAAAGGCGCACGCAGCCGCGGAAGCCGTCCGAACCGACGACGAGGCTCTGCGCCGTGCATTCCTCGCTCGTCCGTGCAAAGAACTTGTCCCACGTCGTGCGGTTCTCGGTGACGGTCCCCGAAACGGTGACGCCGTCCACCTGATAGCTGTTGTTGTCCGCATCGTAGGTGAGCCCGTTCTTGTTGTCCTCGCTCGCGTCGTACCAGATGACCTCCTCGAGGTTTTCGCAGCCGCGGAAGGCGTTGTAGGACATGGTGATGAGCGTGGAGGGCAGGAAAATGCGGCGGACGGAGGAGTTCTCGAAGCAGGAAAGCCCCAGCGTCGTCACGCCCTCGGGGATGATGACGGTGTCGATGTCCTTGTTTTCAAAGAAGGGACCTTCGCGCGTTGCCACCATGTATCCGAGGTTGGAAATGCCGAGGTTGGCGGGGACGACGAGGATGTTGCGCGTCTCGCCGTTCTCGTCCACATACTTGTCGGAATACCCGGGACCCTTGTAGGCATAGCAATAGTAGCTGAATACGGTGTATTCTTCGCCGATGGTCACATAGAAGGTCGAGAGCACGGCGCCCGCGTTGAGATAGATCTCCGCGACACCCTCTTTCTTACAGATGACGCGTGCGTGCGATGCGTCCGACTCGAGGATCTCGAGCACGGTGGGATCGCTCGACGCCCAGGTAAGGTTGGGGATGCTCTCCAGATACCAGGGCTCGAACTCGGGATAGAGCACGAGTTCGGAACCGTTGTCGACCGAAATGGAGTTGGAGTTGACGGTGCGCGAGACGCCGAGCGTGAGGTCGTCGTACGAGCCGACGGTGAGCCCTTCGAGCTGAGGCGTACCCGCCGCGCCCGTGACGCGGACGGTGAAGGTGAACGCCTTGCCGCCGTCCGAATCGATGGGATAAGGATAATCTGCGGCGCCGGGCGCATAGGCGCTGATGGTCGCCGTCCCCTCGCCCGCGGCATACAGCCTGCCGTTGTCCACGCGGACGACGTTCTCGTCGCCGCTCTCCCAGAGCACGTCATGGATCATGGGATCCGCCGACGTCTTGGTGAAGTTGTCAAAGACGATCTCGTCGTTGCGCTTGTTGTAGGTGAACTGCGCTTCGCTGCCGCACGCGGGGCAGACGAAGTGACGGCTCTCGTACCCGGAGCCCGAAGACTGCGCGCAGATGTCCGTGAACAGCGTCCCCGCGGGATATCCCTCGGGAAGGGACGAGCCCGAGAGCACGCGCACCGTGCCGCTCTCCGCATCGTAATAATAGTCGCCGCTCGCATAGGTGAGACCCGTATGCTCGTCGTAGACAAAGGAGCACTGGACGCCGTGCGCATCGATGTGCGAGCAGGCGTACGTCGCGTAGTTGTAGACTTCGACCTCGAAGTCCGCCACCGCCGAGAACCCGCCGATCTCCAGGGAACCCGTGCCGTCGGTGAGGTTGAGCGCGTCGCCCGCGTTCATGACGATGGTCTGTCCGTCGATGGAGCTCTCCACTCTCTCGCCGTCGGCGTTCACATACTTGGCGACGACGTCGACCTTGTTGACTTCGGGCTGACGGAACTCGACGAGGTATGCGCCCGAATTGAGCGCGTAGTCATCGACGCGGACGCCGATGTACTTGCCCTCCTGCCCTTCGACGCTCATGAAGCGGTCGAGCCAGTCGGTGATCTCGACGGTGACCCTGTTGACCGCGCCCTTGGTGCTGTCGACGGGAAGGGAATAGGTCGTGAGCCAGTCGACGGAGCCCGCCTCTTCGGTCGCCCAGTCGACGTCGCTGTTGGATTCTTCGTAGGAGAAGAGCTGTACGCCCTCGACATAGTGGTTGTCGTAGATATACAGATCGAGATAGGCGCTGCGCACCTTGGTCATATCCGTGGGATCGTACTCATAACGGATATTGCTGTCATAGACGACGGGCGCTTCATAGTCGACGTAGAAGGTGAAGGTCTGCGTCTGCTCCTCCGCCGCTCTGCCGCCGTAGTAGTTGCGCGCCGTGAAGGTCGCGGTGTACTGCGTATTGTTCTTGAGCCCGTACTCGTCGGGGCGCAGCCCGATCTCCGCATAGCCGGGCGAAGAGGAATACGCCTTGCCCGAGTTGACGATGGTATCCTGCCAGATGACCTCGCCCGAAACGGAGTCCTCGATCGTGACGTCCATATACTGTACGCCGCGCAGCAGACCGAAGTAGACGGCGTAGAACTCGTACACGCCGTACTGGCTCTTGCCGACGGCGACTTTGTCGGTGGAGGCGACGACGCCGCTGTCCTCCTGTCCTTCGGGCAGGTCGTAGACGTACTGACCGAGGGGAAGATAGGTCTCCGAACCCTCGTAATATCTGCCGATGACGACGGATTCGTAGACCGCCGCGATGGTCTTGTCCTCTTCCTTGATCGCCGAGTTGTGCGCGTCCGCGCTCACTTCGTAGACGGTCGCGTCAAAGACGGGCGCCTGCAGCCAGTCGCCGTAGAACGCAAGATAAGGGATGGACAGGTCGACGCCCGCCTCGTTTGCATCGTCGAGCGTGATATATCCCTCGACGTACATCCCGTTCTTGAAGTTGGCGTCGAGATACGCCTTCTCCTCGCTCGTGAGCGCGACGGTGACGCCGATCGCCGCGTCCTCGCCCGCCGCAAGCGTGAGAGTGCCGTCCGCGGTGTACTCGCCGTTGACGTAAAATTCCTTTTCCGCCTTGTCGAGCATATAACTCTGCTCGGCGACGGTGATATTGTCGATGGAGACGCTCTCCGTCATGACGATGGCGTCCAGCGTGTAGCTCTTCTGCTCGGAAGAGGTGTTCACAACGTGGAACTCCATCGTATAGATGCCCTCTTTTTCGGGATCGTCCCCGAGTTCAAGCTTGGGCTTGGAGTTGTTTTCGACATACAGGTAGGCGTCGCTCGCGATCGCCTTGCCGATGTCGCCCAGCCCCGCGCCCTGACGGCGGACGGAGTAGGGAAGCCCCCTCTCGTCGTTGACGATGGTCGCCGTGCTCATCAGAAGGGAATTGACGCGGTCGGCGAGGTCCCTTCCCGTGAGCCCGTACGTCTCTTCGACGTGCTGACGCAGCAGCGCGACGGCGCCCGCCATGTTGGGCGAAGCCATCGACGTACCGCTGTAAATGCTGTACCCGCCGACGACGGAGGACGTGATCTCGCCGCCGTGCGCCGTGATCTCGGGCTTGATCTTGAGATCGGGCGTGGGGCCCCATGCCGAGAAGTCGGACATGAAGGGACCCGCCTTGTAGTCCTTATTGAGGTAAATGGTCCCCTGTCCGCGGTCGACGAGCGCCCTGCCGATGTCCGCCGTGACCGTACAGGTGGGGATCTCCTTGCCCGTGCCGAGCGAAGCGCTGATACGCCCCGACTGGTTGTTATAGATGATGCAGGCGATCGCGCCGTTCTCATAGGCGAGGCGCTGCTTTTCCTCGAAGGAAGTCTCGCCGCGGGAGACGACCGCGATGCAGTTGCCCTGCGCAAGCGCGCGGCGGACCGCCGCCGTATAGTTGTTCGACCTGCCGTAGCCGGGGACGACGACGAAATTGAAGGTGCCGTCCTGCGCGCTGCCGAGCAGCTCCGCGACGAAATCGCCCTGCTCTGCGGCAGCGTTGCTCGATTCGTTGAAATAGACCGCCGTACCGTCGTCTAGCTCCATGTACGAGGACTTCTGTCCCGAAATGGAGGCGACGGAGAGCGAGCCTGCGTACGTCGAAGGCGAGCCGACGGTACCGCTGTCGGGATTTTCCGTCAGGTTGGTCGTGCCGTATGCGCCGCCCTGCGCCGAGCTGCCCGAGTTGGAACCCGCCACGACGAGGTTGATGCCCGCTTCGTACACTTTGTCATACACTTCGTTGACCGCGTCCTCGTCCAGTTCGCGCGAGAACCCGCACGAGACGCCGAGGGACATATTGATGATATCGGTGCCGAGCGTGATGCAGTCGGAGAGCGCGGCGATGATGTCGTCCGTCTCCGCGCCGCCCTCGGTGCCGTCCTCGAGATCGGGGAACACCTTGCAGATCATGAGCTGCGCGTTGGGCGCGACGCCGAGGAAGGTCTCGCCGTTTTCAAACGCCTCGCCGTCGTCCGCCGTGACGCTCTCGTCCTTGCCCGCGATGATGCCCGCGACGTGATGCCCGTGCGAGGAGAGCTTGGGGAACACGTCGGGATCGTTGTCCGCATAGTCGTATGCGAACGGGACCTTTTCGTTATAATAGACGTCATCCACCGTGATGGCGCTGCCCTGCGTGCTCGCCGCAAGGTTGTCCATGTTGGCTTCGACCTGCTCCTTCGTGAGCTTCTGCACCTCGGGCATTTCCTGAAACGCGGCATGGCTCTTGTCAAAGCCCGTATCGAGCACGGCAATGAGCTGCCCTTCGCCCTGATAGGCGACGTCCGAAGAGTCGTAGATACCCGTATCGTACACGCTGACGACGTTTTCCGTCACCGCTGCCTGCGGCACGGAATACACCTCGGAATAGATGACGTTCTTGACGCACGACATCGATTCGAGCGCGGCAACGTCCTCGTCCTTGACGACGATGGAGACGCCGTTGAGGACGGACGTATAGCTGTGACGCAGCTCATACTCGATGGAGCTGTTGCGCAGGGATGCGAGGAACCCGCTCTGCTCGCGCTCCAGCGAGGACGCATAGGAGTTGCCCTCCGTCCCGTTCACATACGCGGTAAAGTCGGCGTATCTCCTCTGTACGGAAGAACTGCCGAGATACACGTCGAGCATGGATTGGGAGTTCATCTCCACGATGACCCTGCGCGTGCCGTCGCTCTTGGTCCTGACCTGCGCGGACGGGGATACCAGCAGATCCTCGTTGAGGTCCTGCTTCTCGTGGAGCCGGTCGCCGAGCGTCTCCGTGACGTCGATGATCTTCTCGCTGCCCGTCTGCGCTTCTCCCGTCTGTGTCCCCGACATCTGCGAGGGCGACGCGCAAGCCGCCGACACCCCGAGACATCCCGCCATCGCAAGCGCGGACACGGATACGAGTAGCCTTCTGATTGCTGCTTTCACTGCTCTAAGCCTCCGTTGGTTTTACCGGCGCCGCACGCCGCCCTTCTGCGAAAAAACGTTCACCTTCCGCGCACAATTCCGTCACAAACGGAGCCGATAACACGAAAAAGGCTTCCCGGGAGATATTTCTCCCCGGAAACGCTGCGTTTTACCGCAAAAACTGCGATCGGGCGCGACGCCCTGTTATGCTTTCGACATAATTCAAAAAAATATGCCAATGTTACAAAATCATTATATATCAAACACGAAGTGAAAAAAAGTATTTTACCGCCCTTTCACAAAATTCAAAGGTTAAAAAAAACTTATACTTCTGATAACAGTCCTTTATAAAGCGTCTTACAAAAGGGCTTGACGGGGCGTGCCGACGCCGCCGCACCCCCTTTCAGTATCGCCTGCAATAATAGTTTTTATTTGTCTCGGGGCGCCGCAAACCCCCCTTTCCGCGCCCGCCCGAGCGCCCTTGCCGCCGCCGCGGTCATATAAACGCCGAGTGCAAGACTGACGGCGCACACTCCCGCGCCGACGACGGCGTGGAAGGCTGCCGGCATCCCCCCGCGGGAGAGCACGATCTCCAGCGAATACAGCGAAACGAGCGCCGCCACGACGTTGAGGTTGCGCAGGCACTGCACCGCGCGGTCCGCGCGCCGCCTTGCGCGCACAAAATGAAAGACGGATGCGGCGACCCTGTAAAAGGTATAAGCCGCCGTCGCGACCGCAAGCGTCACGGACGGCGCGACATTGCCCGCAAACGTGATCTGAACGATCGCCGCCGCGAGCGCGGCTTCCGATGCGAGCAGCGCGATGCCGCAGCCGAGAAAGATGCGCTCCCGCGCCAAACGGAGCACTTCCTCCTTTGGATATTTCCTCTGCGCCTGCCGCGCAGCAAGGATCACGCCGGCGCGGATGCAGCCGAGCGAAAAATAATATGCCGCCATCGACCAATACCACGCCGAAGAATATATCACGGCAGCGGCGACGTTGCCGACGACATAGGCGGCGTTGAACAAAAACGAGAGCCCCGCAAACAAAAAAGTGCGCAGCCCGTAATCGCGCAGAAAACGGTCGACGGCAGGAGATCTGCGCATACGTTCCCCCGTATCGCGTACCGCACGGGGCAGCACGCGGACGGCGGTGTATGCCGCGTAAGCCAGCGAAAGAGCCGCAAGCGCATACACCGCGCAGGCGGCGGGCGCGGTCTTATCCGCCGCAGACAAGATGACGGACGCCGCGACGAGCGCGAGCATCCCCGCGTCCCATACGGCGACAAACCACACGGGCGGGTCTTTGAAAAACGCGAACAGCCGGCGCATCGCTTCCCTCCTTTGCAAGATATGATAGCACACTTTGCGGCATTTTTCAACCCTTCCGCCGCAGCAAAAAAAGGGCGGTTTCCCGCCCTTTCTCCGCAGCCCGCACCCGCCGCGCCACGGGCTGCGCCGTCCGTTTACGCCGCTTCGATCACGACCGCCGCTTTGCACCAATACTCTCCCGCGGTCACGAAGATCTCGGTATATGCCGCCCGGTCGGAACAGGTCAAATAAAAAGGATATTCCTCCGCGGGCGTTGCGTCGCGGTCGGGCTCCTCCCAATATTCGCCTTCGTCCAACGAAAAGAACTGCGTATCGAAGTAGATCCTGACGCTGCCCTTTCCCAAACTTACGTCACGGCTCCCGCGATGGAGCAGACGCACATAAAATTCATACGTTTCGCCCGCTTTCAGGTGATAGACTTTCAAAGGGACGTCCCCTTTCAATGTCTCATATTCCGCATGAAAACTTGCCTCGATCCCCGATATTTCCACGTCTCCCCCGCCGACGATGTCCGACCGGTCTGCGCGAGGCAAAAACACTCCGAGAAAGATCGCGGCGGCGAGCAGCACGGCAGCAAGGCAGCCGAGCCCGATCAGCCACTTTTTTTGCCGCGAGAGCCTGCCGTTCTTCTCAACGATGATCGCCTCCGTCTCACGGTCGGACAGCAGTTCCTGCTGCGTGACCCCGAAAAAGGCAGCGAGTTCTTTCAGCGTTTCGGCGTTCGGGAGCCCGAGCCCGTTCTCCCACTTGGCGACCGCGCTGCGGCTCACATAAAGCCTTTCTGCAAGCTCTTCCTGTGTGAGCCCCTTTCCCCTGCGGTATAATTTCAAGCGTTCGTGAAACTGCATACGATCCCTCCCGCCTTCATGATATCACACTTTGTCGCAGCCGTAAGAAAAAAACGCGTTACTTATGCGTTACGGCGCGTTCTTTTCGTATCCATCGGACGCGTTGCGAAAGTGCAGGGAACGGCCTCGGCGCAAGCGCGAAACGAGACATGAAAAAAGGGCGCATCACGCGCCCTCATTCTCATTTGGCGCCGATTGGGTGACTTTGTACGAACTCAAAGGAAAAGAAGACGCAGATCGGGAACATTCCCCGACCTGCTTTTCGATATCCTCTACATACGACTTGGAAAAGCACTCCGTGGAGAACCGTTCCTGGAAGTTGTATGTAATGACCATATGGTCGCCGTACCAAATGACTTCCCGTACGAAAGTATTCACGAGCAGTTTGCGAACCTTGATGTCGTCGGGATCCTCAAAGACTTTGGAAAGCAGGAATTTCTCCACTTCCTCGACGGACAAGTGAGCGTATGATTTCTGCTTTGCCTTGTTGATCTCGATCTCCAATTCGTTGAGTTCCGCCTGTAAACCGTTGAGCCTGTCCTTTGTAAAATCGGTGATGATACCCTGTTCGATGGCTTTGACGATATTGTCTGCCGCCTTTTTGGCATCGTCCCGCTTTTGCAGCAGGATCTGCAAACCAGAATCGTCCTGCATCATCTTTTCGTGTACCTTGACGACGGTCTCCGCGATCTGCGTGATGATGCTGTTCCTGCGCAGCATTGCAACCGTTGCTTGGATGACGTAATCTTCCAGGATCTGCTTTTTAACGGCTTTGCAGTCGCAATCTTCCTGCTTGCGGCGTTTGGAGAGACAGGAATAGTAGTAATGGATTTCCCCCGTCTTGCTCGTGCCGCTTTCGCCGACCATCCTGTGCTTGCATTTTCCGCAGATGAGCTTTCCCGAAAGGATGTAGTCGAACATTTCCTTCTTGCGCCCCGGCGCATTCTTGTTTTCTTCATTGATGGCGTTCACTTGCGTCCACAACTCCTTTGAAATGATCGCGGGGAAGACTTTGTCGTAATCTTCGCCCTTGTGCGTAACGACGCCCGTATAGCGTTTATCGTGCAGAACCTTATATACGAATTTGTGCGTGATGAACTTCCCGTTCTTGCGGCGGAAATTCTTTTCTTTCAGATCGTCAGCGATGGTTTGCGCTTTATAGCCCTGCGCGTACTTTCGGAATATCTCGCGGACGACTTCGGCTTCCGCTTCGTTGATGTGATACTTCTTGTCCTTCAAGTCCCATCCGAAGATATCTCTTCCGCCTGTCGCATTCCCTTTGAGCCAGCTCTCCCGCAGACCACGGTTGACTTTCTGTTTGAGGTCTTCCGAAAAGTATTCGTTGAAGCCTTCGATGACGGCAAGAAAGAGTTTGCCCTCGGGCGTATCGGGAATATTTTCCATTGCGGAGACCAACTCCACGCCGTTGTCCGTCAGTTTCTTTCGGTTGACGACCGATTCGTACTTGTTGCGGGCAAACCGATCGAGTTTGTAAACGATGACCACGCTCCATTGCCGTCGCTTGCTGTCGCGCAGCATTTGCTGGAATGCCGCGCGGTTGTCGTTCATTCCCGTCGTCGCCCTGTCGATATACTGATCGACGACGAGAAGATCGTTCTTTTCCGCGAACTGTTTGCAGACGCGGACTTGTCCTTCGATGGACTGTTCTGTCTGGCTGTCAGATGAATATCTGGCATAGATGACTGCTGTTTTCAAAATGGGCACCTCCAAAATTTTTTGCTTATAGCATACACCTTTACGGCAGGGAATAACAGGCACGGGAGCTTTACCGTTTCCCGACAAAACCCAAATGATACCGATACAAAACCCCAACGGAAGCGGGACAATTTTGGTGCTTCCGTACCTTTCGGCGCACCCCAAAACAGGGAGAGCAAGGCGCAGTCTGTCAAAGGTCTGCCCGCACAGGGACGCGCAGGAATTTTGTGCGGATAAGTCTGCTTTTTGTTATCTAAAAATTGCTGCGCGCCTTTGACAGACCAAGCCGCTCTCCCACCCTACCAAAGCCGAAAGGTACAAAAATGTCCAAAAAAGGTAACGAAATGCGCGGTTTGTTTTGGTTTTGGTGAGCAGAGTTGCGGTTTTGTTGGGGTTTATTAACGGCAGCTTTTGTTGAAAAACGCGGGAGAATGTGGTAGAATGAAAGCACAAACAAGCCGAGGTTCGGCTTCATATCACGGAGGAATGTATTCTGACTGTGGGAAAAAACCAGCGGGAGTAGTCGGGCATAGACCCAAACCGAAAAATTGACGAAATATCCGGGTGACCGTGACTGTCAGGCAAGATAGACGAGAGATCGTCTGTCCTTTGTCTGCGGTCACGGTCTTTTTTGTTTTCAAGAAATTTTGGAAAGGTGAAGAAAACCTGCACCTTTCACCTGTAAGATAAAAAAACTTCGGAATTAGGGACAGGTTTTGTCTATGTTTGCCTGTAAACTTTACGAGAAAACTTTTTCAAATATGTCAAAAAGTGTCGTATTTGGGTGGTTTACTATCCGTGGAAAAAGTTTGTGAAAATTTACGGCTTACCCGTCACCTTTTCAAACTTTTTGTCCTTGTGGTAGTAGAAGGAAATTTTTCAAACCTGAAGAAAAGTTGCAGGTTTGGCTGATATGCTATCAGCAAAAGTAAATTTTTTCAAAGAAATTTTGTAAAGTCGCAAAAACCTTGCGAGTTTAAGGGTTAAGATAGCCGCACAACGGGAGGAACAATCATGACGCTCAATGAGATCAGACAGCAATTAAAGACGATACGCCTGTACTATACGAACAAGGCGCGCTTTTCTGATGCCTTCGACGCCCTCCCGCATATGGTAAAAGAACTTGCCGAGAAGTATGCCGCTATCGTCAGCACCGCGCCGCTTGACCTTTACTACATCTACTACGAGCTGTATGTCAAGGGGCTGACACAAGAGGCGACGGCGGAAGATCTCAATTACAGCACGGAATATATCAGGCAGAAAAATAAAAAGCTCTTGCTGTTTTTGCAGAGCAAACTCAATGAACGGGAGGTGAGTTGATGAAGGAGATCGAACTGAAAAACAATCCTTTGGGCATACGGGTCTATGCTGTCGGGGAGCCCGACATCGACCGCATGACCGAGGAGGAATATAACTTATTCGCATCGTCGCTGGCGATGCGGGTCAACGACTACATCACCAAACAGAAGGAGGAAAACGATGCCGTATAGCCAAGTAAAAGTTTATTCGGACGGGAGCCACTATATCGGCATCCCGTATAAGCCGAACCCGAGGGCAAAGAATCGTCGCCCTCGTTATGAGGAAGTCATTGAAGTTGAGGAGCCATCAGAAGAAGTCGCCGCGTCCGAAGAGGAAACCGCTGCCGTGGGAAAAAATTCCGCCGACGTCCACGAAAAAAGCGCGCCGCCTGCCGTAAGACAGATGACGCGCAAAGAGCTGTTCGATGAATTGTATCAACAGACTTTCGGCATGAAGAAGCGGGAGCAAAAATCACATATCGTCAAGGAAATGCTGCCCTATTTCAAGGACGGCTCTTCTTGCCGCGCCTTCGTGGAGCAAAACTTTGAGAGAAAGCACCGCAATATAATCTGCCGCCGCACACGCCTTTGGAGAAAGATAAATCATCAGCACTTCAACTATTTCGTGACTTTTACCTATGCGGATGACAAGATGACAGAGGAGCAATTCGCAAAGAAGTTGCTTAACACCCTGTATCATTTTTCAAGCCGCAAAGGTTGGTTATACATCGGCGCATGGGAACGCGGCGGAGAGACAAACAGATTGCATTTCCACGGTCTGTTCTATATCCCCGAAGGCACTCTTTCGGGAGAAATGGAGATCCTTCGCGACTTCGATACCCGCAAAAGGAGAATGCAGACGGTACAACAGAATACATTCTTTGCCAAACGATTTGGACGGAATGAGTTCCGTCCCATTAACCATGTATCCGAAATGCCGCAGGCGGTACAGTATCTCGTCAAATACATAGAAAAGTCAGGCGGCAAGCTCATCTATTCGCGTGGGCTGTATCAATACTTTGTGACGGACATTATGGACGAAGATATCGTCTGCCCCTACGGCTTAGAGGACAGGAAAATACTCCTTTTCGACAGCTTCGGATGCTGGGTAAAAGGCGAATATATCGGGCAGGTAAGCCCCGAAGTAATAAAACTGCTGCCGAAAGTTACATAGCGCGCCGTCCTGTAACGGGACAACACAGCTACGATAAAACCCGATGAAAGAAAGCCGTGCGCGGCGGGAAAAGCGGCAGCCGATCCCGAGCGGTTCAGCGGGACGGCTCCGCGGCCGCCGCGCCTTTCGTTCGGTTTTGTTCTGTTTTCTGTTCGGGCGTGCGCTTGGCTTCGGCGCCCGCGCGCGACAGCGCGCGGGTGACGGTGCGGTGTCAGCCGCACCGTCAGCTCCGCCGCCGACTTGTATATAAGCCAAGCGCACGCCTTACTGCCATTTGTAAAAATTTATCTGTTTTGGAGGAAACATGAAGTACATAGATTGGCTCATTCAATGGCTGGAAAACTATATCCGCCCGTCCGTTAAAGTGCGTACTTACGAGCGGTACAGGCTCATCATAGAACAGCATATCAAGGACAAGATCGGCGGAATAGAGCTAAACGATTTATCTCCGCTTGTCCTGCAATCGTTCATTACAGGGCTTTTACAAAGCGGCAACCGCAAGACGGGCAAAGGACTTTCCGCCAACAGCGTCAATGCCGTTATTTCCGTCATTCAGAGTTCTCTCAAAACAGCGCACCTGTTGGGTTTGACGAAAGAATACACGGCGGATAAACTCAAACGCCCGAAGCTCAAAGAAAAGCCCGTGGAGTGCTTTACTCTCGCCGAGCAAAAACAAATAGAGCAAGCTGTCCTGAACGAAAAAAAAGATAAACTGTACGGCATCATCCTCTGCCTGTACAGCGGATTGCGTATCGGGGAGCTTATCGCCCTGCAATGGAGCGATATTGACTTTACCAAAGGAATTTTGACCGTATCCAAGTCATGTCACGATAGCAAGGATGGCCTTGTTATTGACGAGCCGAAAACCGCCACTTCCCACCGCGTGATCCCGTTGCCGAAGCAGCTGCTGCCGATCCTCAAAGGCATAAAGAAAAAGAGCGATTCGCCCTTCGTGGTTTCTGCAAGCGGAAAGCCTGTTTCTGTCCGCTCCTACCAGAGAAGTTTTGAATTGCTCCTGAAAAAACTAAAAATACCGCACAAGAGTTTCCATTCCCTGCGGCATACATTTGCCACCCGCGCCATCGAATGCGGCATGGACGTGAAAACACTCTCCGAGATCCTCGGCCACAAGAACCCGACCGTCACGCTCAACCGCTATGCTCACTCCCTTATGGAACATAAGGCAAATATGATGAATCGGCTTGGAAAGTTATTGCAATGAAATTTGAAAGGTACATTGAATAGCGTATTCAATGTACCTTTCATTTATATATTATATCAAATGAGGACATTAAAAGCAAGATATTCGACGGGCACCGCATAAAGTTAAAGTAAATTTGTTCATAACCGCTATGATTGACGGCATTTACTATCCAATTTGTTCATGAAATACGCTATTCGGTGAACAATTTGCTCGGTTCAATGTACATCAATTGTATGGGAGGGTAATCATGGGGATCTTCAAAAAAACAGCAACTGTCCAGACAATGCCCGAGTTAAAGTATGTTGCGGATTTTCTTGTAGAAGACTATCGCTTCAGACGTTCCTATATTTCTGCGGTAGATAAATTGTTTTTGGAAGAGAAGAAAAAGTACGAGTCAGCATACAATTTTCATCTTTCAAAAGTTGCCGAACTGTCGGAATTGTTTCATTTGCGCATAGTTGTCTTTGATGGGAAAGTATATGACGATGGAATGTCGATCACTCCTCTAAATGCAGATGAATTTGAGAAGGAAGATAGGCTGGTTGTTCAGCAAACGATCGAGCCGACCATTATTACGTTCGATGGTAAAATTATCAGGACAGGAACGGTGATACTATCAGCCGCTCCCCAGAACTCCGCTGAAACAACCTCAGAAAATCAAAACAAGGAAGGGAAATAAAGATGTATATCGGTATTGATTTGGGAACAACCAACAGCGTTATTACTTCTTTTGACGGGAAAGAAATTCGAGTTTGGAAGAGCCCGGAACAAAATGACGTAACTCCGAGCGTTATCTATATCAATAAACGCGGAGGGAAAGTTTATGGGCAGCGTGCCTATGATAATGAGCCCCGCGACCCGGGAAATACGGCAAAATTATTCAAGCGGCTGATGGGCTCAAGCACAAAAATCAAATTCGATTATAACGGGCTTGAAATGACGCCGGAGGAATGTTCTTCCGAGATTCTACGCGTCCTTTTCAGTTATTTGCCGGAGGATATCCGTAACGATAAAAATACGGGAACGGTCATCACGGTACCCGCTGCATTCAATCAGATGCAGAAAGATGCAACAAAACAAGCGGCATTCCATGCAGGAATCCAAAAAGTTGCGCTGATCCAAGAGCCTGTTGCAGCGATCATGAGTGTTGCTCGGCATCAGAATATCAACGGGCTGTTTGTTGTCTATGATTTCGGCGGCGGCACGTTCGACATTTCGATTGCCGAACGTACAGGCAGTAAAATCAACCTGCTGACAAATGACGGCATTGCATTCTGCGGCGGAAGAGATTTCGATAAGTTGCTCTTTGACAATATTGTTGTCCCGTGGCTGTATGATAATTTTTCGCTCCCCGAAGATTTCAGGACGAATAAAAAATATGCTACGCTGCTCAGAATGGCAATTTGGGCGACTGAAAAGGCGAAAATCGAGCTTTCTGCTAAAGAGGCGACTTCCGTCAGATTGGATGAAAACGAAGTTCGTTGTACCGATGAAAACATGGCGGAAATTTATTTGGACGTGCCGATTACAAGAGAGATGTACAATGAGTTGATTTGGCCGAAAATCGATGAAACAATCGATAAGACCAGAGCGGTCATTCAGAATTCGGGATTAAAGCCGGAAGATATCAATCATATTGTTTTCGTCGGAGGCCCCACTCAATATAAACCGTTGCGCGATTATGTTTCACAACAGTTGGGCATTGCTACAAGCACGGATGTAAATCCTATGACGGCGGTCAGCGAAGGTGCGGCAATCTATGCGGAAAGCGTAAATTTTGAAACGATCAAGGGCGGGCAAAAAAGCGTAAAAGGAGTTGTAAAATCTTCCAATTATGGCTTGGAGTTCAGATATAATGCGCGCACTTCGGCGGATAAGGCAAAAATTGCCGTCATTTTCAATCACGCAAGCGCGCTTGACTTTGTTTTCAGCAGCGTCGATACGGGCTGGTCGAGCGGGAAAATGAGTTTGAAAAGCGGCTCGCTTGTGTCTGTCGATCTTCCCAATGATGGAGAAAACAAATTTCATGTCAGCTGCTTTGATGAAAGCGGCACGGCAGTCAAGCTGGAGCAATCGGAGATCACGATCGTAAAAACGCTAATCAATATCGGCAAGATTCCGTGTGCGCACTCTGTCGGCGTGGAAATCGAGGATCCGATAACGCAAAAACCGTCTTTGGATTACCTTATCAGGAAGGATGAGTTGCTCCCGAAGAGCGGAGTTGTTAAATATAAAACGACCAAACGGATCAGCGCCGGAAGTTCGGATTTTATTTCGTTCAAGCTGTGGGAAGGCGAGATAACAGATCCGATCGAGTACAATCGTTTTATCGGCGATATTAAAATCGACGGAAACTCGTTTGATTATGGAGTTATACCTGTCGGAAGCACGATTGAGTGCGAGTACAGCTTTTCGGACAGCGGAAATATTGAAATTAAAGTAACTGTTCCGTCCGTGGGCATCACATTATCGGGAGAAAATTTTTATAACCGTCTCAGCGGTCAAATTGATTACGGCAGCGATACCGATAAAATAATCGATGAGGCGCAAGACGTACTCGATAAAATCGAAGAAATGCAGGAGAACCTGTATGATGAGAAACTTGAAGAATCAGCGGACAAGCTGAGAAAGTTACTCGACGAATCCGATAACATGAATGCGGAAGAAGCGCAAGCTCTGTTTGAATGTGCGCAATCTTCAAAAGGCGTTGTCGCTTCCTTTATGCGCGAAAATCAGTCCGCTATTTGGGAACGGGAACTTGAAGAAGCTGTTGAGCGTTTTGAAACATTCAAAGGCAGCGGAACCCCTGCACAGATCAAACAAATTAATCAGTTGCAGGAGTCTGTCAGAAAAGCAATCCAAGCGAATAGCCCCTTGACGGAGAAGTACATGAATGAACTGAATGCGGCCATTGCGCAGGTAATGTTCAACAACGATGAGGTTTTTGTTGCTCTCTTTTATGCAATGGCACAAAATCCGCAGGATTTCACAAATCAAGAGCTGTATCGCAGGCTTATTGCGCAGGGCAGTCAATGTGTTCGCAATAATGATATAGACGGATTAAAGAATACAATCGCACGGCTTGCCCAAATAAGGATACAGCGTGAAGGTTCTGAAATTGAGAATATGCTGAAAGGCTCCGGCATTACAAAATAAGAATTCAAATGATAATTAAAGGCGACCGTTTTGAAGGGAACAGAATAAAAGCACTCATTTATGAGAGCGAGTGCTGGGAACTGTACAAAACATTCACGAACAGTTCCCTGCTTTTAGTCATGAAATCTGCTTATGACAGATGGATCGTGAATCAATTGCTTTATGCGGGCAATCCTTTTATTCAAACTGAAATTGACGGAACGGAATACGTTTACCTGTTGTCCGATGAGAAATATCTCCTGCTTCCCGTAAAGAACGGGCTGCCTTTGTGTGACCGCAAAATAGCCCTAACCTTTGCGGCCGCGCTGAAACGGATGCGGGAGAGAACAAAGATACCTTTCGGAGATGGAATATTTATTGAAGAGTACGGCTATTTGCTGCCGGTCTATGAATTTGAATCCCCGTCGGACGATATAATTCTTGGTTCGTTTTTGGCGGGCGGCAGGCGGGAAACATTTTATGACGGTAAGATAGTTTCGCCGTTTTTAGATGAAACGGTTTATTGTAAGATTTCGGAAATCACAGGGCTTGAACGTCAGAGGCAAGAGCCACCCAAAATCGCGGAAGATGAACCAAAGCGGCCGTTTGTCCTTGCCGGGCGGCGGGAATTATCGCAGTTCTTTCAAGAGCATATTATTAACATCCTCAATGAACCAGAGCGCTATCAAAAGCTTGGTATTGATTTTCCTGCTGCGGTTCTGCTGTATGGCCCGCCCGGTTGCGGCAAAACATTTGCAGTAGAAAAGCTCATAGAGTATCTCGGCTTGCCGAGCTTTGAGATCAATTCGGCGACAATAGCCTCTCCATATATTCATGATACAGCGAAAAAGATCTCCCGCGTATTTGAAACGGCAATTTCAAAAGCTCCGTCAATCGTTGTAATCGACGAAATGGAGAGCTACCTGTCGGACAGAAATGCACCGACATCAAATTCTCAACACTTAGAGGAAGTTGCGGAATTTTTGCGTCAAGTTCAGAATGCGCAAAAAAATCATGTGCTGATCATCGCTATGACGAATATGTACGAAAAAATCGACCCTGCAATTTTACGCCGCGGAAGGTTTGATCATCACATTGAAGTCGGGCTGCCCTCTGAGGAAGAAATATATCAATTGCTATTGAGCATTACAAGAAATATTGTATTATCGGCGGACATCGATTTGAAACAGCTCGCTGCACAGTTAACGGGGAAGACACTCGCGGATGTCACGTTTATCATCCGTGAAGCCGGTTTGATCAGCGGCAAAAACGGGTTAGATGCTATTACTGCAGATTCGATACAGACTGCTGTTTCCCATCTGCCGAAAGAGGAACAAAGGAGACGAATCGGTTTTTGAGCAATGAAAAACGCATTTGCTGTTTTAGGGGCAACGCCCTTTGATAACGCTGAAAGATTGGAAGAACTGCTTGAAGAAAAAGAATTGATTTCGGATGACGATACAGAGGCGCAGGCTGCCTATACCGAATTGTCGAATCCTAAAAGACGCGTTATATCTGAATTGGCTTATTTTGCCGGCGAAACTTTTTCTACATTTGAAAGCATTGCGGTTGGAACACGTCCTGTAAAGCCTACTGTCGGAGAGGCTGCTTTGGCAATTGTAAATATTGGGAAGTGGCTTGATAATGCAAATGAAGTTGTTCTAGATGAGATCAACGATGCTCGTTCTTCAAGTAATTTCCCATTGATCGATGAAAGCTTTTTGCAGCAATCCGTTGATACATTTTCTGCGGAATGCAGTGCTTTGGCACAGCGATATTTTGACCGTCTGAAGGAGAACTCTTTAGTCAGTATTTTTAATAACATCGTTAAGATTAAGGACTATGGAAGCTTTTTCATTGATGCGTTGATGGCAAAGTATGAAGCAGCAATAAAAGAATCTTTAAATAAGAAAGAAGATAGTTGTATTGATGCTTTTGGTAAGATTGAGGAGATTTGTAATCGTTTTAATCGCGGATATTCATTAGATTCTGCTTTGGGGAACGATATAGCTGCTTTTGAAACAACGTTAAAAGCTTGGGACAGATATGCGCAACCATTGCAGGTAAATGCACAACATCATGGCGGGCAACACGAAGAGAGCTCCGATTTGGTTCGTTCTCTTCGGAATAAAATCATTGACTTGTGTAATCATTCGCAAGAAACGCTTGGAAAAATGATTGAGCAAGTTGGTATGTATAATTTTCAAGCAAGGCAGTTATTGCCTGAAAAATTATCAGACAGCGTTGAATTTACTACACAACTTATCCGCCTCATTGATATCCTATCGTCCGTATTTGCCGAATTAGATGTCACTGCGGAGCAATTGAAGAAGGACAAACAATCGCTTCGTGAATTGCTTGCCACTTTAACTGATATGAACGCTAAGATTCAAGGTGCTGTAACAGAAAGAAAACATCGTGAAGCACGGCAACTTGAAGAAGCTGAAAAAACACGATCGCGTGCAAGAATCGCGCAAGGCGTGCTTGCCGGAATTTGTTCTATCGTTATGATAATAGGCTTCTCTGTCGGAAATATCGGTTTAGGAATCGGTTTTCTGATTCTGGCTCTTGGATTCGGGATTTGTTGTGCAGCTTATGATGCTTTGACTGATAGAAATGCAAAAAAAGGGATTATTATACCGGCATTCATTTTGGCTTGCATTTTTTTTATTGCGCTGGGTGAATCACATAATGAAACTATAGCTTTAAATAAGTCTAATACGACTGATTATTTTAATTTTGAAGCATCAGGGCCTTCTTATGGTAAAAATTTAAGAGTAGAATATACAATTTTACCTGAAGATACTGTTAATATCGACAGTGAAAATTCTAACGAAATTCAATTGGAAATAAATATTAAAGTATTACGAACAGATGCAATAATTGGATCCTCATATTATAGCACTGTTGTTGGAAATAAGTTGATCGATATTACCTTATCTCCATTATCTAGTTATGAATATTCTGGCACCACATTAATCGTTTTAGATGAAGAATCAAGCCGGCTGCATTACTCAGTTGAAGTTGAAACTGTTGTAGGAAATATAATTGTATAAATTTAGTAGTATGAGATCAAGAATTTAAAAGAATATGATATCTTTTTCTGATGCTTGCTTTGCGATGATTGATAGTTCCTCTGCCTATTCCGAGTTCCGCGCAGACTTCGGCTTGTCTCATGCCGTTCATATAGCAGTTCAGAATGGCGAGTTCCAAGGCGGAGAGTTTCAACGCATTCACAAGTCTGTCATATTTTGTGTAATCGGTTTGCTCATGTTCAAAGCAGTTTACGGGGTCCATAGGCAGTGCTTTGTAGTTTGTAAAGTCAATGGATTCAATGACAGTCCCACGCCTGTCCGATCTGTTACGAAGAAGATTGATGAAGTGGTCTACTTCGCGATAGCAGGCAAGTTTGATAGAGATTTCCTTGCCCTTACGGTCTTTTCCGTAAATCTCGTGGACATTATGACCGACATATTGATACAGAAAACAGATAGCGGTTTGTGCTACGTCATAACCGTCCGACACGGTATAATCTATCTCTCCCATGTGGTGCAGGTCTTTGATGAGTCCGATATACAATCTGTCTGCCACTTTCATATCGAACTTTTTGACGGTACGAAGCGCCTGTAATGCAATCATCTCGCCCATAAGTTTGACATTATTGGCAGAGATAGGTTCATTGAACAATTCGCCTTCGTTGCGATACTTTCCGTTTGAGAACTTTGTTACCAACATTTCCATCTTTACACCTCTGAATTTGTATTTGCCTTTTTCGGGCAACAGGCGGAGGTGCATAGGACGGTGAAAGGAAAGTTATCTTTTTTGTCGGTCTGTGGAAGTCAACGGGACAAAGTCAAAATCGTTGCGTGCAGGTCGGGAAATGCCTTAGAAACAGCAAGAGAGCCGAGCAAGGAAAAAATTCCTTACTCGGCTCTAAAAGTCTTTCTATGGGTGTTTTCAGCAACGATTTTGCGGCCGTTGACGTCCGCGAGGAACTATGCTACCATAGCCGACCGAAAAAGACAAATTCGGAGGGCTATTTTAGTTGGACAATCATTCCGAAGAAATCACGGGCAAAAAATAATACGAACTCCGTTCTAGAGTTCGTATTATTCCCATATGGCGCAGAGAAAGGGATTTGAACCCTTGGATACATTCCTGCATCACACGATTTCGAATCGTGCGCGTTCGACCGCTCCGCCATCTCTGCAATACCCGACTATTTTACAACAAACGACGGAAAAAAGCAACCGATTTTGCCCGTAATTGCAAAATCGGCTGCCGATTTTATGAAAAAACCGACGCGGTCCGCGTCGGTCTCTCCGTTTTGTTATGACTTTTTCTCCGGCTCTGCGGGAGCGGGTGCAGCCGCGGGAGCAGCCTCTGCCGCTGCGGGAACTTCGGACGCCGTGACGGCCGCCTTTTTGGCTTCCTCTTCCGCCTTGCGCTTTGCCGCCGCCTCTTCGATCGCCGCCTTCGCTTCGTCGCGCATCTTCTGCACCTTCATGATCGCCTTGATGATGAGGAACAGAACGAGTGCGATGAGCAGGAAGTTGATGATCGCGTTGATGAACGTACCCCAGTCGATATAGATAGAGTTCGCGAGATCGATGACCTGCGCATTGGTCTCGTCCGTCATGTAGACGGGATCGCCGAGGAAGGTGTAAAGATCGGTGAGCGAACTTGCCCCGAAAATGAGCGCGAGGATCCAGTTGATGATGGGCTTTAAGATGTTGTTGCACAGCGCATTGACGATCGCGGTGAACGCGCCGCCGATGATGATGCCGACAGCCATGTCGAGGATGTTGCCCCGCGCAATGAACGCCTTAAAGTCCGCCCAGAAACCCTTCTTTTCCTTCGTTTCGTTGGCCATTTGCCTACCTCCTATACAATTTTATCCAATGTTTGAGCCGACGCACGGCGCCGCCCGCAAAGCGGCGCTCCATGCGGAACTGCCAGTTGCCCTCGCGCGTGCTCGGGTGGTTCATGCGCGCATCGTTCCCCAGCCCCAAAACGTCCTGCACGGGGAGGATCGTAAGTTTCGCGCGCGAAGAGAGCGCGAGCTTGCACATTGCCTCCGCGATATCCTCGGGACGCCTGCCGAGGCGGATATATTTTTTCTGTTCCTGCAATACCTGCGCGAGACGGGAACGGAACAGCAGCAGCTCCTCCGCATCCAATCCCTCCGCATAGCCCGCAACGGTGTCGTTATCGTGCGTACCCGTATAGCAGACGCTGTTTTCGGGGATATTGGCGGGCAGGAATTCGTTATCGGGGTTGCCGTCAAAGGCGAAGAGCAGCACCTTCATGCCGGGGAAGCCCATCCCGTCGCGGAGCGCGACGACGCCGTCGTCGATGATGCCGAGATCCTCCGCGATAAAGCGCTCTTTATCCTCCTGCGTGAGATTTTCAAACAGCTTTTTCCCGGGACCGTCCTTCCACTCCCCTTTCACGGCGTTCTCCGCGAAGGCGGGGATCTCGTAATAGCGGTCGATGCCGCGGAAGTGGTCGATGCGGACGACGTCGTACGTCCTCAGCGCGCTCTTCAGGCGCTGCGTCCACCACGCGAAGCCCTCCTTTTCGTGCGCCTCCCAATCATAGATGGGATTGCCCCAGAGCTGACCGGTCTCCGAGAAGTAGTCGGGCGGGACGCCCGCGACCTTGGCGGGGCGCAGTTCCTTATCCAGTTTGAACAGCGAAGGGTGCGCCCAGACGTCGGCGCTGTCCGCCGCCACATACAGCGGGATATCGCCGACGATGCGGATGCCCAGCCCGTTGCAATAGGCTTTGAGTTTGCCCCATTGCAGGCTGAACTGATATTGCAGGAAGTACCAGAAGAGATATTCCTCGTGAAAATCGGTGCGCAGCTTTTCGAGCGCGTCGGGGTCGCGGTATTTGAGCGCCTCGTCCCACAGGAGGAAGTTCTCGCCGTACACCTTCTTTGCGGTCATGAACAGCGCGTAGTCCTCGTACTCGCCCCTGCCGACAAAGGCGCGGAACTCCTCGCTGTCAAAGAAAAAGCGGGAGAACGCCTTGCGGAGCGTCATATACCGCTCGTTGTAGAGCGCGCCGTAGTCCACGCGTCCCGTATGGCGGGCGCCTGCAAGGTCCTCCTTGGTGAGCAGACCGTCCGCCGCGAGCAGCTCGAGGTCGATCAGATAGGGATTGCCCGAGGTGCAGGAGACCGAACTGTACGGCGAGTCGCCGTAGCCCGTCTGCACCAGCGGCAGCACCTGCCAATATGTGACGCCGCTCCTTTTGAGCGCCGACGCGAACCGATACGCCTCTTTTCCGAGCGAACCGATGCCGTATTTCCCCGGCAGCGATGAGATGTGGCATAAAATGCCCGCCGCTTTTTTGTTCTTCATACGTCCTGACTCCCTGCCGTTCCGGCAAAACCGTTATTTCCGAAGGAGCGCCGCGATGCGCCCGCAGGCGCGCTCGGTGTTCTCGTGCGTGCCGAATGCCGTAAGGCGGAAAAATCCCTCGCCGTTTTTCCCGAAACCGCTCCCCGGCGTTCCGACGACGGCGGCATTTTCGAGGAGATAGTCAAAGAACGTCCAGCTGTCCATGCCGAAGGGGCATTTGAACCAGAGATAGGGCGAATGCTTGCCGCCCGTGTACCAGATACCGAGGCTGTCGAGACAGCCGGCGATGATCTCGGCGTTCTTGCGGTAATAGCCGATGTTCTCGCGGATCTGGCGCTCCCCTTCCTCGGTGAACACCGCCGCGGCGCCCATCTGCGTGATATAGGAGACGCCGTTGAACTTGGTGGACTGGCGGCGCGCCCAAAGTTTGTTGAGGGAATGCCCGCCCCTGACGAGCGCTTCGGGTACGATGGTATAGCCGCACCTGACGCCCGTGAAGCCCGCCGTCTTGGAATAAGAACACAGTTCGATGGCGCACTCCTTGGCGCCCTTCGCCTGATAGATGCTGCGCGCGTGCGCCGTATCGCTCACAAAGTACTCGTACGCGGCGTCATATAAGATGACCGCGTCGTTTTTCTTGGCATACGCCACCCACTGTTCGAGCTGTTCGACGGTGTACGCCGCACCCGTCGGGTTGTTGGGCGAACAAATGTAGATGATGTCCGCCTTCACGCTCTCGTCGGGCATGGGAAGAAAGCCGTTCTCCTCCGTCGCGTCGGCAAAGACGATCTTCCTGCCCGCCATGATGTTGGTATCGAGATAGACGGGATAGACGGGATCGGGAACGAGCACGGTGTTGTCCGTCGAGAAGATATCGAGGATGTTGCCGCAGTCCGACTTGGCGCCGTCCGAAATGAACACTTCGGAGGAGGCGAGCTGCACGCCCTTGCGCGCATAGCTGCCCTTGACGGAATCGATGAGCGCCTCGTAGCCGTAGCAGTACTGGTCGGGACCGTAGCCCTTGAACGTCTCCGCGCGGGACATCTCGTCCACCGCTCTGTGCATCGCTTCGATGACGACGGGCGCAAGCGGACGGGTGACGTCGCCGATGGAGAGGCGGATGACCTCACGGTCGGGATGCGCAGCCTTGTACGCCGCCGTCTTTCTGCCGACCGTCGCAAAGAGATAGCTGTCCTTTAAGTTGAGATAATTTTCGTTGATCTTCATGATAGGCAAACGACCTTATGCTCCCGGTGTCCTCTCACCGGTTTTTCTTTTCCGCGTACAGGCAGGCGTAACGGATGAACTCCCTGAAGAGCGGGTGTGCGTTGTTGGGACGGGATTTGAATTCGGGATGGAACTGCACGCCGACGAAGAAGTCGTTGGCGGGGACTTCCACCGCCTCGCAGAGCGTCCCGTCGGGCGAGGTACCCGCGATCTTCATGCCCGCGCTTTCAAACGCGGCGCGGTAATCGTTGTTGAATTCAAAGCGGTGGCGGTGGCGCTCGTAAATGAGATCGGTCTGATACGCCTCCTTCATCCGCTCGCCCAGCACCTTGCAGGGATAGGCGCCGAGGCGCATCGTCCCGCCCATCTTCACGCCGTACTGATCGGGCATGAGATCGATGACGGAATGCTTGCCCTCGGGATAGAACTCCGAAGAGTTGGCGTCCTCGTAGCCCATGACGCTGCGCGCATACTCGATGACGGCGACCTGCATCCCGAGGCAGATCCCGAGATAGGGAATGTTGTGCTCGCGCGCATAGCGGCAGGCGACTACCTTGCCCTCGATGCCCCTGCCGCCGAAGCCGCCGGGGATGAGCACGCCGTCCACGCCGCGCAGGATCTCCGCGACGTTCTCTTCCGTGAGCGTCTCGGTGTCCACCCATTCGATCTCGACCTTGGCGCCCGTCTCATAGCCGCCGTGCGCGAGCGCTTCGGCGACGGAGAGGTAGGCGTCGTGCAGCCGGACATACTTGCCGCACAGCGCGATCCTGACCGACTTGGTGCGGGAATGCACCCTGTCGAGCATCTCCTGCCACTCCGTCATGTCGATGGAGCGGGGATCGAGATGCAGGATATCGCAGACGATAGTGGAAAGATTGCTCTTTTCGAGCATCACGGGCGCCTCGTACAAAACGGGGACCGTCAGATTTTCGATGCAGCAGTCGGGACGGACGTTGCAGAACATGGCGATCTTTTCGCGGATGCTCTCGGGCATGGGCGCGTCCACGCGCGCAATGATGATGTCGGGGAAGATCCCCATCCCCTGCAGCTCCTTGACGGAGTGCTGGGTTGGCTTGCTCTTGAACTCGCACGAACCCGAGATATACGGGACGAGCGTGACGTGGATGAAGCAGCAGTTGTCGCGCCCGACTTCGCGCGCGACCTGACGGATGGCTTCGAGGAAGGGCTGCGACTCGATGTCGCCCGTCGTCCCGCCGATCTCGGTGATGACGATATCGGCGCCCGTCGTCTTGCCGACCTGATAGATGAAGGACTTGATCTCGTTGGTGATGTGCGGGATGACCTGCACCGTCTGCCCGAGATATTCGCCGTTGCGCTCCTTGTTGAGGACGTTCCAGTACACTTTCCCCGTCGTGAGGTTGGAGAATTTGTTGAGGTTTTCGTCGATAAACCGCTCGTAATGCCCGAGGTCGAGGTCGGTCTCCGCACCGTCCTCGGTGACGAACACCTCCCCGTGCTGATAGGGACTCATCGTCCCCGGATCGATATTGATATAGGGATCGAGCTTCTGCGACGCCACTTTATAGCCGCGCATTTTGAGAAGGCGTCCCAGCGACGCCGCCGTAATGCCCTTTCCGAGTCCCGAAACGACGCCGCCCGTGACAAAAACGTATTTCGTCATACCTGCTCTTCCTCCGTAAACAGTCCGCCGCCTTGGAAAGTGCGGGCTTACGACCCATGTGTGTTCAGATGTCCGCCTCGCCCGTGAAGGCAAAGGCTGCCGGTCCCGTCATAAAGACGGTGTCCTTCGTGACGCGGACGGTGAGATCGCCGCCGCGCAGGTGGAGGAGGATATCCTCGTCCCTCCCGCACAAGCCGTTTTCGACCGCCGCGGCAGCCGACGCGCACGCGCCCGTACCGCACGCCCACGTCTCCCCGCTGCCCCGCTCCCAGACGCGCATCGTCAGTTCGTTCCTGCCGTCAACGCGCACGAATTCGGTATTGATGCGGGCGGGAAAGCGCGGATGATGCTCAAAGAGCGGCCCGAGAACGCCGAGATCAACGGCATAGGGATCGGGCACAAAGACGACGCAATGGGGGTTGCCCATCGAGACGCAGGTGACGCGGTAGGTCTTGCCCCCCACCTCGAGCGGGACGTCCACCGCCCGCTCGCCCGCAAGATCCGCGGGGATGAGCGCGGGGCGGAATTCCGCCGCACCCATGTCCACGCGCACGGAGAGCACGCTCCCCTCCCGCACGGTGAGGACGAGCGTCTTGACGCCGCTCAGCGTCTCCACGGTGAGCACGTCCTTCCGGATGCCCTTGACCTCGTATAAAAACTTGCCGATGCAGCGGATGGCGTTGCCGCACATCTTCCCTTCGCTGCCGTCCGCGTTGAACATCCGCATCTTGGCGTCCGCTCCGTCGCTCGGGCAGATATAGACGACGCCGTCCCCTCCCACCGAGAAGTGACGGTCGGAGAGTTTGCGGGCGACGGCGGCGGGGTCTGACGGGAACCAGTCAAAACAATCAAAGTAGATGTAGTCGTTCCCGATGCCGTGCATCTTGTAAAACTTTTTGTTCATGTCAGCGGACGATGATCTGGTCGCGCTCCGCGCCCACGGAGATGTACCTGATGCTGCACTCGCACAGTTTTTCAAGGAGAAGGACGTAGTCCTGCGCCTCCTTGGGAAGATCCTCGAACCTGCGGCAGCCCGTGATGTCGCAGTGCCAGCCTTTGACCTTTTCAAAGACGGGCTTGCACAAATCGAGCGCGTCGGTGAAGGGGAACTCGCGTACGGTCGTTCCGTTCAGCTCGTACGCCGTGCAGATCTCGAGTTCCTCGAAATCGGACAAGACGTCCAGCTTGGTGAGCGCGATCTCGTCCGCGCCCTGACAGCGGATGCCGTAACGGGAGGCGACAACGTCGAAGGGCCCCACCCTCCTCGGTCTGCCCGTCGCCGCGCCGTACTCGCCGCCCGCCGCGCGCAGCTTTTCCGCGGGCTCGCCGAAGTACTCCGCCGTGAAAGGACCTTCGCCCACGCAGGTGGAATACGCCTTCATGATGCCGATGGACTTATCCAGCTTCAGGTTGGGTACGCCCGCGCCGATGGGCGCATAGGCGGCGATCGTCGAAGAGGACGACGTATAGGGATAGATGCCGAAATCGATGTCGCGCAGGGCGCCGAGCTGCGCTTCGAACATAATGCGCTTGCCCGCCCTGTTTGCCTCGTTGAGGTACAGCCCGACGTCACAGATGTACTCCTTCAGGGGCTCGCCGTACTCCTTTAAGTAGGCGATGACCTCCTCCGCCGTGACGGGCGCGTGCGCATAGCCCTTCTCGACGGTGAGATTTTTCCATTCGACGATGTCCTTGACGCGGGCGTACATCCGCTCGGGATGCAGGAGCTCGCCCATGCGGAACGCCTTTTTCATGTACTTGTCCGCATAGACGGGCGCAATGCCGCGGCGGGTGGAGCCGAACTTCTTATCTGCAAGGCGCTCCTCTTCGAGGCAGTCCATCAGGACGTGATAGGGCATGGTGATGACCGCCTTGTCGCTGATCTTTAAGTTTTCGGGCGTGATCGTTACGCCCTGCGCGCGCAGCCGCCCCGCCTCCTCGGCAAGGTGTTTGATGTCGACGACCATGCCGTTGCCGAGCACGTTGACGACGCCCTCGCGCAGGATGCCCGAAGGGAACAGGTTGAGGATGAACTTCCCCCGTTCGTTGATGACGGTATGCCCCGCGTTGTTTCCGCCCTGATAGCGGCAGACGATGTCGTAATCTTCGGACAGGAGATCGACCATCCTGCCCTTGCCCTCGTCGCCCCAGTTGATCCCGCAGATCGAAGTCAGCATTCTTTTTCCTCCTTGATGGCAGCAAAAAACGCTGCCGCACAATCGGAGATATTATACTATAATATGCGAACGGTTGTCAAGCGGAAGAATGCAAAATACAACTTTCCCCCGTCCGCCGACGGAAATTGCACGTCCTCGGCTTTTTTGGAAAATTTTTACAATTTTTTGCAAGATTTTTACAAATTTTTATCGCGGAATTCTTGACAAGAAGCGCCGATGGGCGTAAAATAATAAAAATTCCCAAAGGGACGGCAAAGACCATGTATTGCAGAGACTGCGGCGCCAAGCTGACGCTGAGATTTTTGGAAAACGAGGGGCTCATCCCCTATTGCGAACAGTGCGGGGCGTTCAAGTTCCCCTACTTTCCCGTCGCCGTCGCCATGACGGTCGTCAACCGCCGCCAGGACAAGATCCTGCTCGCCAGGCACACGGGCGAGGAGGACTTCAAGCTGTTCGCGGGCTATATCAAAAAGGGAGAGACGGCGGAAAAAGCCATCCCGCGCGAACTCAGGGAGGAGACGACGCTCACCGCCGTCAAGTGGCGCTATCACGCCTCGCGCTATCACGACGCAAAGGACGTCCTGATGCTCAACTTCGTCGTGACGGCGGACGAGAACGCGCCCATCGCCTTGAACGAAGAGATCGAGGAAGCAAGGTGGTTCACCTTGGAGGAGGCGCGCGCCAACATCAAAAGAAACTCCACGGCGGAATACTTTTTAACGGGCATCCTGCCCGAACTCGGCAAGAAGGAAGCAAAGAAAGAAAAGGCAAAGCGGAGCGATCCGTGACGGGAGCGGCGAAACGCCGCTCCTTTTTTGTCACATTTTCCCGCCCTTCTCCGTCTCTACGGGTGTAAGGAGGAAACGGATATGCGTAAGACTTTGAAGATCGCCGCGCTTGCAGCCGCCTGTATCCTTGCGCTGAGCGCGTTTGCAGCCTGCGCGCCCCGCGGGAAGCAGCTCGCCGCCGCAAAGGACGCGGCTCCCCTCTCCTACGAGGAACAGAACTCCCCCGCGCTCGCCGCCGTCCGTGAGGGCGCCGCCGGCTTTGCCGCGCGCTTTTTAGCCGCCGCGGGCGAAAACTTTGCAGAAGACGGCAATGCCGCCGTCTCCCCCGTCTCCGTGTATGCGGCGATGGCGATGGCGGCGGAGTGCGCCGCGGGAAAGACCAGGGAACAGCTGCTCGCCGCCCTGAACACCGACGGGCAGACGCTGCGCGAGGGCTTCGGGCTCTTTTACCGCTCTCTCGCGCGCGACGGAAAAGAGAAGATCGTTCTTTCCGACTCCGTATGGCTGGACGAGAGCGTCGCCTTCCGGCAGGACTGCCTCGATACGCTCGCGGAAAGCTATCACTGCGCCTCCTTCGCCGCCGACTTCCGCGGCGCCAACGAGAGGGCGAACGAAGCCGTGCGCAATTTCATCAAAGAGCAGACGAACGGGCTCATCGACCAAGATCCGTCGCTCGGGGAGACCACCCGCTTCGCTCTGATCAACACGCTGTACGTCAAGACCAAGTGGGATCAGGAGGGCAACGACCTCCCGGAGACGGACGAGACGTACGCCTTCCGGAACGCCGACGGAACGACGGTCACGACGCGGCTGCTGCGGGCGTACGCCGAGACGGGCGTCGCCTACGAAGGGGAAAATTTCACCTCCTTCTACGCCGCGACCAACATCGGCTGCCGCCTCGTCTTTCTGCTGCCCGACGAGGGTCTGACGCCGAAGGACGTCTTCACGCAGGAGAACATCGCCGCGGCGGCGGACGCCGACTACGGCGGATATGACGAGAACGGCTCCCCCCGTTACGGAACGCGCTGCCTGTTCCCCGCCTTTGAAGCGGTATACCGGGAGGACGTCTCCCCCATCCTGCAGGACATGGGCGTGACCGACCTCTTTACGCCCGCGTGCGATCTCTCCGCGGCGCTCGATACGGAGGGCGAGAGCGTCCTGTGCAACAAGGTGCAGCACGTCGCCCGGTTAAAGGTGGAGGCGAAGGGCATCGAGGGAGCGGCGGCGACGATCGCAGACGCGGGTCTCGAGAGCGACGAAGCCCCCGTGGAAGTATTCGACTTCGTCGTCGACCGCGCGTTCGCCTATCTGCTGCTCGCGCCCGACGGCACCATCCTGTTCGCGGGCGCCGTCAACAAGATCTGAACCTGCGCGGTACAACGAGGGCGCGCCCGTGCGATCGCACGGGCGCGCCCCTTTTCATTGACGGATCTGTCCGCTGCCGCGGATGACGAACTTATAGGACGTGAGCTCCCTCAGCCCCATCGGTCCGCGCGCGTGCAGCTTCTGCGTGGAGATTCCCATTTCCGCGCCGAACCCGAACTCAAAACCGTCGGTAAAGCGGGTGGAGGCGTTCACATACACGCAGGCGGAGTCGACTTCCTTCAAAAACTTCTCCGCGGCGGCGTCGTCGCGCGTGACGATCGCCTCACTGTGGTGGGTGGAATGTTCATTGATCCACGCGATCGCCTCCTCCGCGCCGCCCACGATCTTGACGGACAGCTTCATCGCGAGGAATTCCGTAAAGTAGTCCTCCTCCGAAGCGGGCTTGACGGCGGGCGCGAGCGCGCACGCCTCCTCGTCCCCGACGAGTTCCACCCCCTTCTCTTCGAGGGGCTGCAGGAGATCGGAAAGGTGCGCAGCGGCAAAAGCGCGGTCGACGACGAGGCTCTCGCAGGCATTGCAGACGCTGATGCGCTGCGTCTTGGCGTTATCGAGGATGCGGCGCGCCATTTCGGGATCGGCGGACGCCTCGACGTAGACGTGACAGTTGCCCGTTCCCGTCTCGATGACGGGGACGGCGGCATTTTCCAGCGTGCTTTGGATGAGCGACGCGCTGCCGCGAGGGATGAGCACGTCCAGCGTCCGCTGGCGCATGAACTCCCTCGCGCCCTCGCGCGAGCAGTCGTCGATGAGCTGGATGAATTCGGGGTCGAAGCCGCACGCACGGATGGCATCCTTAATGACGCGAACGATCGCCGCGTTGGAAAAATAGGCGTCCTTGCTGCCGCGCAGGACGACGGCGTTTCCGCTCTTCAGGCACAGCCCGACGGCGTCCGCCGTGACGTTGGGGCGCGCCTCATAGATGATGCCGACGACGCCGAACGGTACGCGGACGCGGGCGATGTCCAGCCCGCCCGCCGTCGTGTGACGCTCGATGACTTCCCCCACGGGGCAGGGAAGCGCGATGAGTTGGCGGAGCCCTTCGGCGATACCCTCGATGCGGGCTTTGGTGAGCATGAGGCGATCGCGCAGCCAGTCCTCGCGCGTGAAGCGGGCGAGGTCCTCGCCGTTTGCCGCAAGGATCTCCTCGCTGCGCGCGACGAGCGCATCCGCCGCCCGCGCAAGCATCGTGTTCTTCTCTTCTTCGGACGAAAACGCCGCCGCGCCCGCGTGCTGCCCGGCGAGCCGGCAAGTTTCGGCTATGGTCATGATCCCCTCCCGCGCCGCGCACGGCGGCGTGCTTTTTGAAAATTATAGCAAAAAAAAGCGGCGCTGTCAACAGCGCCGCTTACATTTTCAGTGTCCCGTCAAATCCGGAAAATGCGCGTGGCCGCGCGCGACACAAACGCGGCGTCATGCTCGACAAATACCATTGTGGGCGACGAGGCTGTGATGGCTTCCTCGATCATTTCACGCGCGGGGATATCCAGATAGTTGAACGGTTCATCCCATAGATAAAGCCGGGCTTTTGTCAGCAGGCTGCGCGCCAGCGCCGCTTTCTTGCGCTGTCCCGTGCTCAGCAGCGACATATCCTTATCCCAGTCCGTTCTGCCGAATCCGAGCTTTGCCAACATGCTCTTAAAGGACGGTTCGTCTATCCCACACGTCGCGGCGTACTGCACGGGCGTGCCGCAGACGTCTTCACACTGCTGCGAAACGTAAGACACGTCCTCCCCTTGCAGGCTTTCGGCGATAAACTTCAGCAGCGTGCTCTTGCCGCTGCCGTTTTCGCCGACGACCGCCAGTCTGTCTCCGCACATCACGCGCAGACTGACGCCGCGCAGGATGACCGCGCCGCCCGCCTTTATATCGGCGCCGAAGATATCGAAAATACATTGTTTGCGGCATATCTGCGGCGAAAATGCGATCGTTTCTTCCTGCAGGAGCACGGCGGCAAGCTGCTTTGCGTGTTCCGCCGCCGCATTTTTCCTGTCCGCGGATATTTTGGCGCGCTTCATCACACGCGCGGCACTCGCGCTGACAAACCCCTTATCCGCCTTCTGTCCGCTCTTTTGCACGCCGTATTTTGCCTGTTCGGCGCGGGCCGCCCAGCGCGCCGTCCTCTGCGCCGCCGCCGTCATTCTTTTCGCCTCGTTTTCCAGGCTGCGTTTTTTCTCTCGCGCTGCGGCAATACGATGGCCGTTTTCCTCTTTCCATACGCAGTAACTGCCCGCCACGACCTCCGCCCCGCTCTCCGTAAGCGCAAGAGTGTGGTCGGTACAGCGATCGAGGAAAACCCTGTCGTGCGAGGCGACGATATAGCCCTGCTTTCCCTTTAAATATTCGGCGAGACGTTCTCTGCCGCGCATATCGAGACTGTCGGTTGGCTCATCGATCAGCGGAAAGCCGTCCGTACAAAAGAGCACCGCCAGCATGACCTTTGTCCGCTCTCCGCCCGAAAGCGTACCAAGCGGGCGGCAGCGGACCTCCTTATCCAGCCCCAGCAGAGAGAGCTCCCGCGCAAGACGCCACGTTTCGCCGCACCGCGCTGCGATATCGCCGACGCTTTCATACGGATCGGCGTCAAACGGGAAGCGCACAAAACGCACGTTCGAAACGATTTTGCCGCCGCACTTCTCCTCGCCGCAAAGTATTTTGAAAAGCGTGGTTTTGCCGCTGCCGTTCGCGCCGATCAAACCCGTCCGCCACGAAGTATCGGCAGTAAAATTCAAATTTGTGAATACGGGCTCCGTCGAACCGAAATAGGAAAAGTTCACCCCGTCCGCCCTGATCAAAGACATCATTACACCTCCTGAAAACAAAAAGTCCGCAGAAAATCATCTGCGGACAAAATGCGTTTCATCATGAAGGCGGAGGCAAAATGCTCCTCTCCCTGAAAAATGATATTTCAAATGCGCCGCATTGCGTGTCAAAAGATAATTTTCTGCATGCCGATCAACGCACATAAAGTACGTGAACGGCTCGGGATCAATTGTGCAGAAAATTATATGCGCAATGCAGGTTTCCTCCCTGAAAAAATTACAACAAATCGGCGATCCGCCGTTTCCTTACTCCTCGTCCTCTTCTTCGGGCAGTTCGACGTTGTGCCAGACCGTCTGCACGTCGTCGTTCTCCTCGAGCTTGTCGAGCATCTTTTTGAAGGTCTCGAGCTTGTCCTCGGGCAGGGTGATCTTGTTGGCGGGGAACATTCCGAGGTCCGCTTCCAGGAAGCTGAGCCCCTTCTCCTCCAAGAACTTTCTCACGTCGGAGAACGCCTCGACGGAAGTGTACACCTCGTATACGTCCTCCTGCGTGACGACGTCGTCCGCGCCCGCTTCGATCGCGTAATCGGTGATGGTGTCCTCGTCGAGACCGGGCGTGCGCTCGACGACGACGAGCCCCTTGCGCTCGAACTGATAGGAGACGGAGCCCGTCATGCCGAGCGAACCGCCGTGTTTTGTCATGATGGCGCGGATATCGCCCGCCGTACGGTTGTTGTTATCGGTGAGCGTAGCGATGATGACCGCCGACCCCGCAACGCCGTAGCCCTCGTAGGTGAGCTCCTTATAGTCCCTGTCCCCGAGTTCGCCCGCCGCGCGCTTGATGGAGCGCTCGATATTGTCGTTGGGCATATTCGCCGCCTTCGCCTTGGCGATGACGTCCGCGAGTTTGGAGTTGGTCGCGGGATTGGGATTGCCGCGCGCCGCGACGGCGATCTCACGGCCGAGTTTCGTGAAGATCCTGCCGCGGGCGGCGTCCGCCTTGCCCTTCTTTGCCTGAATGTTATGCCACTTGCTGTGACCCGACATGATAATACCTCCTTAATACGATGTGCGCAGCGCGTACATCAGGATCCCCGCAGAGACTGCCGCGTTGAGGCTTTCCGTGCGCGCATCCATCGGGATGCGCACGGTCTTGTCCGCACGCGCGCGCACCTCGGGCGAAAGCCCCCTGCCCTCGCTTCCGACGGCGAGGCAGAACACCTCGGGCGCACGGAAGGAGAACGCGTCCTCGCCGCCCATGTCCGCCGCAATGACGGGAACGCCCGCGAGCGCCGCAAGGAGCTCCTCCCGCGCGCCCTGCATGAGACGGGCAAAGAACACGCCGCTCATGCTCGCGCGCACGCTCTTGGGTGAAAAGGGATCGGCGCAGTCCGCAAGATAGACGTCCCCGTACCCCGCCGCGACCGCCGTACGGACGATCGCGCCGACGTTGGCGGGATCCTGCAGCCCGTCCAGGAGCAGGCACCTGCCCGCGGGTGGACGGACCTCCCGCACGGGAAGCGCGACCTCCGCGGCGATGCCCTGCGGCGTCTTTTCGGAGGAGACGGCGGCAAAGGCGCCGCCGCCCAGCGTCACGCGGGGAAGGGCGTCGAACGTCTCGCCCGCGTAGTCCTCGCGCACGACGATCCGGCGCACGTCCATGCCGCACGCGACGGCTTCGCGCACCATCTTCTCCCCTTCGACGAGAAAGGTCCCCCTCTCCCGCCTGCCCTTCTTTTCCAGAAGGGCGGAAAGCTCTTTGACGAGCGGGTTCTGCTTGGAAACGATGACCATAATGTACGCGAAAAAAGCCTTTTTGCAAAGGCTTTTCGTCGATCAGATGGCAGCTTTTGCCTTGTTGCAGATGTCCGCGAACGCAGCGGCATCCGTCACGGCAAGGTCTGCAAGGACTTTGCGGTTGAGGTCGATGCCCGCAACCTTGAGCCCGTGCATGAGCTTGGAATAGGAAAGCCCGTTCTCGCGGGCGCCCGCGTTGATACGAGCGATCCACAGGCTGCGCATATCGCGCTTGCGCTGCTTTCTGCCGACATAGGCATAGCTCAAAGACTTCATGACCGCTTCGCGGGCGATGCGGTAGTTCTTGCTCTTGCAGCCGAAATAGCCCTTGGCGAGCTTTAAGATCTTTCTGCGCTTTTTAACGCCGTTCACGCCTCTTTTGATACGCATTCGTCTCTACCTCCTCAGTCCTTGTAGGGGATCATCTTCTTGACGTTGTTCTCCTGTGCATGGGAGACGAGCGTCGTCTGGCGAAGATTTCTCTTTCTCTTTCTGTTCTTGGTCTCTGCCTTGTGGTTCTTGCCGCCGTGGGGACGGTTGACCTTCCCCGACCCGGTGAGCCAGAAGCGCTTTTTCGTACCGCTGTGCGATTTCTGCTTGGGCATATTAGGTATCCTCCGATGATTATTCTTGGTTATGTCGCGCCCGAAGGCGGAACGTTTACTTTTTTGCCGGCCCTAAGATCATGATGAGATTGCGCCCCTCCTGATTGACGGGCTTTTCGATGACGGCGATATCCCCGAGCATCGCGGCGAAGTTCATCATCACGTCGCGGCCGAGATGCGCGTGCGCCATCTGCCTGCCCCTCAGGCGGATGGTGACCTTGACCTTGTTCCCCTCTTCGAGGAACTCCGTCGCCTTGCGCGCCTTCACCTTGACGTCGCCGACGTCGATCGTGACGGAGAGCTGCACCTCTTTGAGTTCGACGACCTTCTGATTGCGCCGGTTCTCCTTGTCCTTCTTCGCCTGCTCGAATTTGAATTTGCCCCAGTCCATGATCTTGCACACGGGCGGCACGGCATTGGGCGAGATCTTGACAAGATCGAGTCCCGCCTCCTCCGCAAGGCGCATCGCTTCGCGCGGCGACATCACGCCGAGCATCTCCCCCGTCTCCGAGATCACTCTGATCTCGCGGTCGCGGATCTCTCCGTTCATCTGATTTTGCGTCTTAATGGTTCTCCACCTCGGAAAAAGAATAGGGCCGCACAGAGTGCGGCCCTCGATCTGCAAAATACGCGCGTAAAAATGCTGCGTTCAAATCGGCCCGTTCCGCGTGAGCAGATACGGGGAGAAGGGTTCACCTCTGCTTGACTTTGCTTATTTTAGCAGAAAGTTTGCCCTTTGTCAACGATTTTGACGGGGTTTTCAGAAAATCGTCTTTTCGTCGTTTTCCTTTTTGACGAGCGCGAAGAAATCGTCCTTCGCCATCGCGCCGATATCCCCCTCGCCGCGGCGGCGGACGGAGACCGTGCCGCTCTCCACTTCCTTGTCGCCGACGATGAGCTTGTAGGGGACCTTCTCGACTTCGGCGTCGAGGATCTTCCTGCCGATCTTCTCCTTTCTGAGGTCGGCGGAGGCGCGCAGCCCCATCGCGTTCATCTCTTTGACGAGCGCCTGCGCATAGTCTGCGGCGCGGTCGGTGACGGGAAGCACCTTGACCTGCTCGGGCGCGAGCCAGACGGGGAATTTGCCCGCAAAGTGCTCGATGAGGATGCCGATGAAGCGCTCGATGGAGCCGAACACGACGCGGTGGATCATGATCGGGCGGTGTTTCTGCCCGTCCTCGCCGACGTATTCGATCTCAAAGCGCTGGGGAAGCTGGAAGTCAAGCTGGATGGTGCCGCACTGCCAGGTACGCTTGATGGAATCTTCGAGATGGAAGTCGATCTTGGGACCGTAGAAGGCGCCGTCGCCCTCGTTGACGACATAGTCGAGCCCGATCTCGTCGAGCGCGGCGCGCAGGGCGTTGGTCGCCGCCTCCCAGTCCTCGTCGCTGCCGATGGAATTTTCGGGACGGGTGGAGAGTTCGACGTGATACTTGAAGCCGAAGAGTTTGTACACCTCGTCGATGATGCGCACGACGCCCTTGATCTCCCCGGTGATCTGCTCGGGCAGCATGAAGATGTGCGCGTCGTCCTGCGTGAAGCACCTCACGCGCATGAGCCCGTGCAGCTGCCCGCTCTTCTCGTGGCGGTGGACGATGCCCAGCTCGCCCATGCGGATAGGAAGATCTTTGTAGCTGTGCGGCTGCGTCTTGTACACGAGCAGCCCGCCGGGACAGTTCATGGGCTTGATCGCGCAGTCCTCGCCGTCGATCTTGGTCGTGTACATATTCTCTTTATAGTGATCCCAATGCCCCGACGTCTCCCAGAGGGAACGGTTGAGGATGATGGGCGTCTGCACCTCGACATACCCCTCGCGGCGGTGGATCTGCCGCCAGTAGTCGATGAGCGTATTTTTGAGGATCATGCCGTTGGGCAGGAAGAAGGGAAAGCCCTTTCCCTCGGGCAGGAGCGCGAAGAGCTTCATCTCCCTGCCGAGTTTGATGTGGTCGCGCTTCTTCGCCTCTTCGAGCATTTGGAAGTACTCGTCCATCTCGTCCTTCTTGGCGAACGCCGTGCCGTAGATGCGGGTGAGCATCTTTTTCTTTTCGTCGCCGCGCCAGTACGCGCCCGCGATGGAGACGAGTTTGAACGCCTTGATCTTGCCCGTGGAGGGAAGGTGCGGCCCGCGGCAGAGGTCGGTGAACGCCCCCTGCTGATAGAAGGAGATCTCCTCGCCCTCGGGAAGATCCTGGATGAGTTCCACTTTATAGGGCTCATGGTACTTGCTCATGAGCGCGATGGCTTCCTCGCGCGGGAGGGTGAAGCGGCGGATGGGCAGGTTGCTCTTGACGATCTTGCGCATCTCCGCTTCGATCTTTTCAAAGTCCTCCATCGTGATGGGCGTCTTGAAGTCGACGTCGTAATAGTAGCCGTTGTCGATGACGGGTCCGATGGCGAGCTTACAGGTCGGGAACACCGTCTTCAGCGCCTGCGCGAGAACGTGCGCGCAGGTGTGGCGGTAGACTTCCAGCCCCTCCTTGTCCTTGAGCGTGACGATCTCGAGCGCGTCCCCGTCCGCAAGGACGTGCGAAAGGTCGACGAGCGCCCCGTTGACCTTTGCCGCGACGGCGGCGCGGGCAAGCCCTTCGGAGATCGCCTGCGCGGCGTCCTGCGCGGTCGCGCCCTCCGCAAGCTGCATGGCGTCCCCGTTCTTCAATACGATCTGCATATCTTCCTCCTGTGGCGGCGCGGCAGGTCCCCGCGCACAAAAAAACGTCCTTAAAATTCCCGTGAAAGGGAAATTTAAGGACGCGAAATTTCGCGCGGTTCCACCTTAATTGCCGAACGGCCGCTCTTTTTATATCGTTGTGCAAGGGAAAGCGGTTTCGTTTCTTCCTGCCGGGTTGCGCGCCTTTCAGCCGCGGACGCGCTCTCTGCCAACCCCGCGCGGAGACTACTTGTCTTTCCGTTTTCACATTATAATATGCTCCTTTGATTTTGTCAAGAAAATATCGCGCATTGCGCATAATATTTTTGCAGGAAGTCGCCGACGCTCCCCTCCACTTCGCCGAGACAGCAGATGACGCCCGCGTCGGACAAGACGATCTCCGTCGCGGCGTCCTCGCCGCCCGTGAGGCGGCTCCTTGTGAGCAGAGAAAAGTCGTCGCGGTATACGCTGTTCCCCTTCACATAGACGGTGCGGCGGCTCTCGCCCGCAAGATAGGCGCAGAACCGCACGAGATCGGGCGCGGAGAACCCCGCGGGGATGCAGGCGGCGATGGTTTCCCACTTCTCGCGCAGCGCGCCGAGGCGGAAGCAGTACACCCCGTCCACGGCGCACTCCGCAAGGGAGGGCAGCCGCTCGCGCACATACCGCCTGTCTCCCGCATAATCCGCCGCGATGAGCGCCGCCGCGAACAGCCGCCGCTCCCGCCGCGGCAGGCACACGTTGAGCCGCTGCTCCAGAAAACGGAACTTATAGCCGATGGCAAGCACCTCGCACACGGCGTCCGCCGCCGCGGGCAGGAGGGCGCGGGCGTCGGGGACTTCCAGCCGCACGGCGGCGCGCCCGCCCGCAAAGGCAAGCTCGCTCCGCCCGCCGAGGCGCACCGCCTCCCCCGCAAGGCGGTGATACAGATAGGAAAGGAAGGCGCCGTGCTCGCAGCGCTCGGTCAGAAGCAATCTCTCCACGCACCTATTGTATGAATCACGCTCCGTTTCATGCGTTCCCGCCCGAGGAAAGGGCGGAAATTGCAAAAAACGCGGCGCGCGGCTTGACATTCCCGCCCGCATATAGTACAATATCGGGAACGAAACGTATCTTGAGAGGAACCGAATGGATCATCAGGAAATCGAGCGCAAGTGGCAGGCGCGCTGGGAAAAGGCAAAGATCAACCAGTTCGACAGGAAGTCGGACCGCAAGAAATGGTATGTATTGGAGATGTTCTCCTATCCCTCGGGCGCAAAGCTGCACATCGGGCATTGGTACAACTACGGCCCGACCGATACCTATGCGCGCTTCAAACGGATGCAGGGTTATAACGTATTCCAGCCGATGGGCTTTGACGCCTTCGGACTCCCTGCCGAGAACTACGCCATCAAGACGGGCGTCCACCCCAAGGACTCCACCGAAAAGAACATTGCGACGATGGAGGGGCAGCTCCGCGCGATGGGCGCGATGTTCGACTGGTCGGCGGAGATCAAGACGTGCGAGGAAGCCTACTACAAGTGGACGCAGTGGATGTTCCTGCAGCTGTACAAAAGAGGGCTTGCCTACCGCAAGGCAGCGCCCGTCAACTGGTGTCCCTCCTGCCAGACGGTGCTCGCCAACGAGCAGGTCACGGAAGGCTGCTGCGAGCGCTGCGGCACGCAGGTCGTACGCAAGAACCTCACGCAGTGGTTCTTCAAGATCACCGACTACGCGGAAGAGCTCCTGACGGGGCTGGACAGCCTCGACTGGCCGGAAAAGACCAAGAATATGCAGCGCAACTGGATCGGCAAGTCCACGGGCTGCGAGATCGAATTTGAGTGCGACGGCGGGCAGAAGATCCGCGTATTCACCACCCGCTGCGACACCGTTTTCGGCGTGACGTACGTCGTACTCGCGCCCGAGCATCCCCTGGTGCGCGAACTGACGACGCCCGAGCAGCGCGAAGCGGTCGAAGCGTACATCGAACAGGCGGCAAAGGCGAACGAGATCGAGCGGCTCTCCTCCGCGCGCGAAAAGACGGGCGTGTTCACGGGCGCGTACTGCACCAACCCCGTCAACAATAAAAAGATCCCCATCTACCTCGCCGACTACGTCCTCGCGACGTACGGCACGGGCGCGGTCATGGCGGTCCCCGCGCACGACGAGCGCGACTTCGCCTTTGCGACAAAATACGGGCTGCCCATCGTCAAGGTCATCGAAAAGAAGGGCGGCGAGACGGAACTGCCCTTCACCGAGGACGGCATCATGGTCGGCTCTCTGCAATTTGACGGGCTGTACGGCGACGAGGCGCGTTCGGAAGTCGCGGCGTACATCTCCAAACTGGGCAAGGGCGGCAAGAAGGTCAACTACCGCCTGCGCGACTGGCTGGTCTCCCGCCAGCGCTATTGGGGCGCACCCATCCCCGTCGTGCATTGCCCCGTCTGCGGCGACGTCCCCGTTCCCGAAAAGGAACTGCCCGTGCGGCTCCCCTATGACGTGGAATTCCGCCCCGACGGCAAATCCCCTCTCGCGAAGCACGAAAAATTCATGCACACCGCCTGCCCCAAATGCGGCGGCCCCGCCGAGCGCGATCCCGATACGCTCGACACCTTTGTCTGCTCGAGCTGGTACTATCTGCGCTATGCGGACGCGCACAACGAAAAGGAGCCCTTCTCCCGCGAGGCGGCAGACAGGATGCTGCCCGTCGACGTATACGTCGGCGGCGCGGAACACGCCTGTATGCACCTGCTCTACGCGCGCTTCTTTACCAAGGCGCTGCGCGACATGGGCTATCTCGACTTTGACGAACCCTTCCGGAGGCTCGTCCACCAGGGCGTCATCCTGGGGCCCGACGGCAACCGCATGAGCAAGTCGCACGGGAATATCGTCTCGCCCGACGAATACGTCCTCTCCTACGGCTCGGACGCCTTCCGCCTCTACCTGATGTTCGGCTTCTCCTACACGGAGGGCGGGCCGTGGAACGACGACGGCATCAAGGCGATCGCAAAATTTCTGGACCGTGTGGAAAAACTCGCCGCAAAAGCCGCCGAGATCAAGCCGCCCAAGGAGCAGGAGATCCCCGGCGCCGAGGAAAAGGCGCTCGGCTACGCCAAGAACTATGCCATCGACCGCGTCACCCGCGATGTGGAAGCGTTCTCCTTCAATACGGCGATCGCACGCATCATGGAATACGTCAACGCGCTGTATAAATACGACGGCGGCGAGCGCAAGTGTCCCGGGTTCTTCCGCGCGGCGGTCAAAGATCTTGTGCGGATGCTCGCTCCCTTCGCGCCCCATCTGTGCGAGGAGTTCTGGGAGATGCTGGGCGGAAAGGACTTCGTCATCAAAGAGGCGTACCCCGTCGCCGATCAGGCGGCGCTCGTCCTCGACGAAAAGGAATACGCCGTACAGGTCAACAGCAAGATGGTCTGCAAGGCGATGATCGCGACCGCCCTCTCCAAGGAGGAGATCGAGGCGCTCGTCCTCGCCCTGCCGGAAGTCCAGGAGCGGCTCGCGGGAAAGGATGTGAAAAAGTGCATCGTTGTTCCCGGACGGCTCGTGAACCTCATCGCATAACAACGCGCGCCGCCGCGGCAATGCCGCGGCGGCGCGCTTTCTCTTTTGGTATAAAATGCAGGGGTACGTTATCTGTTTTTTTGCATGGTGTGCAGGATATGCGCCGCATAGAGGCGCGCCACGTTGACGCCCGTCACCCGCTCGAAGGTGCCGAAGAACGCGTTGGAATTGACCTCGCACACCTTGTAGCCGTCCCTGCCGAAGAGCAGGTCGATGCCGCAGAAATCAAGCCCGAGCGCGCCCGCGATCTTCTCGCAATACGCCGCCGAAACGGTGTCGAGGGGGTACTGCTCCCCTCTGCCGCCCAGTTCCGCGTTGGAGCGGAAATCATTCTCCGCGACGCGGCGCATCGCCGCGACCGCCCTGCCGCCGACGACGAGCACCCTCAGATCCTTTCCCGCGCTCTCGGCGACGAACTTCTGAAAGAGGTGCGGCTTTGCCTTGAGCTTTTCGGCATACGCGCGCAGCTGTGTACGGTCCTCGGCGAGATATACTCCCTTGCCGAGCGAACCGTAGCACTCCTTGACGACGACGGGATAGCCGAGCGTCTCCTCCACCCTGTCCAAAAGCGTCTCGGAGACGGGCGCGGAGGGCGTATACGAGAGCGGCGCAGGGATGGTCGCGGGCATTTCGGCAACGCCCGCGAGCGCAATGTGCGTACGCATCTTGTCATCGCACGTCTCCACCGCCTCGGCGCGGTTGAAAAGGCGCATTCCCGCCCTTTCGAGCAGGCGGGAAGCGTACTTATCCTTGTCGAGATAGACGCCGAAGTCATACCCTTGGACGCACGGCTTCACGCCGCCGTCGAGATAGGCGGGAACAAAGTCGTTGCGGCGGATGTCCGCCTCCACCCCCATCTCCGCAAGTTCCTCGCGGATGCGGCGGGGCTGATAGAGTTCGTGTTCGGAGCGCGTATACGCATTGACGAGAATGAGACCTTTCATACCCTTCTCCTTTGCATGATCAAAATTTCAGGAGACGCTGCCCGTATCCTGTTCCACGGCGCGCAGCGCGAGACCGCTCTCGTCCGCATCGAGCACGAGGCGCGAGCCCGCCTTCGGATCCTTCCCGACAATGTATTTTGCGAGCAGCGTCTCGGCGTGCGACTGGATGAACCGCTTCAGCGGTCTTGCGCCGAACATGGGGTCGTACCCGTTGTCCGAAATATAGCCGACGGCGCGGGGCGTGATATCGAGCGTCAGGTTTTCCTGTGCGAGCCGCGCTTTGAGACGGGAGAGAAGGATCTCCACGATCTTATCGATATTCTCGCGCGTGAGCGGCTTGAAGAGGATGATCTCGTCCAGCCTGTTGAGAAATTCGGGGCGGAAGGAGCGCTTTAAGAGCGCCTCCACCTGCGCGCGGGCGGCGGGCGCGATCTCGCCGTTTTCGATGCCGTCCATGATGATATCCGAACCGAGGTTGGAAGTGAGGATGATGATGGTGTTCTTGAAGTCCACCGTCCTGCCCTGCGAATCGGTCACCCTGCCGTCGTCGAGGATCTGCAAGAGGATATTGAACACGTCGGGATGCGCCTTTTCGATCTCATCGAAGAGCACAATGGAATAGGGCTTGCGGCGGACGGCTTCCGTAAGGGCGCCGCCCTCCTCGTAGCCGACGTATCCCGGAGGCGCGCCGATGAGACGGGAGACGGAGAACTTCTCCATGTATTCGGACATATCGATCCTGACGATGTTCTTTTCGTCGTCGAAGAGATTTTCCGCGAGCGACTTGGCAAGCTCCGTCTTACCCACGCCCGTGGGACCCAGGAACAGGAAGGAACCGATGGGACGGTTGGGATCGGAGATGCCCGCCCGCGAGCGCAGGATGGCTTCCGAGACCTTGGTGACCGCCTCGTCCTGCCCGACGACCCGCTTGTGCAGGTCGTCCTCGAGACGAAGGATCTTCTCGCGCTCCCCCTCCTTCAGTTTCGCGACGGGGATGCCCGTCCAGCGCGCAACGATGCGGTTGATCTCCTCCTCGGTGACCTCGTCCTGCAGCAGGGCGTCCTGCCGCTCGTTGACGCTCGACTTCGCCTTTTCCAGCTGCTTTTGCAGATCGACCAGCGTGCCGTATTTGAGACGGGACGCCTCCTCATACCTGCCCGCATTCATCAGCGATTCCGCTTCGGCGCTCACGGCGTCGATCTTCTCCTTCAGTTCCTTCTCGGCACGGATGGCGTTCTTCTCGTCCTCCCACTTCGCCTTCATCGCGGCGAACGTCTCTTTGAGGGAGGCAAGCTCCTTTTTGAGCGCCTCCAGCCGCGCCTGCGAAAGGTTGTCCGTCTCCTTGGAGAGCGCCTTCTCCTCCACTTCGAGCTGCGCGATCTTACGGTTCATCGCATCCATGTCCGAAGGCATGGAGTCGATCTCCGTACGGATCATCGCCGCCGCCTCGTCCACAAGGTCGATCGCCTTGTCGGGCAAGAAACGGTCGGTGATATAGCGATTGGAGAGCACTGCCGCCGCGACGAGCGCGTCGTCGTGGATGCGCACGCCGTGGAAGATCTCAAAGCGTTCCTTAAGCCCGCGCAGGATGGAGATGGTGTCCTCGACGGTGGGCTCGCCCACCATCACGGGCTGGAACCTGCGTTCGAGCGCCGCGTCCTTTTCGATGTATTTGCGGTATTCGTCCAGCGTCGTCGCGCCGATGCAGTGCAGCTCGCCGCGCGCCAGCAGAGGTTTCAGGAGGTTGCCCGCGTCCATCGCGCCGTCCGTCTTACCCGCGCCGACGACGGTGTGCAGTTCATCGATGAACAGCAGGATCCTGCCTTCCGACTTCGTCACTTCGGCAAGCACGGCTTTGAGCCGCTCCTCGAACTCGCCGCGGTATTTCGCGCCCGCGATGAGCGCGCCCATATCGAGCGAGAAGAGCGTCTTGCCCTTGAGCGTCTCGGGAACGTCCCCCTTGACGATACGCTGCGCCAGCCCTTCGGCGATCGCCGTCTTGCCGACGCCCGGTTCGCCGATGAGCACGGGATTGTTCTTGGTCTTGCGGGAGAGGATACGGATGACGTTACGGATCTCCTCATCCCGTCCGATGACGGGCTCGAGTTTGTGCTCGCGCGCCCGCTTCGTGAGATCAGCGCCGTACTTTTCCAGCGCCTCGTAGGTGTCCTCTGGATTGTCGCTCGTCACGTTCTGGTTGCCGCGCACCTGCTTCATGCCTTCAAGGAACTTGTTCTTGGTGAGCCCGAAACGGGCAAAAATATCCTTTAAGCCCTTCTCGTCATTATCAAACAGGCACAAGAAGAGATGTTCGACGGAAATGTACTCGTCCTTCATGCCCGCGGCGAGTTTTTCCGCCTCCGAAAGGATGCGCCCGACGGCAGCCGTCGCATAGGGCTGCGACCCGCCCGAAGCGCGCGGGAGCCGCTCCACGGCGTCCCTGACGGCGCCCGCGAGCCCGTTCGCGTCCGCGCCCGCGCGCCCGACGATGCGGCTGCACAGCCCGTCGCGCTCCATGAGCGCGCTCGCGAGATGCAGCGCGGTGAGTTCGGGATTGCCGTATTCGGCGGCGAGATTTTGCGCGTTCTGCACCGCCTGCAGCGATTTTTGCGTAAATTTGTTTGCGTCCATGAAAATGCCCTCCTTGGGGGTCTTTGCGTTCACCTTATTATACCGCGCGTTCCCCCTTCTTAAACAGCTGCGGCAAAGAAAAAAGAACAGACGTTCGCTGTCCCCGGACGCCTTTTCCCACCGACGCGGCAGGAGTGCCGACGCGCCCCCTCCGCGGGCTGCGCTATCCCGCAAAAGGGCGCGCCCGCTGCCGATGGCAGCGGGCGCGCCCCTTCTTTTCCGGAAACTTATTTTATCATCTTTTTCCAGCCGTAGGGATCGGGCAGCGTGCCGTACTGGATCCCCGTGATGGTATCGTAGAGCATCTTTGTGATCGCCCCCATCTTGCCGCCGTTGATCGTATAGTCTTTATCCTTGTAACGGATGAGCCCGACGGGCGAGATGACCGCCGCCGTACCCGTGCCGAACGCCTCGTCCAGCGTGCCGTTCTCGGACGCGGCAAGCACCTCGTCGATGGAGACGCGGCGCTCGCAGACGGGGATGCCCTTGTCCTCCAATACACGGATGCAGCTCTTTCTCGTGATGCCGGGCAGGATGGAACCGACGAGCGCGGGCGTGACGACCTCGCCGCCGATGACGAAGAACATATTCATGCTGCCCACTTCTTCGACGTACTTCTTCTCCTTGGCGTCCAGCCAGAGCACCTGATCGAAGCCCTTTTCCTCCGCTTCTTCCCCCGCCTTCATGGAGGCGGCGTAGTTGCCGAGGCACTTCGCCTCGCCCGTGCCGCCCAGCGTCGCGCGGGTATAGAAGTCCTCGACGATGAGCTTTGTGGGCTCCAGCCCGTGCGCGTAATAGCTGCCGACGGGCGAGAGGATGATGAAGAAGAGATATTCGGTGGAGGCGTGAACGCCGAGCATGACGCGCGTGGCGACGATGGTCGGGCGGATATAGAGCGCCGTGCCGGGCTGCGTCGGGATCCAGTCCTTTTCCAGCTTCAGAAGCGTTTCCAGCCCCTCCTCCACGATGTCCTCGGGGAAGTTGGGGATGCACATCCTCGAAGCCGAGCGGTTCATGCGCGCCCAATTCTCCTCGGGGCGGAACACGGCAATGGAGCCGTCGGGCTGGATGAACGCCTTCATCCCCTCGAAAATGCCCTGCGCATAGTGGAAGATGCTGGTCGCAAGGTCGAAGGGTTTGGGTTCGTTCGGCTCGATCTTTGCGTCGTGCCAGCCCGCGTCGGGCGTATACTTCATCGTGAACATATAGTCGGTGAAGTAGTGACCAAAGCCGAGCGCGGTCCCGGGCGCGGGCTTTTCTTTGAGCTGTTTTCTTTTGATGATCTCCATACGAATACCTCGAAGGCTATATTCTAAGGCTCCGCGCAAGCGAGGTCTTACATTGCTTCTTTCATTATACTACTGTTTTTGCTATTTTTCAAGCGGAAAGGGCGAAAAATACGATCTTCCGCGCAAAATCTCCGCGCGCCCCAGGAGCACGTCCGCGCACTGCGCGCAAAAACCGTCCGCCTCCTCCTCGCGCACGGCGATAATAAAGGCGGCTTTTTCGGAAAACTCGCGCGAGAGGACGTTCCTGCCCTCCAGAAAACGGGTGAGCGCATTGACCTCGGGATAGGCGACGCGCACCGTCACCTCGGTGCAGACGGCGTATTCGCAGACGGCGGCGCGGTCCAGCGCCTCGGCGGCGCTCGAAGAATAGGCGCGCGTCAGCCCGCCCGCGCCCAGCTTGATGCCGCCGAAATAGCGCACGACGGCAACGGCGGTCTCGAACAGCTTGCGCGCGCGCAAAACGCCCAGGATAGGCATCCCCGCCGTACCCTGCGGCTCGCCGTCGTCCGAAAAGCGCATGAGGTTGCCGAGGCGGTCGGCGACGAAGGCATAGCAGACGTGCGTGGCGAGCGGATGGCGCGCGCGCACGTCCTGCAAAAAGGCGCGCGCCTCCTCCTCGCCCGCGGTGTGCGCGACATAGGCGAGGAAGCGCGACTTTTCGATGACCTTTTCATAGACGTCTGCCGACGCGACGCTCAGATAGCTCACTTGACGACGACCTTCAGGCGCACCTTCTTCCCCTTGAAGAGGGTGAAGGGCGAGGCGGGCAGCGGCGCGTTGGCGTCCGTCACCTTTTCGCCGTCCAGCGTGACGCCGCCCTGCTCGACGAGACGGCGCGCCTCGCCGTTGGACTTGCACAGTCCCGTTGCGACGAGCGCCTGCAGGACGGTCGTGTTCTCCGCGGAGATCTCCCGTTCGGGCATCTCCCCTTCGCCGCCGAAGGCTGCCCTCGCCTGCGAACGCGCCGCCTCCGCCTTTTCCTCGCCGTGGACCATCTTGGTGAGTTCGAAGGCGAGCACCTCCTTGGCGGCGTTCATGCGCTCGTCTTTATAGCGGGTGAGTTCGGCGATCGTCTCAAGCGGAACGAAGGTGAGGAGCTTGAGGCACTTCTCCACGTCCGCATCGTCGGTATTGCGCCAGTACTGGTAAAATTCATAGGGCGAAGTCTTGTTCTCGTCCAGCCAGACGGCGCCCTTCTGCGTCTTGCCCATCTTCTTGCCCTCGCTCGTCGTGAGCAGGGT
>CALVUC010000003.1 GCA_944363395.1 uncultured Clostridia bacterium | reverse complement strand
TGGGACTTCCCATCCCTCCCGAAATGACGGGCAGGAGCCTCATCGAAAAGTAACGAAAACAAAGACCGCGCGGCTTTACAAAAGCCGCGCGGTTTTCATATTCAGAGGAAAGGTGAATGCGCGGGCGTAAAATGTTGCCATTGCCCGCGCAGAGGAAAACCCGCGGTCAGCCTTCGGCGTGCCCGCGGGTTTTTCCTTTTTCTCACGACTTTTTCTTTCGTCAGTTCGAAAGAAAAAGTGTGAACCAAATCATGCCGCAAGCAGGGTCTCCCTGCGCAGCGGTACCCGATTTGCCAACCCTTTGGCTTAGGGGGAAAGAGTGAATGCAAGCGAAGTAGAATGGGAAGCCCTTGCAATTCGCTTGCAGAGAGAAAACGAGCCGCAGTCTCGCCGCGGCGGCGTTTTCTCTCAACATCACGGAATTTTTACGAGCCTTTGCTCGCAAAAATTCGTGAACTTGTTTTTGATCGCTGCAAAAGGCGTCACTTGTTATGCCTTTTGCGCCCCTGTTTGCGCGTGCAGCGCTTTGGGGGAAAGGTGAATGCGCGGGCGTAAAATGTTGCCATTGCCCGCGCAGAGGAAAACCCGCGGTCAGCCTTCGGCGCGCCCGCGGGTTTTCCTTTTTCCTCACGACTTTTTCTTTCGTCAGTTCGAAAGAAAAAGTGTGAACCAAATCATGCCGCAAGCAGGGTCTCCCTGCGCAGCGGTACCCGATTTGCCAACCCTTTGGCTTAGGGGGAAAGAGTGAATGCAAGCGAAGTAGAATGGGAAGCCCTTAAAATTCGCTTGCAGAGAGAAAACGAGCCGCAGTCTCGCCGCGGCGGCGTTTTCTCTCAATATCACGGAATTTTTACGAGCCTTTGCTCGCAAAAATTCGTGAACCCCTTTTCACATATTCTCCGTCCCGCGCTTGCCTTTGGAGAGTTTCTTGACGGACGTGCGGTGTTCTTCTCCCGCAAACAGCCGCACGAGATTTTTCCGATGCGCGAACCATGTGAGCACGTTGAGCGCAAGGATGAGCATGAACACACAGACGACCCAGCCGTTTTGCAGCATCCCGATGGGCGCATAGCGGAAATAGAGGATGAGCCCCTGCCAGACGGACAGCCCCGTCACACCGAGAAGAGAGCCCATCGAGCCCCACTCCGTGAGCGCAATGTAGCCGACGATGCCGAACAAGAGGAAGATGAACACCCAGAGGATATTCCACGGGTCCTCGCAGCCGAGGCAGAACCAGAAGAGCCCCATGCTCGACGCGATGCCCTTCCCGCCCCGGAATTTCATCGTCACGGGCCAGATATGCCCGATGATGACGAACAGCCCGCAGAGATAGCGCGTGAAATCGGAGACGAGCACCTGCGTCCCTTCAAAGACGTAGCCGCGGAAGATAAAAAAGCTGACCATCGCCGCAACGCCGCCCTTACAGGCGTCCAGCAGGAAATTGAGCAGCCCGATCTTCAGCCCGAACTCACGGCTCATGTTCATCGTGCCGGGGTTGCCGCTGCCGATCTTGTGTACATCCTTATGCTTCGCCTTGGCGATGATCACCGCAAAGTTGAAACAGCCGATCAGATAGCAGACGACCGCCATCAAGACGAACCAATACCACGATTGCGCAATGGAAAGCTGCGTCATAGTCTCTCTCCCGAACGATGAGGATCATTCGTCCTCTTTTTTATTGCGAAGTTTGATGCGGATGGGCGTTCCCGAAAAATCGTAGGCGCTGCGGATGGTGTTTTCAAGATAGCGCGCGTACGAGAAGTGCAGCAGCTTTTCATCGTTGACGATGAGCACGAACAGCGGCGGACGGACGTCGACCTGCGAGGCGTAATAGAGTTTGAGGCGCCTTCCGAGATAGGACGGCGGCTCCGAAACGCGCATCGCGTCCGCAAGAAGGTCGTTGAGCGCGCCCGTCGGCACACGGAAACTTGCGTGTTCGTACACTTCTTTGGCGAGCGCAAGCAGCTTTTCCGTGCGCTGTCCCGTCTTTGCCGAGACGTACGCCGAGCGGAAATAGTCCATGAATTTGAGCTCTTCTTTGAGCGTCGCCTCGAACTTCTGTACGGTATGGGTGTCCTTTTCGATGACGTCCCACTTGTTCATGACGATGACGGAGGGCTTGCCCTGCTCGTGGACGTAGCCGACGATCTTCAGGTCCTGTTCGGTGATGCCCTCCTGCGCGTCCACGACGAGCAGGCAGACGTCGGCGCGGCGCACGGCGTCAAAGGCGCGCAGCACGGAATAGTACTCCACGTCGTCCTCGACGGAGCGCTTGCGGCGGATGCCCGCCGTATCGATGATGGTGTACGCCTGCCCGTCCCGCTCGAAACGGGTATCGACGGCGTCGCGCGTCGTCCCCGCAATGGGGGTGACGATGGTGCGCTCCTGTCCCAGAAGGCGGTTGACGAGCGAAGATTTTCCCGCATTGGGCTTGCCGACGACGGCGATCTTCAACGAATCGTCCGTCCGCTCCTCCCCCTGCGGGAAGGATGCGACCGCGGCGTCCAGCGCGTCGCCGATCCCGCGCGAATGTTCGCTCGAGACGGCAACGGGCTCCCCGAGCCCCAGCGAGTAGAACTCAAACAGCCTGTCGGGCGAATAGTCGTCGATCTTGTTGACGACGAGCACGACGGGCTTCCGGGAGCGGCGGAGATAGTCTGCGACGTCGTGATCGGAGCTCGTCAGCCCCTCCCTGCCGTCCGTGAAAAAGAGGATGACGTCCGCCATTTCGACCGCCGCCTGCGCCTGCAGGGCGATCTGCTTCCACATCGTGTCCTCGCTCTTGAGCTCGATGCCGCCCGTATCGATGAGCGTGAAGGGACGCCCGCGCCACTCGCAGTCTGCGGTGATGCGGTCGCGCGTGACGCCGGGCCTGTTTTCCGTGATGGCGATCTTGCGCCCCGCGACCTTGTTGAAGAAGGTGCTCTTTCCGACGTTGGGACGTCCGACGATTGCAATGACAGGTAACATATTCCCTCCGTCAGATGCCGACCGTCACGCCGAGGATGGTCCCCGCGACATAGACGGCGAGAAAAATAAAGTATGCGATCTTCCAGCCCTTTCTCCTGCCGCGCACAAAGCGCCAGCCGGGAATGGCGATGGCGATGAGCAGGCAGTACTGCGCCACGAGGCTGAGCGCCTGCATGATGACCTGACCGCCCGTCTGTTCGAGGATCCAGCCCAGAATGGGTCCGATGACGAGCATCACCGCCGCCGCGCCGAGCGCGATAAAGGCGACGAGATCGATAAACCCGTTCGGGATCACCGTCTTTTTGGCGGGCTTATGTTGCTGCTCCTTCTTTTCCGTTTGTTTTTGTGCCATATCAGTCCCCTTTGAAGAGTTCCACGCAGTCCTCTTTGTCCGTCTCCGTAAAATGCACCACGATGCGCTCCGAACGCGATGTCGGAACGCTCTTGCCGACGCCGTCCGCACGGAAGGGAAGCTCGCGGTGACCGCGGTCGATGAGCGTGAACAGCCGTACGGCGCGCGCCCTTCCCAGCGAGGAGAGCGCGGCGAGCGCCGCGCGCACCGTCCTGCCCGTATAGAGCACGTCGTCGCACAAGACGACCTGCCTGCCTTCGATGTCAAAGCCGATCTCGCTGCCCTTGTAGACGGCGTCGCAGCCGCCCAGAAGGTCGTCGCGGTAGAGGGAGATATCGAGGATGCCCACGGGGATCTCGGCGCCCTCCAGCCGCGCGAGCTCTCTCTGCATCCTGCGCGCCAGGATGACGCCCCGCGTGCGGATGCCGATGAGGACGAAGTCCGTCCCCTTGCACGCCTCCGCCGCCTGCATGGCAAGGCGGGTGACGGCGCGGCGCATCTCCTCGCTATTCATGATCTGCATGGTGTCCCTCCTCCCGCCGTAAAATGGCGAGCACGTTCTGAAAATCGGCGGGCAGCGGCGCAAAAAACGTCATACGTTCCCCCGTTTTCGGGTGCGTGAGCGTCAGTTTCTGCGCATGAAGGAGCTGTCCGTCCAAAGAGAAGCGCTGTTTTTTATAGCCGTACGTCCTGTCTCCCACGACGGGATGACCGAGATATCTCGCATGGACACGGATCTGATGGGTACGCCCCGTCTGCAGGACGAAGCGTACGAGCGTGTGGGAAGAAAAGCGTTCCTCCACGCGGTAATCGGTGACGGCGAGCCTTCCGCCCGCAGGCAGGACCGCCATTTTGAGCCTGTCCTTGGGATCGCGCCCGATGCGCGTCTCCACCCGCCCCTCGTCCTGTTTGAGGACGCCCTCGAGCAGGGCGACGTATTCGCGGTGCGCGGACTTTTCCTCGATCTGCCGCGCAAGGGAGAGATGCGCCGCGTCGTTCTTGGCGACTGCCAGAAGCCCCGTGGTGTCCTTGTCGATACGGTGGACGATGCCGGGGCGCAGCGCGCCGCCCACGCCGCTCAGCGAATGGAGCCGGAAGAGCAGCGCATTGACAAGGGTGCCGTGCGAAACGCCCGCCCCCGCATGAACGGTCATGCCGCGGGGCTTGTTGACGACGGCGATGTCCTCGTCCTCGTAGACGATGTCAAGGGGAAGATCTTCGGGCTGCGCCGCGACGGGCGCGGGCGCGGGGATCTCGACCGAAACGACGCTCCCCGCTTTGACGACGTGTCCCGCCTTGACGGGGACGCCGTCCACGCAGACATTGCCCTCGTCCGCGAGCCTTTTGACGGCGGAGCGGGTGATCCCCGCCCTCTCCGCCAAAAAGACGTCGACGCGGGCGCTCCCCTCCGCAACGTATTCAGTCATGATGCTCCGCGGCGTCCTTTTTCGCCCGTTCACGCGCCTCGCGCGCCGCATCCTCGCGCTTCGCCTCCTCCCGCCACTTTTGGCTCGCGGGGAACACGGCGTCTTTGCCGATGAACAGGACGCACACGAGCACGGCGACGATGCCGCCCGTGATAAAGATATCGGCGATATTGCAGATATTGAAGCCGATGGGGCGCACGTCGATGAAGTCGCGCACATAGCCGAGGACAAAGCGGTCGATCATATTGCCGAGCGCGCCCGCCTCCACGACGGCAAGACAGATCCGCACGGGAAGGTTCTTGCGGAAAATGGTGAAGAACATGGCGGCGATGAGCAGCACGAGCACGACGGTGCCGTAGAGAACGAACTGCATCGCGATCTCCTGCTGCGCGGGATCTTCAAAGATCTGCCCGATGATCCCGTAGGCGACGTCATAATTCTGCGCGTAGGTCAGGCGGATGAAGCCGAGGAAATACTCGGACTGCGCGAGCCCGTGCGCCTCATGATACCACTCCGCAAGCGCCTTGCTCCCGAGATCGACGGCGAGCAGCCCGCAGAAGAGCAGCCCGCAGCCGAGCGCGATCATCACTTGTTTGTAGTATTTTTTTACGTTCATGCGTCCTTGGTCTCCGCTTCTTCCTCCATCAGTCCCAGATCTTTGCACAGTTTGGCAAGATCCAGGGGCTGTTTGGGCGCGAGCACTTCCTCCATATCGAGCGAGTCCTCCTCGCCCGCCTCCTCCTGCAGGGCGTCCACGAACGCCGCAAAGGACCTGACGTCCTCTTCGTCGGGATATTTTGCAGTCAGGTCGGCGAGCAGGAGACGGCACTTCCCGATGAGCAGGGAAAGTTCCTTATTTTCATTCTCCGCGGCGTCCGCGCGCTCCTGTTTGATGCGTTCGCCCGCCTTGACGGCGCCGATGAGCGCATCGGAGACGGCGCTGCGCTCCGCTTCGAGCTGCGAGAGGCGCGCCGAGAGCGCGCGGTTCTCCGCCTTCAATTCCTCCGCCGCGCGCTGCTGCGCGGCGAGCGCTCCGTCGTACTCCTCCCGCAGGCGCTCGACGAGTTTTTCCACATCCTTTTTGGTATACATTCCGAACACGGCAGACCTCACTGTGCGCCGAACTGTTCGACGAGCTGCTTCTTTAAGCGGTAGAGCTCATCCGAAAGATCGACCTTGTAGATGTGCGGCATATCCTGCCGCAGGTACTCCTCCCAGAAGTTCCCCTGCTCGCGCGCGCGGTAGGCGGCGATCTCCGCAAGGGAATATCGGGGCGCGACGCGCTTTCCCGCCGCAAAGAGAGGCTCGCGGAGCCTACGGACGGTAAAATCGGTGAGCGTCATGCGCTTCCATGTGTCAACGGGATGGAAGATGGTGAGCGGCCTCGTTTCGTCGATCTTCTCGCCCGCGCGGGTGATGAGATCGGCGATCGCCTTGCCCGTGGGTCTGTCATAGAGGCGGTAGACCTCCTTGACGCCCGGATTCGTGATCTTCTCCGTCGTATCCGAGAGCTTGATCTTGGGGACTTCCCTGCCCCCTTCATAGACGGCGGCGAGTTTATACACGCCGCCCAGCGCGGGCATATCGGCGCTCGTGATGAGCTTGGTGCCGACCCCCCAGGTATCGATGCGCGCGCCCTGCGCCTTCAGGGAACGGATGAGCGTCTCGTCGAGATCGCCCGACGCGCAGATGACGGCGTTTTCAAAGCCCGCTTCGTCGAGCATCGCGCGCGCCGCCTTGGAAAGATAGGCAAGGTCGCCCGAATCGAGGCGGATGCCCTTCGGCTCATGCCCCGCAGCCCGCAGTTCGCGAAATACCGTAACGGCGTTCGGCACGCCGCTGCGAAGGGTGTCGTAGGTATCGACGAGCAGCAGGCAGTTGTCGGGAAAGCTCTTCGCGTAGGCGCGGAACGCCTCCAGCTCGGAAGGAAAATTCATCACCCAGCTGTGCGCCATCGTCCCCGAGACGGGGACGTCGAACAGCTTGCCCGCATAGACGTTGGACGTGCCGACGCAGCCGCCGATCATCGCAGCCCGCGCGCCGTAGATGCCCGCGTCCGCCCCCTGCGCACGCCGCAGACCGAACTCCATCACGCCGCCGCCCGCCGCCGCGCAGATCTTCGCCGCCTTGGAAGCGATGAGCGTCTGATGGTTGATAAAGGTCAGGAGCGCCGTTTCGACGAGCTGCGCTTCGAGCATGGGCGCCGAGACGGAGAGGATGGGTTCATAGGGAAAGACGATCTCCCCTTCGCGCACGGCAGTCACGTCCCCCGTGAAGCGGAGATCCCGAAGGCAGGAGAGGTAGTCCTCGGTAAAGATGCCGAGCGAGCGGAGATAGTCGATGTCCTCCCCGTCGAAGTGCAGGTTTTCAAGATACTCCGCCGCCTGTTCCATGCCCGCCGCCACCGAATAGGTGATGAGCTTGTTGGGGCGGAAAAAGACGTCAAAGACGGCGCGCTCGGTGTGCTTGCCCTCGGTGAAGTAGCCCTGCCCCATCGTGAGCTGATACAGATCTGTCAGAAGGGTAAGATTGCGCATGGCTCACTCCTCGCCGTCCCAGCTTGCGGGCGAGCTCTCCCCCACTGCCCCGTCGGAGGGCGGTCCGCGGCGGCGCTTTTTGGGCTGCGCGCCCTCTTCCTCCGGCTTGGGCGGATAGTTCGCGCCCAGCATATTGATCTTGTCGTAATAGGGCGTATCGTCCTTATAGGGCGAAAGATATGCGGTGATGGCGCAGGGATCCCCCTCGCGGCTGCCGAGGAAGGACTTTTCCCTGAGAAAATTGAGGATGAGCAGCGTGAGCAGCGCCGCGGCGCCCAGCCCCGCCATCAGGATGGAGAACACGAGCGACCACGGGATCCCGCCCGCATTGAGGATGAACTGCGGATCGCGCAGCGGTTCCATGACGGAGCGCACGACGCCGTACCAGATGAAGTAGGAACAGACGAACATCCCGTTGGGCTTTTTGGCAGTCTTCCACGCGAGCGTAAAGAGGATCGCCCAGCCGATGAGATTGATGACCGATTCATAGAAGAAAAAGGCGTAGTACCACGTCGCGTTCGGGTCGGAAAAGCCGCCGATGCCGCCGACGTCCCAGTCCGAATGGTTGGGAGAGATGGGGACCGCAAACGGGAACCACTGCATGGCGGGGTCGGTGACTTTTCCGCCGTACACTTCGCCGTTGAAGAAGTTTCCCCATCTGCCCAGCGCCTGCGCGATGAGGATGTTGGGCAGGACGCAGTCCGCCGCCCGCAAAAAGTCGATCTTCTTGACGAGGCAGACGACAAACCCCGCCAGCACGCCGCCAATGACACCGCCCGTGACGGACAGCCCGCCGTCCTTGAACTCGAAGAACTTCGCAATGCCGAGGTTGGGATCGGTGAGGCAGGAAAAGAGACGGGCGCAGACGATCGCCGTCGGGATGCAGACGAGGAACAAAAGGTAGATGAGATCGGGCGACATATTCCTGCGCTTCATCAAAAGCGCGGAGAGAAATGCGGCAAGGATCATGCCGCAGACGATGCACAGCCCGTACCAGTAGACCTGCAAGCCGAACAGGATGAACCCGCGGTTGGAGATATCGAACATGACCTTATCGGATGCGGCAAGAAGCGCACTTTCCATAGACGGTCCTCTCTTACGATGATTTTTCCCATTATACCACGGCGGCGGCAAAAAAGTCAACCCGCAGGGGTTGACTCCTTGTATTTTGTCAAATTTTCACGGCTGCCCGCGGACGGCGTCCGTCTGCTTGCGCCGCTTTTCGTACTTTTTCCCGATCTGTACGAGGAGCGGCACGAGGACGATGCAGATCGCCGTATTCGCCGCATACACGATGCTCTGGAAGGCGATCCTGCCCGCAAAATACACCCAAAACGTCTTTTTGGCGACGCCCTCCCATAAAAAGAGCAGCGCGTACCAATAGTTGACGGCGGTATTCAGGATCACCGTGACCATCAGATAGCCGACGACGAGCGCGACGGCGGCGCGGATATAGGGCGCGGCGGCGTGCGGCGCAGCGTCCTTTCTGCGCGCATTGAGGATGACGCCCATCAAAAGGGCGTAGACCCCCAGCGTCGCGCCGAACAAAAAGTAGACGCCGGAGGGATTGATGAGATAGCCGACGGCGTCGCCGGCGAACGCGATGCAGAAGGCGGGAACGCCGCCGAGCATCCAGCCCGCAAAAAAGCATACGACATAGGTGAAGGCGATCTTGTTGCTCGCCGTGACATCGATGGAAAAACAGTTGACGGCGATGCTGAGCGCCGCGAACACGGCGATGAGCGCGATCTTTTTTGCCGCGGACAGCCCGCGGAAATAGGCAGAAAAAAGCATACAAAAAAACCTCCCGAGATTGGAGAGGTCCGCAAAAAAGGGCATACAGCACGATCGGAGCGGACGCGCCGCGGCACCGCAGGTTTCCCTTTCGTCTGCGAACAACGTCCCGTTTCGCAGCACTTAACGCGCCTTGGCTACTCTACGCCTATTATTATACACCGTTTTTTGAGAAAAGCAAGCAAACGGGCATACCTTTTTTGCGCGGGGGCATACTTTTTGCATGATCCTCGTCATCATCCGCACCGCCGTCATCTTTTTCGTCCTCCTGCTCGTCATGCGGCTGATGGGCAAACGGCAGATCGGCGAGATGCAGCCCTTTGAACTTGTCATCACCCTGCTCATCGCAGAACTTGCCTGCATCCCGATGGCGGACACCTCCATCCCCCTTCTCTACGGCATCGTCTCCGTGCTCGCGATCTTTGCGCTGCACGAGATCGTCACGCTGCTCGATCTGAAGATCAAGCCCGTCAGGACGCTCGTGAGCGGAAAGCCGAGCGTCATCATCAACAAAAACGGCATCGACGAATATCAGCTCAAACGCAACAATCTGGACGTCTCCGACCTCATGGAATCGCTGCGGACGGCGGGCTGTTTTTCGCTGGACAGCGTGGACTATGCGCTCTACGAGGCAAACGGGAGTTTTTCCGCCCTGCCCAGACAGGACGGCGGGCAGGCGCAGTCCTCCCTTCCCCTCGTCATGCTCGAAAGCGGCGCCTTCAACGGCAAAAATCTCGCCCTCGCGGGGCTGTCCTCCTCCTTTTTCCTTCGCATCCTCCGGGAACGGGGCATCCGCTCGCCCAAATCGGTGCTCGTCCTCACCGCCGACGGCGACGGGAAGATCTATCTGCAGGAACGGGGCAAGCGCTTTTGCACCTTCCGCGTCCGCTATCCCGAAGGCAAGTCGTGGTGAGCGGCGGTACATATGATCAGATCGGTTTGCGCCGTCGCGGGCGTCGCCCTCCTGCTTGCGGGCGCCGTCCTCTTCGAGCATTGGTTCGTCGGACACAATTTCAGCGGCTTTTGCGAAGAGCTTACGGCGCTCTGCGAAAAGACGGAGACGCAGAGCGCGCACACGGAGGACGCCCGCGCCGTCCGCGCCTCCTGGGAGGCGCGCAAAGAAAAACTGCAGGTCTTTCTCCCGCACAACGATCTGGCGCGCATCGATATCCCCCTTTCGGAGGCGGTGCGGCTCATCGGCGAGGGAGAATACGCCTTTGCGCGCACCAAACTGGAGGCGCTCATACAGATCGCCGCCTCCTTTCCGCAGTCCTACCGCGCGAGCCTTGCCAACATCTTCTGAAAAAGACGCACGGCGAGGCGCGTCCCTACGGGGACGCGCCTCGCCGTGCGATATCTTTATGCGCGCTCGGAAAACGTCACTCGCTCCCCTGCCGCGTTCCGCCGTCCGTCCCCGTCTCCTCGGCGCCCTCCTTTGCAGCCTGCGCGGCACGGGCGCGCCTTGCGCGGCGCATTTTCCCGACGCCCAAAACCGCCGTGAGTTTTTTGCCCGAGAAGATATTGAGCACGAGGAAGATGAGGATGAATACAGCGAGCGCGACTGCCTGGAAGGGAACGGTGACCTCGACGTGGAAAAATTCCAGCTCGTAGCCGAACATCCCCATGAGCGTGTCGATGAGCTGCGGTCCGTCCGGATGCTGCAAAACGTTGACGATATAGTCGGAGAACTCCGCAACGGGCGTCGACATAAAGGAATAGCGCAGCAGCGAGCAGGCGTACGTCCCCGGAATAAAGGCACACAGCCACTGAACGCCGCTGGGCAACATCCCGAGCGGCATATACGCGCCGATCAGAAAGCCGACCGCCGTGGAGAACACGGCGATGAGGCTCGCCATCGTCCCCTCCGTCTTGATGAAGGAGCAGATGAACACCGTCATCAGGGTGGAGGAGACCGTCGCATAGAGCAAAATGCCGAAGATGCGGAAAAAGTCTGCGAACCCGAGGAAGAACTCCGCCTTGCAGGCAAGATAGACAAAGCAGATGACGAGATAGACGATGCAGATGAGCAGCGTCACGAGAAAATTGAACAGGATGTAGCTGCCGATGAGCGTGTTCTTGTTGATGGGCGAAGAAACGAAATCGCGGTTGACGCCGTTCTGCTTGTCCTCCACGATGACCGTGTTGGTCTGGAGCGAGACGGTGATGGTCGCGAGCGCCGCGATCCCCGAGAGCATCCACGAATCGACGAGCGTCTCGATATAATTCATGAGTTCGGGCGTCTGTTCGATCCCGAGGTCGTGCAGGGTGTTGACGACGGTGGAGAGCTCCAGCGAGCGCAAAAAGAGGATGTACACCGCAAAGACGATGACCGGCACCAGCAGCGTGTACATGAGCCGCACTTTGTTTTTGAAAAAGACGAGGAGATGGCGGCGGGTGAGCTGGAAAAAAATCTCCGTCCCCGAACCTCTACGCTTTGCCGTGTTCTGCATGATCTACCTCCGGAAGCATATTTCTCCCCGTGACGTTCAGGAACACGTCGTCCATCGTTCCCTTGATGATCTCGATATCCGAAGTGAACGCATCGAAGGTGCGCATGAGGCGCTTGGCGGCGTCGCTGTCCTCGATGACGATGCGGTACGCCTTCCTGACCCTGTCGTAGGAATAGCGGTAGCCCTCCTCGAACAGCCCGCGCTCGAACGTCTCGTTCCGCTTCATGTAGGAGAGCAGGCTGTCATAGCTGAAGCGGTTTTTGAGCTCGTTGGGCGTTCCCTCCGCGATGATGCGCCCCTTGTCCATGATGACGACGTAGCCCGCCTTCTCCGCCTCCTCCAGATAGTGCGTCGTGAGAAATACGGTCATGCCCGTCTCCGAGCGGATGTTGTCGATGAGAGACCATACGGTGAGACGGGTCTTGGGATCGAGCCCCGTGGAAGGCTCGTCCAGCATCAGAAGGCGGGGGCTGTGTACCATCGCCCGCGCGATATCGACGCGCCGCTGCTGTCCGCCCGAGAGGTTTTTCACGGGGCGCTTGAGGATGGGCTGCAGCGACAAGAGATCGATGATGCGCCCCACGTTCCTCTTGCGCTCCGCCTTGGAGAGCCCGTAAAAGGAGGCGCGCACGTCCAGATTTTCCCAGACGGTGAGCTGTTTGTCGAGCACGCTCGTCTGAAAGACGATGCCGATCTCCTTCTTGATGCGGTCGTTTTCACGGTCGAGATCGTGTCCGCACACCGTGACCTTACCCGCGTCCTTTTTGAGGATGGAGCAGATGATGTTGATGGTCGTGCTCTTTCCCGCGCCGTTGACGCCGAGAAAGGCGAACAGCGACCCCTTCTTGACCTGAAAGGAGATGTCGTCGACTGCCTTCACGTCGCCGTACGATTTGGAGAGATGCTCAACTTCTACCGAAAATTCCATAGACGTACCTTTATTATTGTGACGTTTTGGGCGGGACGTTGCGCGTCACCGTACCCCATGTCGGCTTGGAGCAGGCGCCCACGAGCAGCGTGACGCCGTACAGGACCAGAAAGGCGGGGAAGCCCAGCACGGCGCCCAGAAGTTCGCGCCGCCCGGAAGCGCCCAGTTTTTTATAGTCCGTGAGGACGAGGAATATCCCCTGTACATAACCGAAAAGGACAAACAGTCCCACGGCAATGCCGATCGCCGCAAAGAGCGTGTTCCACACCATCGCCCTGTAATATTCGGGCGGCTGCATGGCAAGCTCCATCCCTCCCCAGCCCGCAAAGCCGCAGTAGAGGAAGTGATAGAGATAGTAGAGCGGCAGCCACACGCCGATGAGGACGTTGAGAAGGCTCAACGAAAACAGGAAATACACTTCGAGGAAGGAGAAGTCCCCCGTACGGAAAAAGTGCTTCCACAATTTCCCCCCGTTGCTCTTGAACAGCCCCGAAGCCCCGCTCCCCATGCGCTTGTTGCGGCTCATGGTATCCTTGTAGGAGGAGGGCATATCCTCGTAGACGACGGCGTCCTCGACAAAGTGTCCCTTGTAGCCGTCGAACATCCGCTTCATATTGAACTCCGCGTCGTCGGAGATGGACGTCACGTCGTAACCGCACTTTTGCAGCATCCGCATACTGAACAGCGCGCCCGGCCCGTTGACGTGCGCGGCAAGGTGCAAGCGCTCCCTCACGCGGCTGCCGTAGCGCGAATCGAAGGCGTACATCATCGCGCACGCCTTGGTGTAGAAGTTCTGCGTGCCGTTCAGCGCTCCCTCATAGGGACGGGCAAAGTCCACGCCCGACTGATAGGCGTCGTTCATCCGCGAAGAAAATTGGGGATTGACGCGGTTATCCGCATCGAGACGCAGCACAAAATCGTACGCCTGTTCCCCCTGCAGGGAAAGAAGATGTTCGATCCCGAAGCGGATGGGCGCGTGCAGGAACGCCCTCTTCCCGGGCGGGTCGTCGAGGACGAGCACCTTTGCGCCCGCCTTTTGGGCAAGTTCCGCCGTATTGTCCGTACAGTTGTGCGCGACGACAAAGACGTCGAACTTCTCGCGCGGGTAGTCCTGCTTTGCGAGCAGCTCCTTCACCGTCTCGTAGATGACCGCCGCCTCGTTGTGCGCGGGGATGAGATAGGCGATGCGCCCCTTCTTTTCGCTCTCGGGATATGTCTTTTTGGGCAGGAAGCCCAGCAGGATATATGCAACCTGCAGTACGACGGGGACGGCAACGATGATGAGGACGACATAATTGACGATACTCAGTACGCGGAACAAAACTTCATGCCACATATCATTTCTCCGTGGGAACGCGGCGCTCCCTGTACATTGATCGGCGCGTCACGAACGCAGCGACGCGAAATAGACGGCGCGCACTTCCTCTTTGGTCGGCTCATAGGCGGACTTTTTCAGATGCTTTTCGCTCACGCCCGCCGCAAAGGCTTCCAGGCGTTCGGCGGGGATGTACTCCCGCTCGCCGAGCAGCGCGTCCATTGCCGCGCACACGCCATTCAGATCGTCCCCGCAGGCGGACAGGATCTCCGGAAGGGCGGGGACGTTCTTCCTTTCGCACAGGCGGAGCGTCTCGCCGAGCAGCAGCCCGTTCGCCCTGCCGTGGTCGATATCGTAAAAATAGGTGAGCGGGTAGCCCATGCCGTGTACGGCGGTCGTACCCGACTGGGCGATGGTCATGCCCGCGAGCATGGAAGCGTACAGCAGCGCGTCCCGCTCCCGCAAGGTGAGCGCCCCCGCCGTCTTTTTGAGCAGAGGATAGAGGATGCGCAGACTCTCCTTGGCGAGCATATCGGACATGGGCGTCGCATTGCGGGAGAGCATCCCCTCGACGGCGTGCGAAAAGGCGTCGAGCGCCGTGTTGACAGTGGATGCCGCGGGCAGATGCTCCATGTATTTCCCGTCCAGAAAGGCAACGCGCGGGAACATGGCGGGCGAGGTGATGCTCGTCTTGGTCTGCCCCGCGTCGTTGGTGAGGATGGCATAGGGCGTGACCTCGCTGCCCGTGCCCGCCGTCGTCGGGACGTGCGCCATCGGCAGCGCTTCGGGCGCGTAGCCGCCCGCAAAGATCTCCTCGTCCGTCCTCTCCTGCACGGCGAGCGTGGCGATCGCCTTGGCGGCGTCCATGGGCGAGCCGCCCCCGATCGCAACGACAAAATCTGCACCCGCACCCCTCAAAAGCGCGACGCCCGCACGCACGCACGCAACGGTCGGGTTGGGGATGACGCCGTCAAAGACGGTCGCCGTCTGCCCGTTGCCGGCGAGCGCCGCGAGCACGTCGGCGAGCGCGCCGTTCTTTGCGGACGACTTGCCCGTGACGATGAGCGCGCTCGAGCCGAGGGGCTTGAAAAGCGCCCCCTGTTCCCGGACGCAGTCCCTGCCGCAGACTACTTTGGTCGGCATGGAATAGATAAATTGCATACGTTCCCCCTTTTTGCATACCGCGACGGCGCGGTAGATGGGCATTCCCTTCGACGAAAAATTCGCCTCGTACTCCGTCACGATATTGTCCTTTGCATCGCTGCTGTGGTGCAGATCGCGCGTGACGGACGTCACTTCAAACCCATTCTCGCGGTATTTCCTGAGCGAGTAATCAAAAAATTCGCCGCTGTCCGTCTTTTGTTCGATTGCGCCGCCCTCCCGCAGAAGAGTGCGGTAGATGGCAAGAAAGCGGTCGCTCGTCAGGCGCTGCTTTTCCCTGCCCGCCTCGGGAAGGGGCGTGGAGAAGTTGAGATAGATGCGCCCGACGGAATGTGCGGGCAGATAGCAGACGAGGATCTCGGCGGGAACGTTCAGAAAGCGGACGTTGGGGATATGCTCCTCCCGGATGCGCTCCATCGCCGTCAGAATGACGTTGGTACACACCTCCACCGCGATGAAATTGGTATCGGGACGGCGGCGGGCAAGTTCGGCGATGAAGCCGCCGTTGCCGCAGCCCACTTCCAGCTCGACGGGATGGTCGTTCCCGAAGAGCGCCGCGTAATCGACGACGGCGCGGAAGGTCTGCGCCGCCTCCTTCAGGTTGCGCATGGGCTTGCCGCGGGCGATGAGGAGCGAAGCGCACGCCTCCATCCGCGGCTCGAGGTTGCGTTTTCTGCGCATCCGCATCAGCGTTTCCCCGTGGAGCCGAAGCCCCCTTCGCCGCGCACCGTCTCCGAGAGCGCGTCCGTCTCGCGAAATTGTGCCGTATAGTAGGGCGCGATGACGAGCTGGGCGATCCTGTCCCCCGCCTCGACGCGGCGCGCCGCGCTGCCGTGGTTGTGAAGGGCGACCATCACTTCGCCGCGGTAGTCGCAGTCGATGACCCCCACCTTGTTGGCAGGCGCAAGGTCCTGCTTGCAGGCGAGCCCGCTCCTTGCATACACCAGCCCGACGGTGCCGGGGGGCAGTTCGAGCGCAATGCCCGTGCGGAGAAAGCGCGTCTCTCCCGCGGGGATCTCCGCCCCCTCGCAGGCATACAGATCGGCGCCCGCCGCATAGGGCGAACCGTAGACGGGCAGCCTGGCGTTCTCGTGAAGTTTCTTAACCGATATGTTCATACAGTCCTCTTTTGGTAAAGCATACACCAAAACTTTGATTTTGTCAATCTCATTGCGAATTTTGCCCCGCTTTTCACACAAATTCCGCACAAAAAAGACCGCCGCGCGGTTTGCGCGGCGGCATATCGGCAGTTACCGGATGCTGTACAGAAGGTCCTCGTACGTCGGATACGGCCAGTAGTCGGAAGAACAGAGCTGTTCCATGCCGTCGGCAACGGTGCGCACCGCCTCCATGTCCGGCACGATGACGTGCGCCATCTTCTGCGAGGCGGGCCCGACGCCCGCGGGCATCTCCCTGAGGTCTTTTTCCAGCTTTTTCAGCGCCTGCATGAGCGCCTCGTTCATCAAAGACAGCTGCTCGGCAAGCGCGGTATCCGCGGCGCACGCGAACTTTTCGGACACGGCGCGCTTGGCTGCGATGACCGAACAGATCTCGGCGATATAGCCGTTGACGGCGGGATAGATGTCCTGCCTGCCCATCTCGAGCATGGTGAGCGCCTCGATGTTGATGGTCTTGACGTAGTTTTCCAGCATGATGTCGGCGCGGGCGACGACTTCCTTTTCGGTGTACACGCCCTGCCGCACGAACACGTCGATGTTCTCGCGCCTGAAGAACTCGGGGACGGCGTCCGCCGTCGTCTTGTTATTGAGCAGTCCTCTGCGCTCGGCTTCCGCCTCCCAGTCGGGACCGTAGCCGTTGTAGTTGAAGATGATGCGGTAATGCTCCTTTAAGAGCTTGTTGGTGTAGGCTGCGCACGCCTTTTCAAAGTCCTGCGCCCCGCCGAGCGCATCGACCGCGGCGGAGAAACTCTCCGCAACGATGGTGTTGAGCACGATGTTGGGGTCGGCGACGGACGCCTGCGAGCCCATCATGCGGAACTCGAACTTGTTGCCCGTAAAGGCAAAGGGCGAGGTGCGGTTCCTGTCCGTCGTATCGATGGGGAAGATGGGAGATTCCGGCACGCCGATGGAACCCGGGATCGCCTTTTTGGGAACGTACTCCCTGCCCAGAACGATGCTGTCGACGATCGCGCCGAGCTGATCGCCCAGATACACCGAGATGATGGCGGGCGGCGCTTCGTTCGCGCCCAGGCGGTGATCGTTGCCCGCCGAAGCGACGCAGCCGCGCAGGATGCCCTGATAGCGGTCGACCGCCGCGATGGTGCAGGCGAGAACGAGCATGAAGAGCGTGTTCTTTTCGGGATTTTCGCCCGGATCGAGCAAATTGAGCCCCGTATCGGTGGAGAGCGACCAGTTGTTGTGCTTGCCCGAGCCGTTGACGCCCTCAAAGGGCTTTTCGTGCAGCAGGCAGACCATGTGGTGCTTCTGCGCGACCTTCTTCATCAGTTCCATCGTGAGCTGGTTGTCGTCCACGGCGACGTTGGTCGTCGTAAAGACGGGCGCAAGCTCGTGCTGGGCGGGCGCCGCCTCGTTGTGCTTGGTCTTGGCGAAGATGCCGTACGACCAGAGCGTCTCGTCGAGATCGCGCATGAAGGCGGAGATGCGGGGCTTGAGCGATGCGAAATAGTGATCGTCCAGCTCCTGTCCGCGCGCGGGCGGCGCGCCGAAGAGCGTGCGCCCCGTGAGCATCAGATCCTTGCGGCGGGTATAGACGTCCTCGTCGACGAGGAAGTACTCCTGCTCGGGTCCCACGGTCGTGGAGACCTTGCGGCAGGTGATGCCGAACAGCTTCAATAGCCGCTTCGCCTGCAGATCGATGGCGGTCATCGACTTCAGAAGCGGCGCTTTTTTATCCAGCGTCTCCCCCGTATAGGAGACAAAGACGGTGGGGATATAGAGCGTCCCCTCCTTGACGAAGGCGGGCGACGTGGGATCCCACGCCGTGTAGCCGCGCGCCGCGCTCGTCTCGCGCGTGCCGCCCGAAGGGAAGCTCGAGGCGTCCGGCTCGCCGACGATGAGATTTTTGCCCGTGAGCTGCATGATGACCTTGTCGCCGCTGGGTTCGATGAAGCTGTCGTGCTTTTCCGCCGTGAGGTTGGTGAGCGGCTGGAACCAGTGGGTGTAGTGCGTCGCGCCCTTGGAGACCGCCCAGTCCTTCATCGCGTTGGCGACCGCGCCCGCAATGGAGGAATCGAGAGGCTGCCCCTCGTCGATGGTCTTGCGCAGGGACTTGTAAACTTCCCTTGGCAGGGCGTTTTTCATGACGTCGTCGGTAAAGACGTTGCTGCCGAACAGTTCGGTGACTTTCATACGTTGGCTCCTTGATGGGTAAAACTGCGTTCTTTCTGCATTTTATTATAAAGCGTTTGCGCGCCGAAGTCAATCGTTTGCCCCCGATTTTACCTGCGCCCCGCGCTATGCAGCCGTAATATCCCCTATTGTTTCTTCTTATACAAAAAGGGGAGCGCATCGTCTCCCCTTTCGGTCATCCCTGTTTTTTGGGCGGGACGACGGCAATATGCACGTCGTCGAGCTGTTTTTGTTCCACGGGCGAGGGCGCGTTCATCAACAGATCGCGCGCCTTGGCGTTCATCGGGAAGGCGATGACCTCGCGGATGTTCACCGTATCGGAGATGAGCATGACCATTCTGTCCACGCCGGGAGCGACGCCCGCGTGCGGCGGCGCGCCGTACTCGAAGGCGTGATAGAGCGCGGGGAACTTCTTGACGACGTCCTCCTTGCCCAGCCCCACGAGGGAGAAGGCTTTGAGCATGATCTCGGGATCGTGATTCCTGACCGCGCCCGAGGAAAGTTCGACGCCGTTGCAGACGATATCGTACTGATAGGCGAGCACTTCGAGGGGATCTTTTTCCTCCAGCGCCTTCATGCCGCCCTGCGGCATGGAGAAGGGATTGTGGCAGAACTCCAGCTCGCCCGACTCTTCGCCGATCTCGTACATCGGGAAATCGACGATCCAGCAGAAGCGGTAGACGTTCTTTTCGAGGAGCCCCAGCCCGCTGCCGAGCATCGTCCGCAGGATGCCCGCGCGCTTTTGTACGAGCGAGCGCTTCTCCTCGGCGACGAGGGCGACGAAGCACCCGTTTTCGAGCGCGAGCGCCTCTTTGAGGGCGGGCAGCTTTTCCGTAAGGAATTTGGAGATGCCGCCGACGGGCGCGCCGTTTTCATCGAGGCGGAACCAGTACATGGCGCCCCCTTCCGTGACCGTCCTGAACTCCTCCGCGGTCTTATCGATAAATTTGCGCGTCTCGCGGAAAGCGGGAACGGCGATCGCCTTGACGAGCTTGCCTTCGAGCGCGGCAAAGCCGCAGCCCTGCATGATGTCCGTCACGTCCCCGATGACGAGAGGATTCCTGAGGTCGGGCTTGTCCGTGCCGTATGTTTCGAGCGCCTCCAGATAGGGGATGCGGCGGAAGGGCGGCTTGTCCGCCTCCCAGCCCGAGAATTTGGCGAACACGGGCGGCAGCACCTTCTCCAGCACCGCAAAGACGTCCTCCTGCGTCGCGAACGCCATCTCGATATCCAGCTGATAGAACTCGCCGGGCGAACGGTCGGCGCGGGCGTCCTCGTCGCGGAAACAGGGCGCGATCTGGAAATACTTGTCAAAGCCCGAACACATCAGAAGCTGCTTGTACTGCTGCGGCGCCTGCGGGAGCGCGTAAAATTCGCCTGGATAGAGGCGGCTCGGCACGATGTAGTCGCGCGCGCCCTCGGGCGAGGAACTGGTCAGGATGGGCGTGGAGATCTCCAAAAAGCCCTCCTCCGTCATGAGGCGGCGCAGTTCCGCAACGATCGCCGCGCGCAGCACGATCTTGTCCTTGACGGCAGGATTGCGCAGGTCGAGGAAGCGGTAGGCGAGACGGATATCTTCGCGCGCTTCCGTCGAACGGCCGACCTCGAAGGGCAGCGCCTGCGTGCTGCGGCGACCGAGCACCTCGACCTTCTCCGGCACGATCTCGATTTTGCCCGTGGGGAGCTTGTCGTTGGGCGCGGAACGCAGTACAACGGCGCCCTTCACGCTCACGGTGGACTCGGTGGGGATGTCCCTGAGCTGCGAGAGGCAGGGTTCCTCGGTCGCGACGACCTGCGTCGTGCCGTAAAAATCGCGGATGACGGCAAAGAGCAGCCCGCCTTTGTCGCGTTTGCTGTCCAGCCAGCCGCAGATCTTGACGCGCTTGCCCGCGTCCCCTTCGCGAAGTTCGTTGCAGTTGTGTGTCCTGTAGAACATAGACGTGTTTCCTCTTGGGAGATTTTTTCCAAAAAATTATACGCCGCGCGGGCGCGATTGTCAAGAAAAAAGGCGCCCGCCCCCGCGATTTTCAAAGCTCTCCAGCCACGCATATGCCGATGCCCGATCGGAAAAGGCAAACCACGGCTTATCCCACCCATTCAGCAGGCGCAGGACCTGCGGGAGCGTCTCATCGCGGTACGCCCTGATCCACGCCTCAAACTCACCGTCCGCCCGTTCGGGACAGCCCTCCGGCATATCGGGACGGCTCCTGCCGCGATAGTTCTCTACGCGCGCCCGGATGCTTGCGAGACATTCTTCGGCGGACAGGTCGAGCAGCACGGCGCAGTCTGTCTTTGCAAGCCGCACGGGAAGGGTGCGCAGATAGTTCCCATCCATCACCCACGCGGGTTTTTCCAGTTCCTCAAAGAGCAGCGCGTCAAATTCTTCTTCGCTCCGATTGACCCAGCCGGGCAGCCACCAAATCCGATCGAGATGCACGACGGGCAGGCAAAACCTTGCCCCCATCGCCACGGAAAAGGTGGATTTCCCCGCCCCGCCATTGCCGAGAACGAGCACCCTTTGGTATGAAAAGATCATATACGTTCCCCCTATTTTGAGACAACGCCCCTGCCCTATCGGATGATGGTGAGTTTCTTTTTGGCGCGCGTGACGGCGGTATACAGCCACGCGCTCCTGTTTTCAAAGACGTGCGATTCGTCGATGACGACCACGTTGTCGTATTCCGACCCCTGCGCCTTGTGGCAGGTGACGGCATAGGCGAACTCGAAGCGGCAGACGGTGTCCTCCCGCCGCACCTTGAAGCGGCGCAGCATCTCGGAATTGCTCTCATGGACCAGGATGCCGTTGGAAAGCAGGCACGCCTTGTTGCCGTAGCCGTGGTGATACCGCCCCTGCGTGAAGATGCCCGTATCAAAGGGCAGTTCCTCCAGCGTATCGGGCAGAAAGTCGGGCTTGAAATCGAGCAGTCCCAGCCCGTCGAGCTGCCCGCGCACGCCGGAACAGGTGCCGATGATGCCGTTGACGAGATGAAAGTCCCCCCTTTCGTCCAACGTCTTTCCCCAGTCGTTGAGCGTGCAGACAAGTTTTTCCCCCTCCGCCGGCAGCAGCCTGTCCTCCGCGATGCCACGCATGAGGCGCACCTCGCGGTTGACGGCGGCGCGGGTGCGGTTGGTCCCGACGATGATCTGATCGGCTTCGGAAAAGAGCTTTTCGCGCACCGCGGCGGTACATTCCCTGCGCGGGAGCACCTCGACGCAGCCGAACGTCCCGTAGCGCGGCACGCCGCCCGCGCGCACGCGCTCCGCAAGCCGCACGATGGCGTTCTCCTCCTGCCGCACGATCTCCTTCAGCGTGATGACGGGCATCGCGAGCAGGGTGTTGCAGCCGCCGACGGGCGGGAGCTGCGCGGGATCGCCGCAGCAAAGGCACTTGACGCCGAAGGACAAAAGATCGCGCAGCACGTCGTCCGAGACCATGCTCGTCTCATCCAGCACGATGAGACGGATCTTGGCGTCGATCTTCTCCTTTTTGACAAAGCGCAGGAAGCGCTCGGAGATGACCTCGCCGTTCTCGTCCACTTCGATGTCCTCTTCGCGCGTATAAATGAGGCTGTGGACCGTCCCCGCGGGAACGCCCGCGCGGATGAGCACGGAAGCCGCCTTGCCCGTGGGCGCGACGAACACGGCGCTCTCTCCCGGAACGAGCCCCAGCCTGCGCACGACGTGGTCGACGAGGAAGGTCTTGCCCGTCCCCGCATAGCCGCACAGCACGAAGATCTGTGTATTCCGATGAAAAAACCACTCCTCTATGAGCGAAGCCGCTTCGCTCTGATCTGCCGTGAGGATGGGCGCGTCCTGTTCCATATGCCCATTATAGCACATCTTTGCACAGATTGCAAACATTCGTTTATCGCATTGCCGCGATTTATCAATGTTTTTGAAAACCGCCCGCAAACATTCGCTTTTTTCATGAAAATATGCTATAATCGGTATACATACGACCAAATCCGGTCCCGAGAGGCATTATGTATCAGTCCAAACTCGATCTGTTGCAAACCGAACTCGCCATCAAGGAGGCGAAGGACTCGTTTGAAAGAAACCTTGCCGCGGCGCTCGATCTGACGCGCGTGAGCGCGCCCCTGTTCGTTCCCGCGGGCAGCGGCATCAACGACGACCTGAACGGCGTGGAGCGCCCCGTCGCCTTTGACGTACGCTCGACGGGAGGCACGGTGGAGATCGTGCATTCGCTCGCCAAATGGAAGCGGTATGCCCTCAAAAAATACGGCTTTGCCGCCCACCGCGGGCTGTACTGCGATATGAACGCCATCCGCCGCGACGAAGACCTCGACGAACTGCACTCCGTATACGTCGACCAGTGGGACTGGGAAAAGGTCATCCTGCGCGAGGACCGCACGCCCGCCTTCCTCGAAGAGACGGTACGCGCCATCTACGGCGTGATGAAAAAGACGGCGCAGGGCATCGTGCGCAGCTTCCCCGCGCTTGAAAACTACTTCCCCGAGGACATCGCCTTTGTGACGTCGCAGGAATTGGAGGACGCCTATCCCGCGCTCACGCCCAAGGCGCGCGAACGCGAGGCGGTCAAGGCGTACGGCGCGGTGTTCTTAAAGAACATCGGCGGCAGGCTGCGTTCGGGCGCCAAGCACGACGGAAGAGCCCCCGACTACGACGACTGGGGGCTGAACGGCGATATCCTCGTCTACTATCCTCCGCTCGACTGCGCCTTCGAACTGAGCAGCATGGGCATCCGCGTGGACGAGACGAGCCTTCTTGCGCAGCTCGAAGCGGAGCACTGCACCGAGCGGCTCGCCTATCCCTTCCACAGGGCGCTCGCCGCGGGCGAACTGCCGCTGACGATGGGCGGGGGCATCGGGCAGTCCCGCCTGTGCATGATCATGCTGAACAAGGTGCACATCGGCGAAGTGCAGGTCTCCGTCTGGGACAAAAAAACACGGACGTACTGCAAAGATCACAACATCCCGCTCATGTGACTACGGCGCAAAGCGCGCGTACAGGAGCCGCCCCGCCACGACGCGGGAAAAAACGATCGCGCCCTCTTCCACGGTGCAGACATACGCGCCCCTGCGTCCTTTTTTGTAAAAAGTGACGCTCTCCTCCCCCATCTCGTAGGAGAAGGAGGCGGCGCCCTCGCTGCCTTCGGCGGTGCGCCAAGAGAGCACGGCGTCCTCCCCGAGCGTGAGACGGATCGCAGAAAAGCGGGAGAGCATCTCCTCGCCGCCCAGCGTGAGCTGCGTGCAGGCGTATTCCCCTTCATAGGGGCGGGAGAGTTCGGACAGAGAGCCCATCTCCTCCGCCGAACATCCCGCAAGATAAAAGGCGAGCGGCGGAAGCAGGCTCAGGACAAGCAGCGGCTGCAACAATTTCTTCATGCAGACAGTATCGGCAGACGGCGGCGCTTTATGAGCGCCGAAGGAAGGGCTTATGACCTTTGACTATGAACTTGTGGGAAAGATCGGCTCGATGGCGCTCATCGACCGCAAGGCGGGCATCATCGACTATACGCGCGTCGCGCGCCTCTCGCGCGAGCTGCGCCCCGGCTACATCTGGGTTTCGAGCGGCGCGACGGAGATCGGGCGGCTGGACTACATCCAGCGCACGGGCAGGGAGATCGCGGGCGAACACGCCAAGACAGACTATGCGGCGCAGGGACAGGCGATCCTGATGCAGACCTACCGCCAGTTCGTCGACCCCGCCTACTCGGTGCGGCAGGTGCTGGTCGAGCACCAGCACTTCAACGACGAAACAAAGAGCGAACACTTAAAGGGGCTGCTGCTGCGCTGCCGCGGGCAGAACGCCGTCCCCATCGTCAACTACAACGACGCGGTCTCTTCGGAGGAGAACAGGCGGCTGGAACTGCTCGCCCTCTCGCACGACAAAAAGCGGGTGTTTGAGTGCGTCGACAACGACGAGACGGCGGCGCGCATCGCCTGCCTCGTGAAGGCGCGCACCCTGCTCATCTTCACGAGCGTGGACGGCATCTACCTCGATCCCGACGACCCCGCGACGCTCATCCGCCGCATCGGGGGCAAGGACGTCTACGAGCTCACCGAAAACATCGAAGAACACAAAAAATACTGCAAGGGCGCGTCGCGCGCGGGCGCGAACGGTGCGCGGGCAAAACTCGAATACGTCAAGGACGCCGCCGCGCAGGGAACGACCGTCTACATCGCCAACGCGAAGTATTCCATCCGCGAGGTCCTCGAAGGGGACGCGCCCTGTACGGCGATCGGCATCGGCTGAAAATACGCGGCGCGCGGGCAATTGCCCGCGCGCCGCGCCTTTTTACAGCCGTCCGCGTTCCGCGCAGATCGCCTCAACGATGGCAGCCGCGTCATAGACGAGTTCGGGGCAGGGACGCTTCCGATAGTACTCCTGCGTGCGCCGTTCGGGATCGGGCGCACGGTCGACGGCAAGTCCCGCGCCCGAAAGCAGCTGTCCGCAGTTGAGGCTCGGATACCGCTCGCGGAAGCGGCGCGCCATTTCCTGCACGAGGGCGTACATTTCCGGCTTTCCCGTACCCGGAAAGAGCAGACCCAGCGCCATTGCCGCGCCCGAGACGGCGCCGCACGTCTCACGCAGCCTGCCAAGCCCGCCGCCCAAGGGGAGCGCCGCCGCCTTCAGGGTCTCCTCCGGCACGCCCGTAAGGTCGGCGAACGCCAACACGACCGCCTGCGTGCAGTTGAGCCCGTTCATGAAATTTTCCTTCGCCTGCTGTGCTCTCGACATTTACTTTTTTCCTCCGGTATGGTATACTGTCGGTATGACCGACATCTATTTCACAAAAGCCCCCGTGACGAGCGGCGCGTTCCTGACGCGCATCCTGCGGGAACGGTACGGCATTTCCGAGCCCGCGTTCGCCCGCAACGTCCACGGCAAGCCGCGGCTTATAAACGCGCCCCTTTTTTTCAACCTCGCCCACACGCGCGGGCGCACCTTTGCCGCCTTTTCCGCGGAAGAGATCGGGCTGGACGCCGAGGACCGCTCCAGAAGGCTGCCGCGCGCCGTCTTTGACCGCCTCGACCCCGCCGAACGGCAGGAAGATTTCTTCCGCCTGTGGACGGCAAAGGAGGCGTTCATCAAATACTGCGGCGGCTCGCTCGCGGCCATGCTCTCCGACCTGCGCTTTGCGGGCGGCACGCTCTTTTACGGCGGCGCGCCCGTCCCCGCGGCGCTCTCCTTTCTGGAGCGCGACGGCTGCACGGTGTGCGTCTGCACGGCGCATCCCGCGCCCGTCATGTTCCGGAACGTGCAGACGTACCCCTAAATTTCGTACCATTCGCCCCTTTCGGGGACAAAGGCGTCTGCCGACGGCAGATGCTTTTTTACCGTCCCGACAAACCCCGCCGTGCGCACGCGGTGCGTGACGGGCGGAAACGCATCGTCGAAATGATCGATCGTCACCCTCCTCGGGACGAGCTCTGTCAGAAAGGGAACGATCGCGCGGTCCATGTCCGCCCGCCCCTGATAGGGAAAGACGAGAAGATCGGCGCCCTTCGGATAGTCCGCGCCCCTCTCCATGCCTGCCGAACCGAAGATGAGCGCCGTCTTTTTTCCGTCCGAAACCGAATAGGCAAGCACGTCCTTCTCTCCGGCGGGAAAGCGCTTCGCCTCGCGCAAAAGCGCAAGACAGTCCGCGGCGTGCAGCCATGTGCGGGGCGAAAACAGGATGCGCAGCACCGTGGGCACGTCGTACTTGCAGTGCCGGGAAGGATAGGCGCATACCGTGAGCGCGCCGATCGTGACCCTGTCTCCCGCCGCCACGGGGCGCATACATTCCGCGCGCAGCCCATTGCGCCGCGCTGTGCCGATGCCGCCCCGCGAAACGTATACGGGCAGCGATCCCGCCGAAAACGCATCGATGTCCGCGAAGTGATCGGGGTGCGGGTGGGTGATAAATACGGCGTCCGCCGTACGCGCCTCCCGTAAGGGCAGCGGCGCGCCGCGGGCATAACTCCTGAGATAGGGATCGAAAAGGATGCGCGTGCCGCCGCTCTCCAGAAGAAGGCTCGCCGTGCCGTACCATTTGAATTTCATCGTATGATATCCGAAGCGCAGCGCGGGAAGATCAGAGCCCTTCCAATTCGTCCAGCGTCAGCGCGAACGCGGGGATATAGTGCTCAAAGAAATAGTCGACGGCGCGCATCTTTTTATCGCGCAGGGCGTCGCCGATGCTCTTTTCCGCCTGCACGAACTCGGCGTTGCCCGACCGCAGCTCTTCGAGGCACTTCAAGTATGCCGAGAGCTTGTCCGCCGCCTTGACGAATACATATTCCTCGCACGACTTGTCCGCCTGCAAATAGGGATAGACGGCGCTGCGCAGCGGTTCTTCGAGCGTCGCGGCGATGCGGTCGACGGCAAGCTGCTCCACTTTGGCGTACTCGCCGTGCAGCTGACGGTTGAAGTATTTGACGGGCGTCGGCATATCGCCCGTCATCACCTCGCTCACTTCGTGATAGAGCGCGTACAGGACGGCGCGTTCGGCGTTGACGTGTCCGCCGTACACCTCGTTTTCGATGGTGACGAGGGCGTGCGTCAGGAGCGCCACCTGATGGGAGTGCTCCATGATATTTTCGTCGCGCGTGGAGCGCATGAGCTGCCAGCGCTTGATGAACTTCATCCGGTCGAGATATGCGTAAAATTTTTCCATATGCGTATTATACTATATCCGCCGTCAAAAGACAACTTTTTCGCGCGCGGGCAACGTGTACAAATTTTTCACAACGGGATAAAAATTTTCAAAAAAGGTCTTGAAATCCCGCCCGAAATGTGATACAATCTCTTTATAAAGCATTTTATGCTTTTTTACAAAGGGGGAAACCAAATGGCAATCAAGATCATCCGCGAAAATATGGGCGTCGTGTTTACGCCCCGCGACGAAGAAGTGTACTCCAACACCTCGGGCGTGCTCTATCCGCGCGTCGTCGAACTGCATCATGCGGGCGAACTCAACGGGATGCTGCTGGCGACGTTCGATCATTCCACGATCAAGGAACCGCCCGTCGTGCCCGTGATGTGTTCCAAAGACCACGGCGTGACGTGGGAAAAATACTCCGAGATCGAGGACACGCAGAACGGCTACGGCATTCGCTTCCAGCCGCATATCTGCGAACTTTCGCAGGACTGCGCCGATCTTCCCGCAGGCACCATCATCATGTGCGGAAACTCCGTTCCGCTCGACTTTACCTCGACCGAGCTCTCCTTCTATATCAGCCGCGACCACGGCAAGACGTGGGAATTCCGTTCCTCCGTCGTCAAGGGCGGTCCTCCCGTCGAGCAGAATTTCGACGCGCTCGGCCCCGTATGGGAGCCCAACCTCTATCTGGACTCCTGCGGCAGGATCGTCTGCGCCTTCACGGACGAGCGCCCGCACACCGATCCCCGCTTCAACCAGACGCTTGCGCTCACCGTCTCCGAGGACGGCGGCAAGACGTGGGGCGAGGTCAAATACACCGTCACCGTGCCGGACAGGACGCTGCGTCCCGGGATGCCCGTCGTTGCGCGCATGGGCAACGGGAAATACATCATGGTGTATGAGATCGTCGGCTATCCGAGCTGCGATATCTACTGCAAGCTCTCGGACGACGGCATCGACTGGGGCGATCCCCTTTGGAAGGGAACGCGCGTGGAGACCAAGGACGGGCTGTTCCTCGGCAGTATGCCCTACGTCATCTGGGTGCCGCAGGGCGGAAAGAACGGCACGGTCATCGTCACCGCCAAGCGCGAGGGCGAACACATCGGGATGCGCGATCCCGGCTGGTATCACGTCAACTACAACTTCGGCGAGGGCGATTGGGAGCGCATCCCCATGCTCATCACCTACAATACCGACACGCTGCAGGCAGGCTGGAGCATGGGCATGACGACCATCTTAGACGGGCAGTACCTCATCCAGCTCGCGCCCACGCCCATGAACAAACGGCTCATGCAGATCACTTACGCGATCGGAAAGATCGAAGAAACAGACTGACCGCACGATGTTTTCAAACATTTTACTTCCTTTCGGAAAGAGGGCAGACCCACGGGTCCGCCCTCTTTTCCCATCTATACAAATTGCAGCACGTCCACAAGGACGGCAAACCCGAGGAGCAATAAAAAGCCGACGGCGTGGATGACGGCCTCCACCTTGCGGTTGACGGGCTTTTTGCGGATCCACTCGATGACGGTGAACACGACCTTGCTGCCGTCCAGCGCGGGGATGGGCAGCAGGTTGAACACGGCGAGGTTGACGCCGATAAAGCCCGCGATCTCCAGAAAGCCGCGCCCGCCCGTCGAGGCGATCTGCGCCGTCGTCGCAATGGTCGTCACGGGACCGCCCAGAGCGGAAAGCCCGAGCCTGCCCGTCAGGAGCTCGCCGAGCACGCGAAACACCGATCCCGCGATCTTGAAGGAGTAGACGAAGGAGCGCCCCAGCGTCTCCCAAAATCCGAAGGTATACAGCGCGCCCGCGACCTGATAGCCCGTCTCTGCATCGTTGGCAAAGCCGAGCGCCGCCCAGACGTCCGTAAGATCGCTGCTGTTCTCCACGCTGACGTCGGCGCGCAGGATGACGGAGATCTCCCTCTCCTCGCGCGCGAGCGGCACGCCGTCCTGCCATTCGGTGACGCGGGAGACGCGCAGCCGCACCATGTCGCCCGCCTTTTTGCCGTTCAGCGCCTGCGCGATGTCCGTCGTGAGATAGAGATCCTTCCCCTCGGCGGAGAGCAGCACGTCATAGTCCTGCAGACAATACGCCGCATCCGTCCCCGCGGACGACTCCGCCCGATAGACGGCGACCATCGTCTGCCCGTAGGCAAAAAAACAGACGATGATGAGCAGCAGCGCCAGAAGATAGTTCATGAGCGCGCCCGAGACAAGCACGATGATACGCTGCCAGCAGGGCGTTTTGGTGAAGGCGAGGCGTTCTTTTTGCTGCGCCCTTCGGGGCGTTCCGGCAGGCGGCGGTACGTTTTCCGGGGGTACGTCCCCCGTTTTTTCGTCCATCTCGGAGAACGGCTCCGCGGGCGGCTCCTCTTCCTCCAAGCCGTCCTCTCCCGAAAAGGCGCAGTATCCGCCCAGCGGGATGAGGCGGACGGAGAACAGTTCGCCCGTTTTTTTCCGCCTGCGCTTGAAGAGCGCGGGTCCGAACCCGATGGAGAACTCGTCGATCCCGAAATGAAAGAGCTTCCCGGCAAGGTAATGCCCGAATTCGTGTACGGTGATCATGACGAGAAGGATGAGGATGGCGAGCGCGACCGAGCCGACCGTGCTCCATGCGTCAAGAAGAAGATTTTCCATAGACAAAGGCGCGCGCATGGGCGCGGGCGCGGGCGTCCGTTTCGGCGAGCTGCGCGAAGCTGTACACGTCCTCGCGCGAGAAAGCGTTCAGCGCGTCCCGGATAGTATCTGCGATGGCAGGGAAGGATATGCGCCCCTTCAGGAAGGCGTCCACGGCGACTTCCCCCGCCCCGTTGAGCACCGTCGGCATCGTCCCGCCCGCGGCGCCCGCCTCCAGCGCGAGCGAAAAACAGGGAAATTTTTTCGCGGGGAAGGGCAGAAAGGTGAGCGTTCCGATTGCCGCGAGATCGGGCTGCGGCGCGCAGGGAAGGCGCTCGGGGTAGGTGAGGGCGAGCTGGATGGGGACGCGCATATCGGGATAGCCGAGCTGGGCGAGCGCCGCGCCGTCCGCAAAACACACGAGAGAATGGACGATGCTCTCGGGATGGACGACCGCTTCGATCGCCTCGAAGGGCGCGTCATACAGCCACTTCGCTTCGATGATCTCATATCCCTTGTTGAGCAGCGTCGCGCTGTCCACGGTGATCTTCGCCCCCATCTTCCAGGTGGGATGGCTGAGCGCGTCGCGCGCGGTGACACGGCGCAGCTCCTCCTCCGTCTTATGCAAAAAAGGTCCTCCGCTCGCCGTGAGGATGAGTTTGCGGAAGGAGGCGTCGCGGCGGAAGGCAAGGCATTGGAAAATGGCGGAATGCTCGCTGTCCACGGGGACGATCTCCACGCCCCTCTCCTTGGCGGCGCGCATGACGAGTTCCCCGCCGCAGACAAGGGACTCCTTGTTCGCGAGCGCCACCCGCTTTCCCGCCGCGATCGCCGCGAGCGTATAGGAGAGCCCCGCGAACCCGCCCGCAGCGATGAGGGCGACGTCGCAGTCCTCAAAGAGTTCCTCTTTGGTATGTGCCCTCCTTACCCCCTGCGGCGGCGTGAAGGGCGCTTCACACAAGGCGCGGCGGGGAGAAAATTCCTCGCAGAGCGCGGCAAGCTCCCCCGCCTGCGTCCCGCAGGCGAGGGCGGTAAAGCGGAAGCGGTCGGGATAGCGGCGCACGATGTCCGCCGCCTGCCGCCCGATGCTTCCCGTACAGCCGATGAGTGCAATGTTCGTCATATCTCTTTGAAAAAACGCCCGCCATGCGGCGGGCGCGGCTATCCTATGTTATGCGGGCGCGCCCGCGATCATGATGCGCAGTACAAAAATAAACGCCACGATGAGGCTCGCGTACAGCGAGGAATCGATCCTGTCGAGCACGCCGCCGTGACCCGGCAGGAGATTGCCCATATCCTTGATCCCGAGTTTGCGCTTGAAGGCGCTCTCCACCAGGTCGCCGAACTGCGAGAACGCCGAGATGACGACGCCGATCCCGATAAAGAATGGCAGCTCCTTCCAGATAAATTCGGGGGCGGACAGCGTAAACTGCGCGATGCCCGTGAGCTGCACGCAGCGGGTGAGCCCGTAATAGATGAAGAACACCATCACGCCGCCTACCGCGCCGCCGATGAGACCGCCCAGCCCCCCGACGATCGTCTTGTTGGGGCTGACGTGGGGCGCAAGTTTGGCGGGGAAGCGCTTCCCGAGCCCGCTGCCGACGGTATAGGCAAAGGAATCTGCCACGGGGCTGATGACAAAGACGAACGCGATCGCCGCATCCGAATAGAAGGCGAGGTGGTTGCAGACCGCCATGATGACCAGGAACACCGAGGGATACAGGAACGCGACGAGCGTGTACCCCACCGATTCCAGGCTCATCCTGTCATGCCCGTAGACGAGGACGCCGAAGATGACGGCGATCCCCAGGATAAAGAATACGAGCGCGATGTGCGGCGCGTAGTTGCGCCCGATCGCCTGCAGCGGGTCGTCGGGAAACCTGACGCCCAGAAAGTCGGTATAGACGATGTCCGCAGCGATATAGGCGATCACGCAGAGCTGCGAAAAGACCATCGCGACAAGTTTCTGCGATCTGTGGAGCTTATCCCCGAAGGCGCGGATCATTTCGTACGTCCCGAGCACGGAAAAAAGCACGATGAGCACATCGAAAAACAGCTTGTGTACGAGGACCTTCCCCACAAAGAAGCCGAGCAGCACGAGCACATAGACGGCGCCCGTGATCACCCTTAAAAGTCCGTTGGAGAGATGTTTCTTCTCTTCGGGAGAGGCGGACTGCGGTTGCATTTGTTCCATAAGATCGTTTCCTTCCCGGAAGCCGCGCGATTTACGTCCTTCCGAAGCGGCGGTCGCGGCGGGAGAACGCCTCGAGCGCCTTGTCCAGCTCCGCATCGGAAAAGTCGGGGAAGAGCACGTCGGTGAAGTACAGTTCGCTGTACGCCGCCTGCCACAGCAGGAAGTTGGAGATGCGCAGCTCCTTCCCCGTGCGGATGAGGAGGTCGGGCGCGGGCATATCTCCCGTCGAGAGCATGGCGGAGAACTGCTCCATCGTCACTTCCTTCCCCTCGCGCACCGCACGGTTGACCGCGGCGAGGATGTCCTGCCGCCCGCCGTAGCCGATGGCAAGCACGAGCGTCCCGCGCGTTCCTCCTTCGGTGCGGCGTTCCCCCGCTTCGATGACCGAGACGACGTCCTCCGGCAGGAGAGACCTGTCGCCGATGACCTTGAGCGTGATATTCTTGTTTCTTAAAATTTCCGCATTCTCGGGGAAATATTCCCTGAGAAGCGCGAAAAGCCCGTCCAGCTCCTCTTGGGGGCGGGACAGGTTCTCGGTCGAGAGCGCAAACAGCGTGCAGTAGCGCACGCCGCGATCGAAGATATGCTCCGAAAGCCCGATCATGCGCTTCATGCCCGCACGATGCCCCGCGCTGCGCGGGAGCAGCCTCTTTTTTGCCCAGCGTCCGTTGCCGTCCATGATGACGGCGACGTGCGCGGGAAGTTTCCCCTCGCCCATCAGATGGTGAGAAGCTCCTTTTCCTTGGCGGAAACGGCTTTGTCGACGTCCTCGATGGCGGAAGCGATCTTCTTTTCAACGTCCTGATCGCACGCCTTGCCCTCGTCCTCGGAGAGTTCCTTGTTGTTCTTCATCTTTTTCAGCGATTCCATCGCCTCGCGGCGGACGTTGCGCACCGCGATCTTTGCCTCCTCGCCCATGCGCTTCACCTGCTTGACGAGGTCCTTTCTGCGCTCCTCGGTGAGCTCGGGGAACACGAGGCGGATGACGTTGCCGTCGTTGGTGGGCGTCAGACCGATGTTGGAGGCGAGGATCGCCTTCTCGATCGACTTCAGGAGGGACTTATCCCACGGGCTGACGACAAGGCACCTTGCATCCACCGCAGCGATATTGCCCAGCTGATTGAGGGGGCTCGTGCCGCCGTATGCCTCGACCTGGATCTTGTCGAGAATGTGCGGATTGGCGCGGCCTGCGCGCACAGCGGCAAATTCATCCTGCAAGACGCCAATCGTCTTGTCCAGTTTGTCCTCGAGAATGAGGAAGATCTCCTCCACCTGTTCGTTTTCGATCATAGAAAGCTCCTTTTTGGTTTATTCGTTGGAAATAAGCGTCCCCACCGTCTCGCCGCAGACGGCGCGGACGATGGAATCTTTTTCAAAGAGCGCGAACGCAAGCACGGGGACGTTGTTTTCCATACACATGGTCGCCGCCGTCGCGTCCATCGCCTTCAATCCCTTGTTGAGGATGTCGCCGAAGGTGAGACGGTCGTACTTCCTGGCGTTCGGGTTGACGGCGGGATCGCTGTCATAGATGCCGTCCACATTCTTCGCCATGAGCAGCACGTCCGCATCGATCTCGCAGGCGCGCTGCGCCGCTGCCGTGTCCGTCGAGCAATAGGGATTGCCCGTGCCGCACGCCATAATGACGATGCGCCCCTTCTCAAAGTGGCTGAGCGCCTTGCGGAGAATGTAGGGCTCGGCGACCGATGTCATGATGAGCGCCGTCTGTACGCGCGTCGGGATGCCCCGTTTTTCGATGGCGTCCATCATGGCGAGCGAATTCATGACCGTGGCGAGCATCCCCATATGATCGGCGGTCGTGCGATCCATATTGGTACCCTGCCGCCCCCGCCAGAAGTTGCCGCCGCCGATGACGAGCCCGATCTGCACGCCCATCTCGTGGACTTTAACGAGCTGATCGACGACCATGGACACGACGTCCTCATTGAGCCCGAAGCGCTGATCGCCCGCGAGCGCTTCGCCCGAAAGTTTCAAAAGGATGCGTTTATATTTCGGCGTCATCTTGGCCTCCTCTTTTGACGGCTCCCGCCGCGTTGTCTGTTTCTACAACTGTTTCTTACAGTATAGCATATCGCCCGGAAAAAAGCAAGACGAAATGGCAAATTGTGCGCTCATTTTCATGTTCCGGGGTCGTCCTTCTCCCCCTTTCGTTCCGCGGGCGCATCCTCTTTTCCCGCCCGTCCGTCTTTTTCCATGCTCTCCCTTGCGAGCGGCACGGAATCGGGATTTTTCTTGGAGGAAAGGGTCGGAAATGCCCGCAGCAGGCGCTTGGGCATCTTTTTGACGATCTCGTCGATGCGCGCTTTTGCCTTGGCGCGGCGCTCCGCCGCCCGCTCGCCCCACACTTCCCGCTTCTCCGAAACGGCATCCTTGACCTTTTCCGCGCCCTTCTGCGCGGCGAGCGTGACGGCGGCGACCTCTTTTCCGATGAGATCGGACCCCGCGCGCAGCGCTTTGGCGATGCGGTCGATCTCGGCGAGCTTTTGATTGAGCTTGACGACTTGAAGCACGGTGACAACGCAGTCCGCAGCGAGCGCGGCGAGCGCCGCCGAGACGAGGACGGTCCCCGCAAGTTCGGAAAAGAGCATCGCAAACCACTTCACTGCGGGATGGATGACGCCGATGACGAACACCGCCGCCAATCCCCAGAGCAGCGCGAATTCCAGACAAATATACCCCTTGAAGTTGAAGCGGCGCTCGGAATAGTCCCACCACTTATCGTGAAAAAAGGTCTCCAGCAGCCAGCCCGTGACCAATTCCAGCAGCGTCGGCACGGTGACGCCGACCAGAAAGACCGCCCACATGGTTTGTGCATACTCCCCGAGAATGAGAAGGATAAGGACGACGCCTGCCCCGTAGATGGGACAGACGGGACCGTTTAAAAAACCGCGGTTGACGAATTTTCCCGTCTTGACGGCATGAAAGGCGACCTCGCTCACCCAACCCAAAAAGGAATAGAGAAAGAAGTAGGCAAAGATCTCGTATAACGTCAATGTGTGCAGGACGATCGTATACATGGCGCTTCCCCCATACTGCAAGAACATGATACCATACCACCGCCCGACTGTCAACCCCCGAACACACTTTCCGAACGAAGCGCGCCGCCCGCGGCGAAAGCCGCGGGCGGCGCAAAAGAAAAAGCCCACGCCGCTGCGTGAGCTTTTTAAGATTATCGGTTATTCGACCGCGCTTAAAAATTCCGCATACCGTTCGATCAATATCTGCAAGCCTTCCGCATCGATCAGCCCCTTGCCCATCGCGACTTTCAGATACTGTCCGTTAAAGGCTTCAAATACTTCTTCCGAAATCGGGAAAATTTCCGCGAACTCTTCATAGGTGAACAGCCCGTATTGCGCAATATCTGCCTGCATCTGCGCTTCGTCATACTTCATCGTCTCGGCGTCCGCTTCAAAGATATTGAAAAGCCCTTCGATCCCGCCCGGCATAGACAGCATCCCGTTCACATAATAGCACAGATGACCGTATGTAACGGGACTATATGCCACGGTGTATTCATTTTGGATCACAACATTGACGAGCTGCACTTTTTCCGTTACGCGATTGCCGTCCTCATCGGTAGAGAGAATATTGAACCAATGTCCGATATACTGTGCCGCATCTTTATCCAGATACACATATTTGTTCAGATCGTGATCCCAAAATCCGTGTTCCGAGATGACTTTTGTCTGTGTCCCGTCCGAGAAATACAAATTGATCACGCTGTATTCCGCGGCAGGATCGCTGTCAATGAACAGGATGGGCGCGCTGTCAAATTGTCCCGTCTGCAAGTTCCAGACAAGCAGCATCTCATTGCCCGTAAGATCTTCTACCGCTTTTTGCGTTCCGTCTGCAAGGGTGATGAGCGTTCCCGCGGCAATACAAGTGTCGCCTTGATCCATTGTGACGTTTGCAGTCATACCGGAGGGAACGGTATCGCCGGCATTTCCGACGACCTTTCCCATCATATCGTTGTCTGCGTTAAATTCCTCATTTGTAAGAGAGATCGTAATACTCCCGCCGCTGAATCTTCCTATGTCGCCCATCCCCGCCATTCCGCCGAGATAACCGTGCGTATTGTTCGTGATGGCTGCCGTTCCGTTGACCTCTCTGACAACGCAATTTGTTACACTTGTCGCTTGCAGGGAGCCTGCCAATGCGCCGATAGAAGCGCCCGAGATCTTACACTCGATTTTGGGATTCGTCACGGTGATATCGGATATCCCGGACGCCGAATAAACCGATCCCGCCAAGATCCCGATGCCGACAAAGGTATGCGAAGTAGACATTACGGTATTGACATCGCTCGTGATCGTGCAATTGATCAATTCCAGATCGTATATTTGGGCAGGGCTTATCACAAAGCCAAACAATCCCTGCTTATCGCTATCGTTTACTTCGCTCTGTGTCAGCTGCATCGCATAGGAAATATAATATCCGTTCCCATCAAAATTTCCTGCAAATTTATAAGAAAACGGCGTCCAATCTCCCGGGATCGTGATGTTATTTGTCAATTTGAAAGCATATGTGATCTGATTTTCCATTCCCTCTCTGGGAACATATACCGACGTATAGGCACATCCGATATTTCTGAACTGCTCTGCATTGCTGATTAAAAACGGATTATTTAAATCGCCATTCCCTCCCGCAAATAAATTTGTGTAATCATATATTGTCGTTTCCAATATTTTATAACATTTAGAACATTTTAACCATAGCCGATCGCCAGCCGATACCATTGCCCCATAATTATGATTACAATTGGTCACTGTCCCCATTGCTGAACTACCAGAAAGTGGTTCGGTTCTTTCTTCTATCATATCACAATAGAAACATATGTGTAAATATTTGTTGCCATTTTTTACATATCGTGTATATTGATGATTTGTATGACAATTATTGGCAACAGCAACCCCTTGAATATCTTGATACTTTATTGCCTGATCCAATGTCGCTTCAGTAGTTCCTCTATTATACCCCATTAAAACACGATGTGTTCCATATGCGACTTGATTTCCCGGATCCAAATCATATAAACCCAACAAATGCCCCATTTCATGCATTGGAGTATCCACATTGCGTCCAGGTCTTGTTCCACTTCCTGATGAATTATAATTTATTCTGATTTGTAATGCCGATGGAGAAAATTGTCCAGCATAATTTCCATCTAAACGAAGAACTTCTACCACTTGCTTTCCATCAATATTAGAAGGACGGTTACTTTCACCAATGCCAACCTCATATAAATTAATTAATTGCCCTGATCCATCATACATTTTGACATCGTTCCATAACTCCGCCTGCTCCCGTATATCATTAAGCAATAATTGCCTGTGTGTTGCACTCATCGTATTCATAGATGATTGATTTATCCAATATGGGATATCTACTGTACCATAATTTTCATAACTCCATCCCATATAATTGCGACATCCTGAATTTAAAAGATTCGTTCCTCCATTTTCTCGTCCAGAGCCATGTGATGTACAATGTTCAATACAACTTTCGGAGCCGGCAAGACTACGCGTAGAGACTATAGGCTCATCAATACAAACTTGTGTATTTTGTTGTTCTTCAGAAATGCCTTCCAAAACATCATTTTGCTCAGAGCCATTATAACTTTGCTGATTTAAGACTGCCTCCATGACAGAAGCATTTGCATAATTTTGAGATCCCCCATGCATAAAGATCCCCTGACTAATCCCGATCAATAAAACACAACTCAATAAAATAGAGACCATTTTCTTTTCTTTCATACTTTAGTTTCTCCTATTGAATCGTAATTCTTTCACGCCAAACCCGTAAAAAGGCTGAAGAATACTCATAAAAACAAATGCCGCCGATTTCATGTTCCGGCTCAATCACATAATCATATGCGTTGTAATTATCCGAAATGTGCAGAACGATATTGTCATGATATGTACCAAAATAATTATAAATAATAACCTGATCAAACAATCCATTCGGCATATCAATGATTTCGTTCAGATACGACCGTTTGATTTTATTTTGTATATCTTCACTCAAAGTCTCCGGCATTTTCGGAGTTGGCACAAACGATTGGTCTATATGTTCCGTTTCACCATAACGTGTATGGTAATAATACGCAATATTTTTCAGATCGCCTTGCGTCAACCAACCGTTTTCATATGCCTCATCTAATGAATAAAACTCTCCGACCGATTCGGAATATCGTTGCTCGGGCGTACACCCCGCGCAGAGCGCCGCCGCAAACAGCGATGCCGCGGCAGCGATGCAGGCGTAAAATTTAGTCAGTGTTTTCATGATATACTCCCTTTTTTCAGATCATGGTCATTCTCGATCGGTTTGCTGTTGCAAAATCAAATCCCCATCGGAAGCGCCTCCTTCTCCGATCGGAGGATCATGCCCGTTTTGCGCATGATCGCCCCATATACAATCTTTTACAATAAAATATTAGCACGCAGTGACAGCTCTGTCAATACTTTTCCAAAAAATATTTTTGATTTTTACCAAGCAGCTTGTATAGTACTATAAAAGCGGCGCAAAAGCGGGAAGCGTTCCAACCCCAAGCGAAATAGACGATATGATCGCCGCAAGCAACATTCCGGTCAGCAGTTTGAATTTTTTCATCGATTGTTCCTCCCTGAAATTCATTTTGCCCCATTTACTTCCAAAGATAAATTCTGCTTGTTTCTACATAAACAAACTCAATCCCACCTACTTCCTGCACATAGTCATCCGGATCTTTCTCTTCAGTTGTATCAATATAACGAGTATTGCGATAACGAACAGCATAATAGCCGTTATAACAACCGAGATATTTGACAATGCGTATATCCTCTGCCGTCGTATTTAATTCGTCTGCATAACCAGTATTGGCTCCATCATTTCGATAACTCTGTGCAACACATTCCCGAATCTTTTGCGCTGTATTTTCGCTCAGTTCCCCAATCGGTTCCGGCGTAAAACCCTGCAGCGCCTCTTGATTCCTTTCTATATCCCCGTTATAATACGCGATATTCAGAAGATCGTCCCTGTCGATTCCCTGCGCATCGTAGACGTCCTGCAAGGGATACAACACGCCGTAATCTTGTGTACAGCCGCTCATTGCGCACAGTCCGATCAGTAAAACACACAATATCATTGCAAATCTTTTCATATTTTGTCGCATCGATTTCCCTCTCTATTTATTTTTCTGCATTTCGAATTAATTGCATGACCTGCTCATAACGCAAAATCAAATACCCATCGGAAGCGCCTCCTTCTCCGATCGGAGGATCGTGCCCATTTTGCGCATAACCTCTCCATATACAATCCTTTACAATAAAATATTAGCACGCGGCAACGGAATTGTCAATACTTTTCCAAAAAATATTTTTGATTTTTACCAAGCAGCTTGTATAGCACTATAAAAGCGGCACAAAACCGGAAAGCGTTCCAACCCCAAGCGAAAAAGACGCTATGATCGACGCAAGCAACATGCCGGTCAATACTTTGAATTTTTCATCTGTTTTCCCACCTTTGTTTAATTCTCTTTCCATAAGCATATTTGACTTGTGTGCCAATACAAAAATTGAATTTCATCAATCACTTGTATCTGCGGCTCATCATCCACAGCTGGATAATCAAAATAACTGTCTGTAAATCGAAAAGCAAAATATTCATTATAACAACCGAGATACTTTACGATTTTAAATCCGTCCTCCATCGCATTTATCTCGTAATCTTCACGAAATATCCTCGCAAGACATTCCCGGATCTTTTGCGCAGTCCTTTCGTCCAATTCTCCTATTGGTTTCGGCGTAAAACCCTGCAGCGCCTCCTGATTGTTTTCTATATCTCCGTTATGATATGCGATATTCAAAAGATCGTCCCTGTCGATTCCCTGCGCATCGTAAACGTCCTGCAAGGAATACAACACGCCGTAATCTTGTGCGCAACCGCTCATCGCACATAAGGCGGCACTTAAAAACACAAGCACCAAGATAAAAGTTGCACATATAACCCATTTTTTTATTTCTTGCTTATACATACTTTGCTCCTTATAAATCAAAATCTGGTTTTGGAATAAAATACAGATATTCAACGGCATAAGTGGCAGACTGCATTCCCGGCTCATAGTCGATTAATGTTCCATCCACAAGGTTGAGATACTGCTCTCCGCGCTTGACCGCAGGAATCAAAGCATCTGACCCGGAACCATGCGACACCGATACAATTGACAACAGGTATCGGCGTTCATTTTCAATCCCCGCCACTTTGAAATGACTTTGATGATAGACGATCACGTCCCCGTTTTCACCACGGAACAATTCACGATCGGTATAAATCGACGTGTGTCCGTTCTCGTCTACCACCTCTTCTCGCATCCCCTCATGCACCCGATAGGGCATCCAACTTTCTTCCGGCTCCATATCGCTGCAGAGATACATACCGACGCCGCTAATCAATTCAAATGTGATGCCTTCTCTGATAAGTACATACAAAAATCCCTGCGGCTCAAATTCAATAAGCGCATACTTTAGTTCATCGTACTCATTGTAGATCGGATATACTTCCAGACCCGTGTACTCGCTGTCTTCCCCCAAAAAACGCTCTTCCGCCCGCTCTCTGATCCGCCGCATATGCTGTTCTTCCGAATACAATGCCGAACACCCCGTGCAAAGTGACGCCGCAAACAGAGAACAGACCGCCATGATCACGCAAAAAACCTTTGATTTCTTCATTGCCTTGACCCCCCTCCTGTATCTTCTGTGACCATTGTACAATACAGAATACGGTTTGTCAATACTTTTCCAAAAAATATTTTTGATTTTTACCAAGCAGCTTTTAAGACGCTGTCAAAGCTGCACGGTGAATGTTTGCGCCGCCCGCGGCGAAAGCCGCGGGCGGCGCAAAAGAAAAAGCTCACGCCGCTGCGTGAGCTTTTTAAGATTATTTCTTCATTGCCTCGACCTGCTTTGCGACTTCCTCGGAGAGGTCCTCACTCTTCTTTTCGAGACCCTCGCCGCGGACGAAGAAGCAGAACCGCTTCAATGCGACGCCTGCGCCTGCCTGCGCAAGAAGCTGTGCGATCGTGATCTTGTCATCCTTGATGAACTTCTGATCCATGAGGCAGTTCTCTTCGTAGAACTTCTTGATCTTGCCCATGACGATCTTTTCGGCAATGTTTGCGGGCTTGCCCTCGTTGAGGACTTCCTGCATCAGGATGTTCTTCTCCTTCTCGAGCGTCTCTGCGGAGACCTCGGAAGCGTTCATGTACTGAGGCTTGGAGAAAGCGACGTGCAGCGCCGTGTCATGCGCGATGCTCTTCGCCTGCTCGGTGGGCTCGCCCGAGAAATCGAGCATGACGCCCATCGTGCCGCCCATGTGGATGTACGTCTCGATAAAGCCTTCCGATTGGTACACGGTGAAACGGCGGACGGAAATCTTCTCGCCGATGACTGCGATCTGCTCCTGCACGAAGGTTTCCACCGTCTTGCCGCCCATATCGCTTGCGAGGAGCTCCTCGACCGATGCGGGCTTTACGGCTGCGATCTGCTTTGCGACATCTTCGACGAGCGCCTTGAACTTGTCGCCCTTCGCAACGAAGTCGGACTCGCAGTTGACCTCGACCAAAACGCCCGTCTTGCCGTCGACATAGGCATAGACGATGCCCTCCGCAGCGACCTTGGAGGCGCGCTTTGCCGCCTTTGCGATCCCGCGCTCACGGAGAAGGTCTGCCGCCTTTTCCATATCGCCGTCCGCGTCCACGAGGGCGCGCTTGCAATCCATCATCCCTGCGCCCGTCTGTTCGCGCAGCTTCATAACGTCCTTTGCGGTAAATTCTGCCATAATGGTTCTCCTTTCCGGGATTTACTCGGCAGCGGCTTCCGTCGCCGCAACCTCGGGTGCGGGCTCCGCAGCCGCCTCGGCGGGCGTTTCACCCTGATTTGCTTCGATCACGGCATTTGCGATGACGGACGAAATGAGCTTGATCGCACGGATCGCGTCATCGTTGCCGGGAATGACATAGTCGATGAGGTCGGGATCGCAGTTGGTATCGGTGATCGCGACGATCGGGATGTGGAGCTTGCGCGCCTCGGCGACGGCGATATCCTCGTTGTGAGGGTCGACGACGAACATGACGCCGGGCATCCCGCGCATCTTCTTGATGCCGCCCAGATTCTCCTGCAGCTTTGCCATCTCCTTCTTGAGCCCGAGCACTTCCTTCTTGGGAAGGAGCTCGAACTCACCCGACTCCTCCATCTTCTCGAGCTTTTCAAGATACTCGATGCGGGAGCGGATGGTCTTGAAGTTGGTGAGCGTGCCGCCCAGCCAACGGGAATTGACGTAGAACTGACCGCAGCGCTCCGCCTCTTCCTTGATCGCATCCTGCGCCTGACGCTTGGTGCCGACGAACAGGACGGACTTGCCCGCCTTGACCTGCTCGACGACGAACGCGTACGCTTCCTCGATGAGCTTCGCCGTCATTTCAAGATCGATGATGTGGATGTCGTGACGTGCGGCGAAGATGTACTTCTTCATCTTGGGGTTCCACTTTCTCGTCTGGTGTCCGAAATGGACGCCCGCTTCGAGAAGCTGCTTCATGGTAATGACTGCCATAATTCCTCCGTTTACCTCCCCGCTTGATTTTTCCCCGCCCCTGACCCGCATGAAAAAATTTACGGGCACGGAGAGCGGAACGCCGCGGGTGCGGATTTTGTGCGTATGCACACACAAGCCTTGGTATTATACCATACCGCGCCCGGTTTGGCAAATATTTTTGCCGCACATTTGAAAAAATATACAAAGGAAAGCGGCGTCCGCAGACGCCGCTTCTCTCACCTTGCGTTTTCGATCTCCTCCATGAGCCGATCGTACGACAGGCTCCCCGTGTGCATATACACGATCGTGCCTTCTTTATCGAGGATGACGGTGTGCGGATAGGCGTTCTTTCCGCCCAGCAGCCCGAACACGTCTCTCCCGCCCGCCTGCACTTTGTCCTGCACGAAGATCATCTTGCTTTCGGGATAGTTTTCTTCAATGTACGACGGCGCATCTTTCATCGACTGGATACTGTGTGCCGCGACCACGACGACGTCCTCTTCCTCCGCCGCGACGCGGTCGAAGTAAGGAAGTTCGGCCTTGCAAGGGTCACACCACGTTCCCCAGAAGTTGATGACCGTGATCTTGCCGCGGCTGTCCGCGGGGGAATAGGTCTCGTCCGTGAGATCGCCCGTCGCGTTCTCATAGCGCTGCAGGCTGAAGTCGGGGCAGACGCTCCCCTCGCCCGGCATGACCGTGACGGTGCAGCGCGCGCTCATCGAGCCGCCCGTCGTCACGATGACGTCCGCCGTACCCGAACCGACCGCGGTGACGACGCCGCCCGCACTGACGACGATGACCTTTGAATTGGAGCTGACCCAATAGAGCCGTACGGTCACGGGCGAGACGGTCGCATGGATGGTCGCGCTGTCGCCGATCTCCATCGTGAGCGTGGTCTTATCGAGCAAGAGTTCGGTCGCCTCGGCGGGCGCGCCGACCGTGACGGCGCACGTCGCTTCCTCGCCGCCTGCGGCAGCGGTGACCGTGCAATCGCCGACGGAGACGCCCGTGACATAGCCGTCCTCGTCCACCGTGGCGACGGTTTCGTCCGAGGACGTCCAAACCGCGTCCGTCTCTTCGCCGTCCAGACGCGCCGTGAGCTGAACGCCCGCGCCGACCAGGATCGCCGCCGACGCGTGGCTGAGTTTGAGCGCTCCCTGCGTTGTATCGTCCGGTTCTTCCGGCACGCACGCCGTGAGCGCCGCGGCAGACACGACCAATGCGAGCACGACGCCCGCGAGCTTGTGAACTCTCTTCATACGCATTCCTTCCGCCGCGCACGGCGCGGCATTTTTGTATGATTATACCCGAGCGCGGCGCAATTGTCAAGCAAATGTGCCGCGCCTTACTCCGCGTCCCCCGTCCCGCCCAATGAGACGGCGACGACCTGCGCGATGCGCGCGAGCAGCGCGTCCTTCCCCTCGCCCGTGACGCCCGAGACGGCGATGACGTTGTCCGCGCCCAGCCCGAAGGCGTTGGCGACGGCACGCGCGCGCTCCTTCGCCTTCATGCGCGAGAGCTTGTCGCTCTTGGTCGCGACGACGGTGAAGGGAACGCCGTGATAGACGAGAAAGGAGACCATCTGCATATCGTCCGCCGAGGGATCGCGGCGGATATCCGATAAGAGAAAGACGTGCGCGACGTCCTCCTTCGCGGCGAAAAAGCTGTCGAGCGTCTTTGCCCACTTCGCCTGTTCCGCCTTGGAGACCGCCGCATAGCCGTAGCCGGGCAGATCCGCGAGCCAGAATGCGCCGAAGTCAAAGTAATTGACGAGACGGGTGCGCCCCGGGGAGGCGCTCGTCTTGGCGAGCTGTTTTCTCCCCGCGAGCAGATTGATGAGCGTGCTCTTGCCCGCATTGGACTTTCCGCACACCGCGATCATGGGCTTGGGCGGACGGAGGAACTGTTCCGCCCGCGCCGCGCTCGTGATGAATTTTGCATCCTTAACCTGCATAGGACATCCCCGTGACTGCGGTGCGGAACACCTGATCGACGTCGCTCACGCAGATAAAATTGATATTTTTGCGGACGTTTGCGGGGATCTCCTCCACGTCCTTTTTGTTCTCCTCGGGAATGATGACGTCGCGGATGCCGATACGGCTCGCCGCCATCGCCTTCTCCTTGAGCCCGCCGATAGGCAGGACCTTGCCGCGCAGGGTGATCTCCCCCGTCATGGCGATGTCCCGCCGCACGGGATGCCCCGTGAACGCCGAAAGGATGGCGGTCGCCATCGTGATCCCCGCCGAAGGTCCGTCCTTGGGCGTCGCGCCCTCGGGGACGTGGATGTGGATGTCGCGGTGCTCAAAGGCGTCCCCGGAGATGCCGTACTTGTCGGCATGGGCGCGGATATAGCTGATCGCCGCGCGCGCCGACTCCTTCATGACGTCGCCGAGCTTACCCGTGAGCAGGATATCCCCCTTGCCCTGCATGGCAGAGACTTCGATGGTGAGGGGCATCCCGCCGACTGCCGTCCACGCAAGCCCCGTCGCCGCGCCGACTTCATCCTCTTTGCGCATCTCCTCGTCGCGGAAGAAGCGCTTGCCGCCCAGAAAGCTCTCCAGATTGTGCTTGTTGACGACGATGTGATGCTCTTCGCCCTTGGCGATGCGCACCGCCGCCTTCCTGCACACCGTGCCGATCGTCCTTTCCAGCGTTCTCACGCCCGCTTCCATCGTGTAGCCGTCGATGATCGCGGCGAGCGCGCCCTCCGTGAAGCGGATATTCTCCTCCGTGAGCCCGTTCTCCCTGCGCTTTTTGGGAACGAGATAGCGCTTGGCGATCTCCTCCTTCTCTTCGGGCGTGTAGCCGGAGAGTTCGATGATCTCCATCCTGTCGCGCAGAGGTCCCGGGATGGTGTCCAGCGTGTTCGCCGTCGCAATGAACATGACCTTGGAGAGGTCGTACTCCACTTCGAGATAGCGGTCGCGGAAGGTGGCGTTCTGCTCGGGGTCGAGCACCTCCAAAAGGGCGCTCGAAGGATCGCCGCGAAGGTCGGAGGAGATCTTGTCCACCTCGTCCAGAAGGAACACGGGATTGACGGAGCCCGCGTTCTTCATCTCGTAGATGATGCGCCCCGGGATGGCGCCGACATAGGTGCGGCGGTGTCCGCGGATCTCCGCCTCATCCTTGAGCCCGCCCAGGCTCATGCGCACGAATTTCCTGCCGAGCGCCCGCGCAATGGACTGCGCGACGCTCGTCTTGCCCACGCCCGGAGGACCGACGAGGCACAGGATGGGTGCTTTGAGCTCCCCCGTCAGCTTCAGGACGGCGAGATATTCGACAATGCGCTCCTTGATCTTTTCCAGCCCGAAATGATCGGCGTTCAAGACCTTTTCGACGTCCGCGAGCCGCTCGGTATCCTTGGTCTCCTCCCGCCACGGAAGGTCGATGAGCCAGTCGGCATAGTTGCGCAGCACCGTGTACTCGGGCGAGGAAGCGGGCATCTTGTCCATGCGCGCAAGCTCCGCGAGCGCCTTTTCCTCCACCGCCGCGGGCAGGCGCTTGGCGAGGATCTTCTCGCGCAGGCGCTCGTTCTCCTCGACGTCGTCCCCCAGCTCCGCATGGATGGCTTTGAGCTGCTCGCGAAGATAGTATTCCTTCTGCGATTTGTCGATATTGCGGCGCACGTCCTGCGCGATCTTGCGCTCCAGACGCCCGATCTCCAGCTCGGTATTGAGGCACTGTTCAAACAGGCGCAGCCGTTTAACGAGCGTCGTCTCCTCCAGGATCTGCTGTTTGACCTCGTCTTTGAGCCGCAGAAAATGCGTACAGACATTGATATATTTGTCGGGATCGGAGATGCCCGTGAGCGCGCCGTCCAGCTCTTTGCTGCCCCGTCCCTCGCCCGAGACGATCTCCTTGACGAGTTCCTTCGCCGTGCGGAAATACGCCTCCTCGAGCGTCGGATCGCCGTGGATGGGCGCAAGTTCTTCGGTCACGGCGTAAATATAGCCGTCCTCGGTACGGAACGCGCGCGCCGCGGCGCGGTATTCGCCCGCGGCAAACACGCGCATCCTGTCGCCCGGAAGGCGCGTCGCCTGACGGATGACGCACACCGTGCCGATCTTGCTGAGATCGTCCTCTTCGGGAAATTCCTTCTGCGCGTCGCTCTGGCGGGTGACGAAGACGTATTTATCGCTGCCGCCCGCGCGTTCGACGGCGGCAAGAGAGACGCCGCGCCCCACATCGAACGCGACCGTGGTATCGGGGAACACGACCTGCGTCCGCATGGGGATGACGGGCAGGATCGCAACACGTTTTTCCATAAAAGTGACCTCCTGTCGGGAGAATGCGGGCGAGACCGCCCGCTGTACCTATATATCACACGCCGCGGGCATATTCAATCATCCGCGCGCAAAATTTTCCCTGAAAAAGCGCGAAGCCCCCGCAAAAGCGGAGGCTCCGTACCTTAGTCCTGCTTGGCGAAATCTTCCTTCCCCACGCCGCAGAGCGGGCAGGTGAAGTCGTCCGGGACATCCTCCCACTTGGTGCCGGGCGCGATACCGTTGTCGGGATCGCCCGCCGCCTCGTCGTACTCGTAGCCGCACACCGTGCAAACATACTTTGCCATTGTATCAACCTCCCTGTTTGCGCCCTTCGGGCGTTAATTGTCCAGAACGTCTGCCGCGACGAGCGCCGCAAGTTCCCGCAGCGCCGCCGCGCTCTCTTCGTTCACCGCGGAAAGCACCGTCGTCTTTTCCCCGATGCAGCGCATATTCTTCATCGCGGAGAGCTGCGCGTCCATCAGACCGCCCGCCTGCGGCGCCCACGAGCCGTTCTCGATGACGGCATAGGCGCGGTTCTGCCACGCGTGCGCGGCAAGATCCGCGAGAAGCTGCTCCATGCTGATAAAGATGCCGTTGTTGTACGTCGTCGAAGCGAACACCGCGTGCGAGAAGCGGAACGCCTCGCTCACGAGCTCGCCGACCGACGTGACGGAGACGTCATACACCCGCACCTTCACCCCCTTGGCGGCGACGGCGGAGGCGACAATCTCGGCGGCGTTCTGCGTGTGTCCGTATACCGAGGCATAGAACACCGCGACGCCCCGCTCTTCGGGCAGATAGCCGCTCCATGTGCAGTATTTTTCGAGGTACCATGCAAAATCCCTGCGCCAGACGGGACCGTGCAGCGGGCAGACGAGGCGGATCTCCAGCCCCGCCGCCTTTTTCAGGACGTTCTGCACCTGTACGCCGTATTTGCCGACGATGTTGAAATAATAGCGGCGCGCGTCGGCAAGGAAATCGCGCTCGAAATCGACCTCGTCCGCAAAGATGCTCCCCGGGAGCGCCCCGAACGTGCCGAACGCGTCGGCGGAAAAGAGGATGCCCTCCTCCGCGACGTAGGTCATCATGACCTCGGGCCAATGCACCATGGGCGCGAGGACAAAGCGCAGCGTATGCGCGCCGACGCAGAGGGTATCCCCCTCCTTGACGAGCACCGTCTTTCCCGCAAAGCCGAAGTAATTTTTCATCATCGCGGCTGCCTTCTGCGTCGTGACGACGGTGACTTCGGGATGCGCCTGCAAAAGCCTGCGCTGCGTCGCGGAATGGTCGGGCTCCATGTGATGCACGACGATGTAGTCGAGCGGCCTTTCTCCCAGCGCGCAGGAAAGATTTTCAAAGAACTGTTCCGCGACCGCCTCGTCCACGGTGTCAAAGAGCACCGTCTTTTCGTCCTTCAAAAGATAGGAATTGTAGGAGACGCCGCGCGGAACGGGATAGGCGCTCTCAAACAGAGCGATGCGCCTGTCGTTGCCGCCCAGATAGGTGAGCGTATCGGTGATGGAAATACAATTGTGCATAAGCGATCTCTCCCGTTCTGTACGCGGACAGTATACCACAATTCCGCAAAAAAAGCAAGTTTTTTCAGCCGCTCACAACAGGGCGCGCACCCCGCGGGAGATGAACTCGCTCATCTCGTCGGCAAACTGCTCGACGGGGACGCGCTCCGCCGAAGCGAGCCGCGCCCGCAGGCAGGCAACGCAGCCCGAGGAAACGAAGCGGTAGAAGTCGCCCAGCTTCTTGGGCGGCACGTCCTGAAAGGCGACGCGGTAATATTCGGCGCACAGCTGCCCGCCCAACTCGATGAAGCGCATCGCGCCGCCCGTGTTGTCCGCCGAGAGCAGCAGCCCGCAGAGCGCCTCGTTCTCCTCGAGCAGCTTGAAGACGGTGCGGCATACCCGCCGCGTGGACTGCAGCGTCTCGCGGCTCTCGAGCGCGCCCGTGAGCGCCGTGGAGAACTCCTGCAAAAACTGCGCCTCCAGCTTTTCGTTCAGATCGTAGATATCGGTATAGTGCGCGTAGAACGTCCCGCGCCCCACGCCCGAACGGCTGCACAATTCACTCACCGTGATCTTTCTGAGCGGCTTTTGCCTGCGCAGCTCGAGAAAGGCGTCCGTGAGCATCTTCTGCGTCATCCTGACGCGCAGATCGCCTTTACTTTGCATGATTTTGTCTCCTTCCGAACATTTCGGAACAAATTGTCCGAAAACGTACATCCGTACAAAAACTGAACGGACGCATTCCGGCGAATGCGTGGTATACTGTAAGTGAACAAAGAGAATGCCGCGCTGCACGGTTTTTCTTCGGTGATACAGACATTATAGCACAAAACGGCAGCGAAGGCAAGAGGAGGCAGCCATGAAAACATTATATCTCATTACGGGCGCGGCGGGACACGTCGGCAGCGCCGTATGTCTGCGGTTAAAGGAACGGGGGGAGGCGATGCGCGCGCTGCTCCTGCCCGGAGAGAACAGTACGCTCATGCGGCAGTTGGGCGTTGAGATCTGCTTCGGAGACGTCACAAAACCCGAGACGCTGGACGAATTTTTCACCCTTCCCGAAGGGACGGAGGCGATCGTGCTGCACTGCGCGGGCATCGTGGAGATCGCCGACAAGCACTCGCCCGCGGCGTACGGCGTGAACGTGCGCGGCACGATCAACGTGCTCGAACGTGCCAAAGCGGCGGGCGTCAAGAAGTTCGTATACGTCAGTTCCGTCCACGCCATGCCCGACACGAAGAAAGGGACCGTCAAGACGGAGATCGAGCGCTATGATTCGCGCAAGGTCGAGGGCGCGTACTCCAAGAGCAAGGCGATCGCCGCCCGCATCGTGCTTGAAGCGGCAAAGGAGATCCCCGCCGTGGTCGTGCTGCCCTCGGGCATCATCGGTCCGTACAACGGGGGCAGCAACCATCTCGTGCGCTTCGTCAAGGACTATGCGAACGGGAAGTTCCCCGCCTGCGTCAAGGGCGGCTACGACTTTGTGGACGTGCGCGACGTCGCGGACGGCATCGTCGCGGCGGCGGACAGGGGCAGATCGGGCGAGAGCTATATCCTCTCGGGCGGCTATCACACCATCCGCGAAACGCTCGACCTGCTCCGCCCCATCGTCAACGGCAAGAGGGTCGCCAACATACCGCACTTCCTTGCGATGGCGGCGGCGCCCTTCGCGGTGCTGCACGCCAGACTGACCAAAAAGAAGCCGCTCTTCTCCCCCTATGCGCTGCGCGTCATCCTGGAGAACGGCTGCTACTCGCACGAGAAGGCGACGCGGGAATTGGGGTTTGCGCCCCGCGATTTTTCCGAGACGCTCGCCGACACCGTGCAATGGCTGCGCGATACGGGCGCGATCGTCACAAAGCAGCCGCGCGCCCGCCGCTGCAAGAGGCGGATAAAAGCCACCTGACCCGCTCATCCGCGGGCGCCGCGGCGCTCCCTCCATACCGGAAAGGGACGTCCCCGTTTTGGGGTACGTCCCTTTCTCTTTTGCGTCATGCCCCGTCAAACGGGATGCACGAGTTCGGAAAGCAGCGCGCACAGCCGCTCCGCGCCGCCCCGGAAAGCGTCCACGCAAAGCAGCGGCGTCTCCTCCCGCATGAGGACGGCGCGCACGGTGCCGTTCTCCTCCGCATATACGAGCGTGAACGCGCCGGCAGGCATCTCGCTCCCGCCCGAGAGCGGCTCCGTCACGGGGAAGCGCACGGTCAGTTCCTCCTCCCCGCGCAGGCAGACGACCACATACGACGCGCCGTCCCCAAGGTCCTCCCCGACGCAAGTCCAGCCCTCCGCGCCGATGAAAAAGCCCAGCGCCCGCGCCGCGTCCCGCCACCCGTCCTCGCCCGCCGGGGCGGAGGGTTCGGAGGGCGCGGGCGAAACGGCGTCGGGCGCGGCGCCCGCCATGTCGTTCAGCCCCTCCGAGCGCGGCGCGCCCGCCCACCGGGGCAGTCCCACGGCGAGGGTCACGAAGCACACGGCGCACATCGCCCCGACGGCGGCGAAGATGCGCAGGCGCTTTTTTCTTCGCTGCGCCGCGGCAAACGACGCCTCGGCGGCGGCGCGGCGGAGAAATGCCGCGTCCTCCTGCGTCTGCAGCGTCTGAAGGTCGGCTTTCGCCTCCCGTTGTAATTTTCGTCTGATATTCATATCTTCCGCTCTGTTGCATTCATAGAGACGGGCGGAGCGCGCCGTCTGTGACAACTCTTCCCGTCATAAGATCTCTTTTAATTTGCGGTAGGCGCGGCTCACCTTGACGCGCACGTTGGCATAGCTCATCCCCGACTCCGCGGCGATCTCCTTCAGAGAGTACCCCTCCCAGAAATGCAGGTAGAGGATGCGCCGCACGTCCTCGTCGAGCGCTTCGAGCGCGCGGCGCGTCTGCGCGTTGACGATGGTCCTGTCGAGGTCGAAGGGCGCGGCGAGCCCCTCTTCGAGCGCCGCTTCGGGATGCGCGGCGCGCAGGATGTCCTTGGCGCGGTTGTCGGCGAGGGTGTAGAGCCACGACGCGGGGTATTCGACGCGGGGCGGGTCGCGGAGGGAGAGCAGCTTGACAAAGACGTCCTGCGTCACGTCCTCGGCGCTGACGAGCGAGCCGAACCTGCGCAGAAGGTGCGCCTTCATGGGGAGCGCATATTCCGCATAGAGCGCTTCGAGCGCGCGCTTGTCCGACGCAAGCCTCTTCAATTGTCGGTTGAATGTATGCGCGTCCATCCGGGCTCCCTCTGCACGTTTCGTATGATAAAATTATAGCGCATCGGCGCGGGATGCGCAACTGCCCGCACGGCATTCGGGAAAAATTTTTCATCTTTCTCACTCTCTTGAAGGAAAGGAAACTTTTTCCCGGACGCAAATGGAGCGCCGCCCGCCCCAAACGGTTGACAAGGCGTGCGCCTTTCCATATAATATAGTCACAAAATCATTCCGAGAGGATAGAGTATGAAAAAAACAGTCACACTCATTTTTAACGTCATTTTCGCGCTCATCTGCGCGGCGGCGATCGCGCTGTATTTTGTTCAGCCGGTCTGGCGGCTCGATGTAAAGGCACATATCAGCAAGGAGCAGCTGCAGAAGATGATGGGCTCGTCCGAAGGCGACATCGAGCTTGCGGGCGACGGCGCGGATATCGCGCTGAGCATTGAAATGGACAGCATCACCGTGCTCGCCTGCGTCACCCGATGGGACGCGGAGAGCGCCGCCGACGCCCTCCTCGACGAGAACATCGATGCGATCGCGGACAGCATCGCGGGATGCTTCCGCGAGATCGCGAAGAACACCGTCATCCAAACGACCGCCAACACCATCAAGACCGAGGTCAAAGATTCCGTCAAGGACTTCCTCGCCTCCTCGGGCAGCAGCGAGACGACGGACGAAGAAGTCGACAACTTTTTGAACCGTGCGGGCGTGACCGATACATACATCGAAGAAAAGACGACGGAGATCGTCAACAATATCTATGAGAACAGCTCGACGGTGGATGAGGTCGCCGATACGGTGCTCGCAACGGTCGAGGATGTCTTTGCCGACCTGAAGGCAAGCGGCGTGGAGGAACTGGACGGCATCGAACTCACCGAGGAAAACAGGCAGTCCGTCCGCGAAGCCGTCATCGACGTCGTCAACGAATATGCCGACGAAAACGGCATCGTCGACCCCGAGGCGTTTGTCGACGGGATGCTGCTCGAACTCATGCAGTCGCTCAACAACGGCACCGTCGAGGGAGCGCCCGAAGGGACGCCCTCTTCGCCCGAGGAAGCGCCCGAAGAGACGCCTTCCGTACCTGAGGAAGCGCCTTCCGCGCCCGAAGCCGAGACGGCGGCATACGTCGCCGCGGCGGCAGAGACGCAGGAGGACAGCAGCGAAGCGATCAAGCAGGAGATCCGCACCTACATCACCGATCTGCTGACGAATGGCGATCCCGCCCCCGTCACCTACCTGCCCTACGCCTTCCTTGCCATCGGCGTGCTGCTCGCCCTCTCCGTCCTGAGCTGGGTCTATCTCTTCATCAAGACCGTCTGCAAATGCTTCATGCAGAACAAGTACGTCAAAGTGAAGCTCCCCGTCATCTTTGGCTGGCTGCCCTTCCTTTTCCTGATGCTGCTTCCCAACATCCTCCTCGGCGTCGCGTTCGGCGCGCTCACGGGGATCCTCCCCGCTCTCTCCGCCCTGGCGGGTTCGGCGTGCTTCTCCTCGGGGATGTTTGCGGCGATCGGCGCAGCGGCGCTCGTCGTGCTCTGGATCCCCTACCGCATCGTCTGCAAGCCCAAAGCCGTTACGGAATAAAAAAAGGGAGCGCACGCTCCCTTTTTCCTTTACGATACAAAAAAAAGCGCGGAGACCCGCGCTTTTTTCCTTTCTTGCTTACTTGCCGAAATATCTCTTGAGCAGCCCCGCGAAGCCTGCGCCGTGGCGCGCCTCGTCCTTTGCCATCTCGTGGACGGTATCGTGGATGGCGTCGTAGCCCAGCTCCTTCGCGCGCTTTGCGATCGCAAGTTTGCCCTCGCAGGCGCCCGCCTCGGCAGCGGCGCGCATCTCAAGGTTCTTCTTGGTGGAATCGGTCACGACTTCGCCGAGAAGTTCCGCAAACTTGGATGCGTGCTCCGCTTCCTCGTATGCGTAGCGCTTGTAAGCTTCGGCGATCTCGGGATAGCCCTCGCGCTCGGCGACACGCGCCATCGCAAGGTACATACCGACTTCGGTGCATTCGCCCGTGAAGTGCGCGCGCAGACCCTCCATGACCTCCTTGTCCTCGACAACGCCGTCGCCGACGTGGTGCTCGCACGCATAGACGGGCTTGTCCTCAACAGGGGCAAACGTCTTGGCATGGCAGACGGGGCATTCGGTCACATCATCGGCGACGATCTCGCCGCAAACGGTACATCTCTTCATAACTTTGATCTCCTTTTCTTGAACTTGTCTGTATTATATCATAAATGAGATTGAATATCAATAGTTTTCAGAAAGATTTTTCAAGAAATTTTTGGAGAGCGGGAAAATCTTCGCAGAACGCCGTCGCGCCCGCCGCGGCGAGCTGTTCGCGCGTGCGGTAGCCCCAGAGGACGGAGACGCCGCGCATCCCGGCATTTTGCGCGACGCGGGCATCCGTCTCGCCGTCGCCGACAAAGACGCATTCCGCGGGAGAGACGCGCAGGGTGAGCGCCGCGTACCGTGCGAGCGAGGGATCGGGCTTGCAGGGGAACGCGCCCGAATCGCCGCCGACAAAATCAAAGAGCCCCGCGGGGAAAAATTCGGCGACGATGCGATCGGTCGCATCCTGCGGCTTGTTGGTGACGATGGCGAGTTTGAGCCCCCTCTCCCTGAGCGCCGTGAGCACGGGGAGTTCGCCCTCGAAAAGGCGGGTGAGCGCGTTGCCGCCCGTCGCAAAAATGGCGCGGAACTGCGCATAACAGGCGTCGATCTCCGCCTGCGGCGTTCCCGCGGGCAGCGCGCGCTCGATGAGTTTTTCCGCCCCGTCGCCGACGTAGGCGCACGTCTGCTCGTAGGTGATGGCGGGATAGCCGTGCGCGGTGATGACCTCGTTGACGCGGGCGCGGATATCGGGGACGGTGTCGAGCAGCGTCCCGTCCAGATCGAATAAGACTGCTTTCAGCATCACATTTTCTCCGGTACGCCGATGCCCAGCAGCGTGAGGGCGTTGGTGAGCGTCGTGAGCGCGGCGCGGGTGACGGCGAGACGGAAGGCGCGCACGTCCGGCTCCGCCTGCATGATCTTGCACTCGAGGTAGAACTTATTGAAGAGCTTTGCGCAATCGAGCGCATAGCGGGAGATGAGCGAAGGCTCGTACTTCTCCCCCGCCTCGTGTACGACGGCGGGGAAATCGGCGAGCGATTTTAAGAGCTCGAACTCCTGCGCACAGGGTTCGCCCGCGGGGACGTCGGTAAAGGAGATGCCCGCCTCCCGCGCCTTGGCAAGGACGGACGCGGCGCGCGCGCAGGTGTATTGCAGATAGACGCTCGTCTCGCCGTCAAAGTTGAGCGCCTTGTCGTACGAGAAGGTGATGTCCTTGATCTTGTTGTTGCACAGCGCCCCGAACACGACCGCACCCACGCCGACCGTCTCGGCGACCGCGTCCTTGTTTTCGAGGGCGGGATTCTTCTCTTCGAGCACGGCGCGCGCCTTTTCGACGCAGCGGGAGAGGACGTCCTCCAGCCAGACTACCTTGCCCTTGCGGGTGGACATGGCGCCGTCCTCCAACGAGACCATGCCGTAGGCGACGTGGACAAGATCCTTCGCCCACTCGTAGCCCATGAGCTCGAGCACCTTGAACACCTGCTTGAAGTGGAGATTTTGCTGATAGGCGACGACGTACAGGCACTTGTAAAAATCATACGTCTGTTTGCGGTAGATGGCGGCGGCGAGATCGCGCGTGGCGTAAAGGGACGCGCCGTCCGAACGCAGGATGAGGCAGGGCGGCATCCCGTACGGCTCCAGATCGACGATGCGCGCGCCGTTGCTCTCCTTTAAGAGCCCCTTTTCGCACAGCGCCTCGACGACGGGCGCCATCTTGTCGGTATAGAAGCGCTCGCCCGCGTAGCTATCGAACTTGATATGCAGGCGGTCGTAAATGGTCTGCACATAGGCGAGCGTCAGAGACTTGAACCACTCGAAGAGATCGTTCGCCTCCTTGTCGCCGCTCTCGATGAGGCGGAAATACTCGCGCGCCTCCGCCTCCATCTCCTCGGTCGCCTCTTCGTTGAAGCGGACGTAGAGATCGTTGATAGCGTGGATGCCGCCGCGCTCCACTTCCTCCCTCTTGCCCCAGCGCTTGTACGCAGAGATGAGCTTGCCGAACTGCGTGCCGTAGTCCCCGAGATGGTTGATCCCCACCGAACGGTAGCCGAGGAAGGCATAGATGCGGTAGAGCGCGCCGCCGATGACCGTCGTGGACAGATGCCCGATATGGAAGGGCTTGGCGATATTGACCGAGGAATAGTCAAGGCAGACGGTCTTGCCCCTGCCCTCCTCCGAACTGCCGTATCGCGCGCCCTCCGCGCCGATGCGCGCAAGGACGTCGCGCGCGAGACCCGCGCGGCAGACCTTGAAGTTGAGATAGCCGTTGACGGCGCTCACTTCGCCGATGACGCCGTCGCAGACGAAGGCATCCCTGAGCGCTTCCGCAATGAGCGCGGGGCTCTTTCTGAAAATTTTTGCAAACTTGAAGCAGGGCAGCGCGTAGTCGCCCATGGCAGGATCGGGCGGCACGGCGATGGCGGCGGCGATCTCCTCCGCGCTCATGCCCTCGATATGAAGCCTGCCTGCGATATATGCTCTGTAATCCATAACGCCGTTCCTTGTTTTTTGCACATTTTACCACAAATTTTGGCAAATGGCAAACAAAAGGGTTTGCGTGCGCAAAAGAAATGCGCTATAATATCTTTTGCGGACAGCGCTTTTGCAAAATCTGTCCTGTGCGGCGAGCAGGCGCAGAGCAAAGAGAATACCGGGATGCGGCGCCGCAGGGCGGGCATTTCCGTTTCCGATATCCGTCCATCTTGTATCGTCAGGCAAAAAACAACGGGAAAGGAGATCTTTTATGAAACTCGGAGTCGTGGGGCTTCCCAACGTCGGAAAATCCACCCTGTTCAACGCCATCACCCATGCGGGTGCGGACGCGGCAAACTACCCCTTCTGCACCATCGAGCCCAACGTCGGCGTCGTCGCCGTCCCGGACGAGCGCCTCACCAAGCTCGCCGCGCTGTACAACAGCAAAAAGGTCACCCCCGCCGTCATCGAGTTCGTCGATATCGCGGGGCTCGTGAAGGGCGCGAGCCACGGCGAAGGGCTGGGCAACAAATTCCTCTCGCACATCCGCGAAGTGGACGCCATCGTCCACGTCGTGCGCTGCTTCGAGGACGAGAACATCACCCACGTCGAGAGCACGATCGACCCCGTCCGCGACATCGAGACCATCAACCTCGAACTCATCCTTGCGGACATCGAAGCGGTCGCCAAGCGCACCGACCGCATCAAAAACGCGGCGCGGGGCGGTTCGGACAAGAACGCCGCGGCGGAATACGCCTTCCTGCAAAAACTTGCGGCGCATCTCGAAGAGGAAAAGCCCGCAAGTTCGCTCGCCGTGACCAAAGAGGAGCAGGAGATGCTCGACAACCTGTTCCTGCTCTCCTCCAAGCCCGTCATCTACTGCGCGAACATCTCCGAGATGGACATGGGCGCGGGAGAGGAGGCGCTGCCCCTCGTCAAAAAGGTGGAAGACTACGCCGCAAAGCACGGCGCGGGCGTCATTGTCGTATGCGCCAAGACGGAGGAAGAACTCTCGCAGATGAGCCCCGAAGAACAGGAAATGTTCCTGGAGGAATTCGGGCTCAAGGAGAGCGGGCTCAGCAAACTCATCAAGGCGTCCTATGCGCTCCTGGGGCTCATCTCCTACCTGACGGCGGGCGAAAAGGAGACGCGCGCATGGACCATCGAAAAGGGGACCAAGGCGCCGCAGGCGGCGGGAAAGATCCATTCCGACTTTGAAAAGGGCTTCATCCGCGCCGAAGTCGTCGACTGGGAGACGCTGCTCGAATGCGGCGGGCTTGCGGGCGCGCGCGAAAAGGGAAAGGTGCGTTCCGAAGGAAAAGATTATGTGATGAAGGACGGCGACGTCGTCCTCTTCCGCTTCAACGTCTGATGAAAAGAAGGCGCGCCGCGCGGCAAAATGCCGCGCGGCGCGTCTTTTTCAGCTCTGCCCCGTGGAGACGACATCCTCGTCCTCATCGGGGCGGATCATACAGTAACCGGGGTTGTGCGCATAGCGCAAATCGTCCTTCTTCATACCCGCAGGATGCGCAGGATCCCCCTTTTTATTCTTCCTCTTTCTCTTCCTTTTCCAGATCCGAGCCCTTCTCGCCCGCCATCTCGAGAATGGTCTCCTTCTCGCGCGCAAGGCGCTCCTGCTCCCGCGCGATCGCGTCCTGATCGACGCGGTCGACAATCTTACGTTGCTTTTCCATCTTTCTCACCTCCCGCTTATGATAAAAGTATATCACAAAAAACGCGGGCTGTCAAGTCCCCTGCCGCGCGGCGAGCTGCCCCTTGCGTTTTTCAAAGACGTGCGCCCGTTTGCGGATCTCCTCGCAGGGGACGAGCCGCTGCCGCGCATAGCCGCGCGCGCGGAGCTGTTCGGCGAGAAAGAGCCGCGTCTCCGCCTGCTCGCCCTCCAGCGCGAGCAGCTCCCTTGCGAGCGGGCGGCTCTCCGTCTCGGCGATCGCCGCGGCGTACGCCCGTACGAGCTGACTTTCCCACGCCGCCATTTCAAGGAGCGCGTCCCGTTCGCTGAGCATCGTATCCCGTCTCGGCTGTCTCATGCTTCCCCTCCCAGCAGCGCGCACAGATCGCAAAACCGCTGCGCATGGGCTTCGGCGGCTTTGTCCATCTGCTGCGCGAGGGCGGCGTCGGTGAGCGTGCGCGCGTAAATGCGCGCCTTTTTGCAGGCGAGCTCTTCGCCCGCGATCAGACGGGAGATCGCTTCCAATTCCCGATCGGTAAGTCCGGTCATACAAAAACCTCCTTTCCCCATTGTGCGGAAAGGAGGCAAAATTATGCAATTGCGCGCTATTTGTTCCCGTCGCCCGAGGCGTATCCGCACAGCGGCGCAAGGGGACATTCGCCGCAGGCGGGGCGCTGCGAATGGCACACCCGCCGCCCGTGGAAGATGAGCCAGTGATGCGCTTCGGACCACAGTTCCCTGGGAATGGCGGCGCAAAGCCCCCTCTCCACCTGTTCGGGCGTCCTGCCCCGCGCAAGTCCCAGACGGTTGGCAACGCGAAAGACGTGCGTATCGACGGCAATGGCGTCGCCGTGGAAAGCGACCGCGTAGACGACGTTCGCCGTCTTTCTGCCGACGCCCGCGAGCGTACGCAGCTCCTCGAGCGTGGAAGGCACTTCGCCGCCGAATTTTTCCACGATATCGCGCGAGGCGGACAGGATATGTTTCGCCTTGTTGTGATAAAATCCGCAGGAGAAGATGTAGCGTTCCAGTTCCTCCTGCGAGAGGGCGAGCATCGCTTCGGGCGTATTGCAGCGGGCAAAGAGCGGCTTCGTCACTTTATTGACGCGCTCGTCCGTGCATTGCGCGGACAAGATGACGGCGACGAGCAGCTCATAGGGCGAACGAAATTCGAGCGCGGGCGCGGCGTCAGGGTACATCTGCTGTAAAACGGATAATATTTCTTTGGTACGTTCCTGCATACGGACATTATATCACGGCGGCGCGAAAAAAGCAAGTTCAGACGGACGATATCCTGCCGCCGCCCTCGCGGAAATACCCCGCGAACGAGGGATAGCGGTCGCCGATCTGCCGCGCGGCGCGCACATGGAAGCGCGCGTCGAAGGCGCAGGACAGTCCGCACCCGCAGCCCGCATAGGCGGGCGTCGCGCAGATCCTGACGGGGATCCCCGCGCGTCTGAGCCGCGCATCTGCTTCGAGCGCCTGCGTCCGCGAACGAAACACCGCAAATACGGTCATGTTTGTCTCCTCCCCTTCGTATATATAGAGGTATGATCTATCTCGATAATGCCGCGACGGGCGGAGAAAAGCCCGCCGCCGTACAAAACGCCGTGCTTGCCGCCATGCAGGCGTGCGCCAATCCGGGAAGGAGCGGACACGCTCTCTCCGTCGCCGCGGGCGAACGGGTGCTCGCCTGCCGCCGCCTTCTGAGCGATCTGTTCGACGGCTACGGCAGCGAGCGCGTCGTGTTCACCAAAAACTGCACGGAGGCGCTCTGTCTGCTTCTGATGGGCACGCTGAAAAAGGGCGACCACGTCGTGACGACCTGTCTCGAACACAATTCCGTGCTGCGCCCCCTCGAATATCTCCGGCGGACGCGCGGCGTCTCGTACGACGTCGCGCCGCTCACGGACGGCAGGCTGCTGCCCGAGGCGGTCACCGCGCTCGTCAGGCCCGAGACGCGGGCAGTATGCGTGACGACCGCCTCCAACGTGACGGGCGAATGTCCCGACCTCGACGCCGTCCGCGCCGCCCTGCCCCATCGCGTCCTGCTCTTTGCGGACGGGGCGCAGGGCGCGGGACACCTGCCCGTCTCCATGCGCGGGACGGGCATCGACGGGCTCGCCATCGCGGGGCACAAGGGGATGTGCGCCATCCAGGGCGCGGGCGCGCTGCTCTTTTCCGAACGCGTCCTGCCCGAGCCCCTCCTCTTCGGCGGGACGGGAACGGAGAGCCACAGCCTTTCGATGCCCGCGTTCTATCCCGAACGGCTGGAGAGCGGGACGCTCTCCTATCCCGCGATCTGTTCCCTCTTCGAGGGCGCGCTGCTCGTCTCCTCCCGCCGCAGCGGATGGGCGAAACGGCTCATCGCCCTGACGGCGCGCGTCCATGAGGGGCTCTCCTCTCAAAAGCAATGGAAGGCGTACTTCCTGCCCAACGCCTGCGGCATCTGCTCCTTCCGTCACGCCGTCTTGCCCTCCGAGGAGGTCGCCATGCGGCTTGACGAAGCGGGCATCGCCGTGCGCGGCGGGCTGCACTGCGCGCCCCTCGCGCACAGGGCGCTGGGGACCTTTCCCGAAGGTCTGGTCCGCGCTTCCTTCTCTCCCGTTCAGGGGAACGCGGAGGCGGACGCGCTGCTCGACGCGCTCGCGCGCATCACATCTTCTTGAGTTCTTCGGCGAGACGCGCGAGTTTTTTGCGCTTCGCATCGTCGAGCATGGGGGAAAACTGCGCGACAAAGGCGTCGATCTGCGCGTTGGTGAGCGTCCCCGCGCGCTTTCCCTCCGCCGCGCGCGCATAGATCGCGCGCAGCAGCTCTTTATCGCTCCTGCCGTCCATCTGCTCGGCGACGGACTGCGCCTCGGCAAGAATATCCTGCGGCAAGCCGCCGCCCGTGAACCCTGCAAAATCTTTCATAGCCACCTCCGCTATCATCGTATGCAAGGAACGCCTGTTTTGCCCGCCGCATACGATGGGGCATGGATCCCCTTTCCCTCGTCCTTCTTGTCATGCTCCTGCGGCAGAGCGACGCAAAAGCGGCGCTCGCCTCCCTGCTCGGCGCATACCGCGAAAACCGCGATCTGCTGATGGCGCTCGCCTCCCTGCAGCAGGACGCGCCGCCCCGCGCGTCCGATGAGAACGCGCGGGGCGGCGCGCAGACCTCCCCCGACGGGCAGGAACATCCTTCCGCCGACCGAAAGACGCAAAAGCAGGCGGCGCGATCCGCGCCGCCTGCCGTCGATGTGTTTGAGCAATACCTGCGCCGCGCCCGTTAGGGACAGACGGCTGCAACGACGCTCCCGAGCATGACGTCCGCCTCGCCCGGAAGGTAGGGTGCGACGACGCCGTTGGCGCCGTCCGACTCCCTTACGCCCCTTTCGTGGATGCACTTGCCGCTCACGGGCCAGAAGATGCGCGCCACGGTGAGCTGGAACACGCCGCCCTGCGGCGAGGGGAGCATCGCCTGCATGACGCCCTTGCCGTAGGTCGAGCAATCTGTCGCGCCCTCGTCCTTGCGAAGATAGATATCCTCGTAGCCGATCGCGCCGTAATCGATCATCGCGCCGATGAGGCACTCGGACGCCGACGCCGACCCGTCATCCGCAAGGACGGTGATCTCGGAGCTTTCCGTAAAGTAGTCGTCGTACCAATTTCCCGCCGCCGTGTAGTAAAAGCGCGTCCCGCTGCGGTACTCCGCATAGGCGACGACAGGCTCCGCCTCGCCCGTATCCTTTGTAAAGAAGGAGGCGATGTGCTGCAAGTCGTTGAGATACCCGCCGCCGTTGCCTCTGAGATCGAGGATGAGGTCGGTCTTGCCGCGCGCTTTGAATACGTCCATGCACGCCGCGAACTCGTCCGCGCACTGCCCGTCGAAGCCGTCGAGGCGGATATATGCCGTATCCTCGTCCAAGCCCGCGAGCGGATCGCCCGTCTCGGCAAGCAGCGCGCCGTCCGCCGCGCCGTCCCTGCGCGCATAGGAGACTTCGCTGTCGCGATAGACACAGTAGCCCGCGTTATACACTTCGCGCCGCATGGTATAGGGCGAAGCCTGCGCGGCGTCCTTCTCATAGCCCGCCCAGAGGCAGAAGTCCCCCTCCTGCGCATCGATGAACGCCATGATCTCGTCCGCGCCGCCTTCGCGCATCGCTTCGCCGACGGCGGAACAGCCGAACAGGTACATTCCCTTCTTCAGCCCTGCGCGCTGCGCGGGCGAATTTTCCACAACGGTATACACGAGCGCGGGAGCGTCCGTCTGCTGCACGACGGAGATGCCGATCCCGCGGTTGGTCCCCTGGCTCTCCTCCACGATGAGCGCGTACTCCTCCTCGGTATAGTAAGCGGAGAAGATATCGGGCATGACGGCGTCGTAGAGCGCGTCGTACACCTCGTCGAGGTCGACTTCCTTATAGTGCTGCGTCTCAAGAGCGTCGAGCAGCCATTGCAGCTCACGCATACGGGGATCGACGGAATAGTACGCCCCGAGCCAGCCCGCGACCGCGCCGACGCCCGCAATGACGAGCGCGAGCACGATCATGCAGACGTTCCTCACCCAATGCTTCTTTCCGACGGGCGCGCCCTCCCCTTTGGCAGAAGGCTGCGTCTCCCGCGCGGGCTGCGGCGTTTCTTTGTTCCCGTCGTCCCAAAGTTCTTCCTCTTCCTTGTCCATGATGCCTCCTTATTGATCTGCAAGCCGATATAAGACCGCAAGCACGCGGAAGGTGACCGCATCGGAAAACTTGCGGAGATTGAGCCCCGTGACGCGCTCGATCTTGTCGAGACGGTACAAAAGGGTGTTGCGGTGTACATACAGCCTGCGACTGGTCTCGGAAATGTTGAGGCTGCATTCGAGGAATGCCTCCGCGGTCGCAGCCATCTCGTCGTCTCCGAACACTTCGCCGATATCGCGCACGGAAAACTGTGCGCTGTATTCCTTGAGCCTGCCCGCGGGGATGTCCTCGAGCATCTTGACGAGCAGGTATTCCCTGTAGGAATGCACCTCGCCCGCCGCTTCGAACATCGCCCCCATCCTGACCGCCGTCGCCGCCTGCCCGTAGGAGAGCGAAACGTCCGAAAAAGACGGGGCTTCGCAGCCAATGCCGATGCTCGCGCGGACGCCGAGTTCCTCATAGAGCGACTGCCACAAAAACTGCCCGAATTCAAAGGCGCTCTGTTCCTCGTCGGAAAAGCGCACGACGGCTATGCGCGTCCCGTCCATCGGGACGGCGAGATCGCGCGTTCCTTCCAGGCACTCGCGGACAAGCTCGCAAGCCTCTTTCAGGCGCTTGTCCGGCACGATGTCGAAGGCGACGCAGGCGCCGTCGCGGACGGAATAGCGCGTGAGGAAGCGGAAGGCGTCCCATTCGCCCCCTTCGCCGAGCAGGACGCCTTTGAGGCACCCGTCCCGATCGCCCGCCGTGCGCGGATCGGTGTTCGCGAGAAAGTACGCGACAAGTTTTGCCGTGCGTTCCGCCGCCTCTCCCGTGCCGTTGACGTACGCCGTCACCGTCTGACCGGACAGCGCGACGCAAAAGGCGGTCTCGTCCTCCCCGCGCGGCGCGAGACGGACTTCGACGCCCGTCTCCCTTCCGATATCCGCAAACATTTTCGCGATCCTTTCGGTCTGTACGTCCGAACCCATGTGTTCCCCCTTGGCGGCGCACCCCGCGCCGTCACACTTGATTATACCATGTCTGTGTTAAAATTACAAGACGTTTTTGTGTATCCGCGGGGGACGCGGCGCTTTTTTTGCGCCTGCCGCCCGGCTCCGAGGACAGGATGTGCATCCCGCAAGCCTTTGACGCGCGTCCCTTTTGCAAAACGGCGCGCCGCGCCCGGAGATCCCGGGCGCGGCGCGCCGTGCGTTCCTATTTCATCGGATGCGGACGATGACGGAGATCCCCTCCTCCTCGGAATAACTGCGGGAGACGGAGAGCGCGTCGACGAGAAAGAGCCCCCTGCCGCACTCGGCGTCCACATCCGAGCAGACGGGCGCGCGGGGCGGGCAGAACGGACGCCCGCTGCGGACGCGGATGACGATCTCGTCCGCGCCCATCTCCGCGGAAAACAGCGCGTGACCGCCGCCGTGGCGGAGAGCGTTGACGAGCAGCTCGTTGGCGACGAGTTTGCAGTCAAAGACGGCGTTCTCCGAGACTGCCGCCCGCTCGAGCGCGCTGCACATAGCTTCGAGCGCCGCTTTGAGCGCTCCCTGATCGTCCACTTGAAATTTCATCATCCCACCATCGACTTCTTTAAGATCTCCCGCAGCTTTTGCAGGACTTTGCGTTCCATGCGCGAGACGTTCATCTGGGAAACGCCCATCCGTTTTGCCGTTTCCACCTGTGAGAGTTCCTTGACGAAGCGGCAGCGCACGAGCTCCCGCTCCTGCGCGTCGAGCGTTGCAAGCGCGGAGACGAGCGCGTCCCTGTCCTCGATCGCTTCAAAAATGCCGTCGTCGGCAGGCAGCACGTCGTGCAGGCTCATGCCGTCCCCCTCGCGGTCGACGGGCGTATCGAGCGAGACGACGCCGCCCGCGTCCGAACAGCGCAGCACCTCCTCTTCGGAGACGCCGAGCGTCCGGGCGAGTTCCGCCGCCGTGGGTTTTCTTCCGTTTTCGGCGAGAAATTCCTCGGACGCGCGCTTGATGCTCACGCGCAGTTCGCTCACCTTGCGCGGAAGATGCACGAGGCGGGAACGGTCGCGGAAGTAATTCTTGATCTCCCCCGTGATGGTCGGCGTGATGAAGGTGGAAAATTTGAGCCCTTTGCGCTCGTCGAAGCGGTCGACGCCGCGGATGAGGGCGAGCGAGGCGACCTGAAAGAGATCGTCGTACTCCACGCCCCTTCCCACAAACTTTTTCGCGAGCACGGAGGCGATATAGAGATATTTTTCGACGATCTTGTTGCGGAGCGCGATGTCGCCCGTCTCGCGATAGGCGCGAAAGAGCTCTTCCTCACTCATTTCGTTGTTGACTGCGACGGCTTCGCTCATGCCTGTGACCCGAATAAGAAGGTGATGCTGCCGTCGGCGTCGCATACGCAGACGCTCTCGGCAAGCGCGTTGAGGAGGGCGAGCGCGATCTCGTCCTCATCCGAGAGCGCCGTGTCGCCGCCGCCCTCCGTGCCGCGCACGCGCACGTCGATGCCGCGGGCATCCTCATAGAACTGCACGCTGGCAGCCGAAAAACCGCGGCGCATCAGAAGAAGAAGGCTCTCGGTGACGCACACTTTGCAGTCCTCGCCGCCGTCGTAGCTCAATCCCGCCGCCGCGCACACGCCGCCCGTCGCAAGACGGACGGTCGTCATCATCTCCCGCCGCAGCGGAAGTTCCAAAGAAAGATACCGATTCATCTGCCGTTCCTCCCGTCCTCTTTGCTCAGTCCTCGATCTCCATGATGGTATCGAGCGCGCAGATGACGAACAGCTTTTTGAGCCGCGGCTGCAGATGCCTGAGCCGCAGGCCGTGTCCGTCCGTCCTGACGCATTTCAGCAGCTTGACGAGCGTACCCAGCGTCGTGGAATCGATGAACGTCAGCTTTTCGCAGTCGAGGACGATGTCCGCGGGCGCGCGGTCGTAGACGGCACGGATCTCCGCGTAAAAGTCGTCCGCGTTCTCCGCCGCGATCTCGCCCGAGAGCGCGGCAACGATGGACGGGGAGGTTTGAAGCACCTTGATTTCCTGCATGATCTCCTCCGCCGCACGCCGTGCGTGCGGTCTTTGCTTATCCTTGTATTGTATATACCACCTTTGCGGGCGGTTTCAAACGCTTTCAAAAAATTTGCGCAAGGCTCGGGAGCACCAGATCGGGCACGTCGGGAAACGCCGCCATCGACTCCCGCGTCGTCTCGCCCGAGAGCACCAGAAGGGTGCGCATCCCGTTCGCATTCCCGAAGCGGATATCGGTGTGCATCCTGTCCCCGACCATGCAGGTGCGCGCGGCGGGGACGCGGTACTTGCGCGCGATGCACTCCCCCATCACCGTGTAGGGCTTGCCGCAGACGACGTCCGGGCGCCGCCCCGAGGAGCGCTCGAAGAGCGCGATAAAGGACCCGACGTCGGGCATCGGCACCCCGTCCGTGGGGCAGACGTCGTCGGGATGGGTCGCAACGTACAGACAGCCCGAAGCGAGCGCTTCGTTGAACTTTTTCATCTCCGCAAAGGTGAGCTGCGTATCGTAGGCAAGGAGCGCGACGTCGGGCGAATGCTCGCCGAGTGCGACGCCCGCCGCCGCAAGTTCCGCCCGCACGGCGTCCGTCGCGAGGGCGTACACCCTGCGCGCCCCGCGCGAAGTGAGATACTCCGCCGCCGCGTGCGCCGAAGTATATACGTCGTCCCCCCGCCCGAACAAGCCGAGACGGGTGAGTTTTTCAACATACTCCGCGCGCGTACGCGAGGAATTGTTGGTGAGGTAGACGATGCGCTTCCCCTCCTCCCTGAGGCGGGAAAGCGTCTCGGCGACGCCCGCGACGGGCGTATCCGAAAGGTACACCGTCCCGTCGAGATCGAGCAAGAAGAGGTCGGTCCCCTTGCGCAGTTCTTCCTTTGTCATGATCCCTCCAAAAGCCCGAAATCGCGCATGACGGCGCACAGACCGTCCGGGGCGCATTCGGGAACGAAGTTCAGTTTTTCCAGCGCGGGCGCGGCGTCGAAATGCGCGTCCAGCGCACGCATGGCGGCAAGCTGCGCCTCCTTTCCCGCCCGCAGATGGAGCGCTTCGGCGCAGAGCTCCCCGCGGACGCGCTCCAGCCGCAGCGCGCGCGAGGCATATTCCCCCGCCGTGGGCAGCGGCAGCGCGGCATACGCGCCCGAACGGCGATACGCGGGGACCGCGTACCTGCGCGGCACCCCGCGGCGGAAAAAGGCGGTATACAGCGCCAGAAGCGTGAGATACGCCGTGGCGGCGGGATAGCGTTTTTCGCCGAGCCGCGCCAGAAGCGACGCGCCCTCGCCCGAGGGAACGCCCTGCGCCTCCAGCTGCCGCAGCCGCGCATTGCGGCGGACGACCTGCTCGCGGGAGAGCGTCCCGATCGCGTCCGTGAGGCAAAACGCCTCCTCCCACGCCGCCCCGCCCGTCTCCCTCCTGCAGATGCGCCCGAGCGCGCGCGCCTCGAACAGAGCGAGGCGGGAGAGCAGCAGCCGCGCGTAAGCGTCGGCATACGTCCCTTCCGCGAGGGAGAGATCGGCGACGGCAACGGCGGGCGCGAGCGGCACATCCGGGCAGCACCCGTTCACCTTCACGCGGGCGCGGGGAGAAAAGATGCCGTCCATAGCGGCGTCCTTGGCAAATACGGTGCAGGGGATGCGCCGCACCGCCGCAAAAAAGCGCGCTCCCTCCACCGCGTCCCTGCCGCCCGAAACGAGCACGCTCCGCACCTCGGGCAGGGCAAACAGCCCGAGCGCATCCCCGTCCCACAGCATACACACCGTATTTGCGGCGCGCGAAGCGGGGATAAAGGAGGAAAAACTGCTGCCGTCTGCCAGGACGAGGGCGCGTCCCGCCGCCGCGGAGAGCGCGCGTTCCATCCCCTCGCGGGCGGAACACAGCAACAGCCCGTCCTCTCCGTCTGCCACGCTCACGGCGTTCTTCTTCGGTACGGAAAGGTCGAGCTGCATCTGCGCCTCCCTATGAGAGTAATTTTTTCAGTTGTTCGGTAAGGACGCCGTTCTCTTCGGGCGTCCCCACGGTGATGCGCACAAAATCGCGCAGGACGGGTCTGTCCCAGTAGCGGACGAGCACGCCCGCCGCCTTGAGCCCTTGGTAGATCTCCCGCCCCGACAGCCTGACGCGCCCCGCAAACAGGAAGTTGGAGCGGCTCTCAGGCACGGTGAAACCGAGAGAAAGCAGTTCCGCGCGCAGACGCTCCCGCTCGGAGACGACGCGCGCCGTGACGGCGCGGTAATAGTCCCTGTCCCCGACGGCGGCGGCGCACACCGCCTCTGCGACGCGGTCCACGGGATAGGAATTGAAGCAGTCCTTCATGCGGAAGAGCCCGTCGATGAGCGCCGCGTCCCCGACGGCATACCCGCAGCGCATCCCCGCAAGGGCATAGCTCTTGGAAAAGGTCTTTACGACGAGCACGTTGCTATATTTTTTGGTGAGCGGCACGCCGCTCTCCCCGAAGAAATCCATGTACGCCTCGTCCAAAATGACGAGTTTTTCGGGGACGGACGCGACAAAACGCTCCATCTCCGCAAGTCCGATCCCCACGCCCGTGGGCGCGTTGGGATTGGCGATGTAGTACCCCGCGCAGGGCGTCTGCTTCATGCGTTCCAGATCGAAGGTAAAGTCCGCGCGCAGCGGAACGACCGTCTTGGGGATGTCGAAGAATGCCGCGAACACCTCATAGAAGGAATAGGTGAGGTCGGCAAAACACGCGCCCACGCCGTGCGCATCGAAGAAGGCGGGAAAAGAGAGCGCGAGCACCTCGTCCGAACCGTTGCCGCAAAAGACGTTCTCCTCTCCGACGCCCTCCGCACGGGCGATCGCCGCGCGCAAAAGACCCGCATCGGGGCGGGGATAGAGGCGGAGCGTCTCCGCCGCGAACGCGCGCAGCGCCTTGGCTGCCTCGGGCGAAGGCGGATAGGGATTTTCGTTGGTATTGAGTTTGATATAGGTGCGGTCCTGCGGCTGCTCGCCCGCGGTATAGGGAGCGATGCCCCGCGCCTTCCTGCTTAAAAATTCCATCTCTTCATCATTATACTACACACGGCGGCGGTTGTCAACGGGCAAAGACAAGTTGGAGCCCGCCCGCCGCATATCCGACGGCGATCCCCAGGAGAAAGAGCGTTCCGACGATGAGCAGGTTGCGTTTCCACGCCTTTACGTTGCGCGCGAGCACCAGCCAGCCCAGCCCCGTATTGACGATCAGCCCCGCGAGACAGCTCCCGAAGGTGATGCCGCCCATCGCGTAGACTTCGGCAAGGATGACGGACGCGGCGCAGTTGGGAACGAGCCCCAGCGCCGAGCAGATCAGCGGCTGGAACCAGTAGCCTCCGCCCTGCAGAAAGCCGATGACCGTCTCCTCCCCCACCCAAAAAAAGAGCAGGTTAAAGACGATATTGACGAGCAGGATGAAGCCCGCGACTTCGAGCGCGTGCAGCAGGGGCGAGAAGAAATACAGCGACAGCGTCCCCCATTTCCCGTGCTTGTGCTCGCAGGCGACGAACTCGCCGTGATCGCCGTGATCGTGGTCATGATCGTGGTCATGAGCGTGATCGTGCTCGCAGGCGTGGGAATGGTCACGATCTTCGCCATGCGTATGCCCGTTTTCGTGGCCATGCGCCTCCTCGGGAAGGGGGAGCGCCCGCGCCGCGCCGCCGCGGACGCGGCGGGCGAGAAGGTCGGCGAGATAGCCGACGGCGACGCCCAGCACGAGCTTCGCGCCGCACAGCGAAAGAAGGGAGACCGCCTTGTCCGCCCACCCCATATCGGAGAGGAGCAGGACGAGCAGCGCCTCGTCGCTCGTCGTGATAAAGACGGCGAGAAGCGTCCCGATCGTGACGTACCGCTTTTCGTACAGCTTTGCCGCCATGACGGAAAAGCCGCACATGGGGACGAGCCCCGTCGCGCCGCCGACGAGCGGCGCCCATCTGCCCGAAAGCGCGGAGGACGCCCTGCCGATGCGCGTGTTGTGCTCCATCAGCTCAATGAGGATATATAAGAGAAGAAGAAAGGGAAAGAGCTTGAGGGTATCCAGAAGCGCTTCCACAAGGGTCTCCCACCACATGGGATGCCTCCTTTGTCCGATCGGAGTATTATCATACGCCCTTTTCCCCGCCTTGTCAACCGAAATCCTGCCGCACAAAAAAACATCCGCCGCACGGACGGATGTTTTTTTGTAAAGTTATGTCGCAAGAACGGACCGAGGGATCATTCCTCTACGGGCTTGTTCTCGTCGTCCGCGGGCTCTTCCGCAGCGGCAGTCTTTGCCTCGGCGGCGGCACGGCGGGCAGCCATCTTGGCATCGTACTTCGCCTGCTTCTTCATTTCCTTGGTGACGACGCGCGCCGCATCGATCTGCGCCTGCATCTCCTGCGGTGTGGGAGGCACGAACGCCGCGCCCTCCGCGTTCTCGGGAATGACTTCGTAGTGCTCGTCACGCTCCAGCATCGTCGCTTCGGTGTAGCCGTCGAAGAGGTGGATGTGCTTTGCGTCGAAGGCAAGCTCGACGATCTCGTGCAGCTCGACGGGCGAACGCGAGGAGATCTTCGCGATCATCTGCGCCGCGTTGTCGACGATGGTGTTCTTGTCCTTTTCGTACTCCAGATCGCAGTAGATCTGCGTCTCGGCGCCGAGCTTTTCGATGACGTCGATGCGGGCTTTGACGACCGTGTCGGGCGAGGTGGAGATGAATGCCTGATCTTCGTGGATGTCCTCGGGACGGACGCCGAGCGTGACCTTCTTGTCCGTGTTCACATAGTCGGAAAGGTTCTTGATCTTGGCGACCATCGACTTCGGAAGCAGGATCTTGTTGCCGCCGATGAAGTTGACGTAGACCTTGCCGCCCTCTTCGGTGATGGTGGATTCCTTGAAGAAGTTCATCTGAGGCGTGCCGATGAAGCCCGCGACGAAGAGGTTGATGGGATAATCATAGAGGTTCTGAGGGGTGTCGACCTGCTGCATGAAGCCGTCCTTCATGACGACGATACGCGTACCCATCGTCATAGCCTCGATCTGGTCGTGCGTGACGTAGATGAACGTCGTGGCAAGACGGACGTGCAGCTTGGAAATTTCCGTTCTCATCTGCGCGCGCAGCTTTGCATCGAGGTTGGACAGAGGCTCGTCGAGAAGGAAGACCTTGGGCTCGCGGACGATCGTTCTGCCGAGCGCGACACGCTGACGCTGACCGCCGGAAAGAGCCTTGGGCTTGCGGGAAAGATAATCGGTGATGCCGAGGATCTCCGCCGCTGCCTTGACCTTTTCATCGATGACGTCCTTGGGGACCTTGCGGAGCCTGAGACCGAACGCCATGTTCTCGTAGACGGACATATGAGGATAGAGCGCGTAGTTCTGGAAGACCATTGCGATATCTCTGTCCTTGGGGACGACGTCGTTGACCAGCTTGCCGTCGATGTACAGCTCGCCCGAAGAGATCTCTTCAAGACCCGCGATCATACGGAGCGTGGTGGACTTGCCGCAGCCCGAGGGACCGACGAAGACGATGAATTCCTTATCCCTGATATCGAGGCAGAAGTTGAACACCGCCTGGTTCCCGCCGGGATAGACCTTGTTGATGCCTTTCAGCAACAGACCTGACATAGATTTCCTCCTGATCATATAGTATCGGTTGATCGTACTTATTTTACACAATTTTCCATGATAAGTCAATAGTTATTTATGATAAAAACCCGCGCCATTCTTGTATACTTTGCACAAAAAAACGTGCGCCGTTTTCATGAAAAAACGGGCAGGAGCCCCCTGCCCGTTGTATTCCCGTTTCTCTTACGCCGACTTCTTGAAGACCAGCTTCGGCTTTTCGCCGTTGACGACGCAGTCGCGCGTGATGATGACTTCCTCGACATCCTTCTCCGACGGGATGTCGAACATGACGTCCGTCATCAGGTTTTCGATGATGGTGCGCAGCCCGCGCGCGCCCGTCTTGAGGCGGATGGCGGTGCCTGCGATCTCACGCACGGCGCCCTCCTCCACGGTCAGCTTGACGCCGTCCATCCCGACGAGTTTCTGATACTGCTTGATGATGGCGTTCTTGGGCTGTGTGAGGATGTTGACCAACGCGTCCTCATCGAGCGGCTGCAGCGAGACGACGATCGGCACGCGCCCGACAAATTCGGGGATGAGCCCGAACTTGGTGAGATCCTGCGGCTTGACGTCATCGAGAAGGGTGTAGTCCACTTCGTTCTCCCCCATCTTGACTTTGCCGCCGAAGCCGAGCCCCGAATCGTCCTTTCTGGCGCCGACGATCCTGTCCAGACCGACGAACGCGCCGCCGCAGATAAAGAGGATGTTGGTCGTATCGATGCGCATACAGTCCTGCTGCGGGTGCTTCCTGCCGCCCTGCGGAGGGACGTTCGCGACCGTCGATTCGATGATCTTGAGCAGCGCCTGCTGCACGCCCTCGCCCGAGACGTCGCGCGTGATGGAGACGTTCTCGCCCTTTCTCGCGATCTTATCGATCTCGTCGATATAGATGATGCCGCGCTGGGCGCGCTCGATATCGTAGTCGGCGTTCTGGATAAGCTTCAAGAGGATGTTCTCGACGTCCTCGCCGACGTAGCCCGCCTCCGTGAGCGTGGTGGCGTCGCAGGTCGCGAACGGAACGTTGAGGATGCGGGCGAGCGTGCGCGCGAGCAGCGTCTTGCCGCTGCCCGTGGGACCGAGCAGAAGGATGTTGCTCTTTTCGATCTCGACGTCGTCCTCCGTCTTTTCGCCCGCAAGCTGCGAATTGATGCGCTTGTAGTGATTGTAGACGGCGACGGAGAGCACGCGCTTCGCCTTGTCCTGCCCGATGATATACTGATCGAGTTCCTCCTTGATCTCGGCGGGCTTTTTGAGTTCGACCTTTTCCGCCGCCTCGTTGGAGGGCATCTTTTCGAGCATATCGCGGCAGAGTTCGACGCATTCGTCACAGATGAACACGCCGTCCGGTCCCGCGATGAGTTTTTTTACTTTGGAGCGTTCCTTCCCGCAGAAGGAACAGCTTTGTTCATATTTTGCCATAAAAACCTCCCTCACGGCGAGCGCCGCGCACAGGCGGAACGCTCTGAGTGAGTTTTAGAAAAACACACTGAAAAAGGGTGCGCCCGCGCCCGAAGCGCGGGACGCGCCCACTGCAGGGGTCTTTGCGCGCGAGACGGCGCGCCGCCGTACGGCGTTTCCGAAGTCCCCGCGGGGGTCACCTCTTTTCGTACACCCTGTCGATGAGCCCGTAGGCGAGAGCCTCGTCGGCGGTGAGATAGTTGTCGCGGTCGGTATCGCGCTCGATGACGTCCACGGGCTTGCCCGTGTTCGCCGCAAGGATGCGGTTCATCTTCGCCTTAATGCGAAGGATGTGCTCCGCCTGGATCTTGATATCGCTCGCCTGACCCTGCGTCCCGCCGAGGGGCTGATGGATCATGATCTCGCTGTTCTTTAAGGCATAGCGCTTGCCCTTGGCGCCCGCGGCGAGAAGGAAGGCGCCCATCGACGCCGCAAGCCCGATGCAGATGGTGGAGACGTCGCACTTGATATAGTTCATCGTATCGTAGATCGCCATGCCCGCCGAGACCGAGCCGCCCGGGCTGTTGATATACAAGCTGATATCCTTGCCGGGATCTTTGCCCTCAAGATAGATGAGCTGCGCGACGACGGTGTTCGCGACCGCGTCGTCGATCTCCCCGCTCAGAAAGACGATCCTGTCCTCCAGCAGGCGGGAATAGAGATCGTAGCTGCGCTCCCCGCCCGAGGTGCGCTCCACGACGTAGGGAATGAGGACGTTTTTCTCCATAGACTTACTTCTCCTCCGGCTTTACGACCATCTCGTTGTTCGCCTGAAGATACTCGAAGAGCTTGGTGACCTTGATATCGCCCTCGATATACTCGAGCTGACGGGGATCCATGTTCTTCTTGTACTCTTCCGTCTCCTTGCCGACGCTCGCCGCCTGCTCGGCGACCTTCGCGTCGATCTCCTCCTGCGTCGCCTCGATCGCAAGCTCCTTGATGAGCTTTTCGACGATGAGCTGGTGCAGGACGGCGCGGCGCGCCTCCTCTTCGAAGTTCTTCTTGTACTCGTCGCGCGTCTGCCCGACATACTTCAGATAGTCGTCGAGGCGGATGCCCTGATACATGAGGCTGTACTCCATCCTCTGCATGGAGTACTCCTCCTGCTTTTCGACCATCGCTTCGGGGATCTCCGCCTTGGAGACCTTGGCGATCTCGGTGATGATGGAATTTTCCGTATCGTTGAGGGCGCGGGACGCGGCGTTCTTTTCGAGGCGCTCGCGCACCTTCGCCTTGTAGGCGTCCACCGTATCAGAGCCCAGCTTCTTGGCGAACTCGTCGTCGAGCGCGGGCAGGTTCTTTCCGGTGAGCTTGTTGAGCGTGACCGTAAAGACGGCGGGCTTGCCCTTGAGTTCCTCCGCCTGATAGTTCTCGGGGAAGGTGACGCCGATGTCCTTGGTCTCGCCGATGTTCATGCCGACGACCTGATCTTCAAACCCTGCGATGAACTGCCCCGAGCCGAGCGTCAGATCGAAGCCCTTGGCGCTGCCGCCCTCGAACTCCTTGCCGTCCGTCTTGCCGACGAAGTCGATGTTCGCGACGTCCCCGAGCTGCGCGGGACGGCCGGTGACCTCCACGCTCTCGGCAAAGCGCTCGCGCGTCTGCTCGATGTCCTTTTCGACGTCGGCATCCGTAACAGTATACTCATATTTCTCGATCTTCATACCCGTATATTTCTCGATCTCGACGTCGGGCTTGACGGGCGTGACCGCAACGAGGACGACCTTCTCTTCGGAGATCTCTTCGACGGAGAGCGCGGGATCGCCCACGGGCATGAAATTTTCCTTTTCCGCGGTGAGGATCTCGGGATAGTTGTCATTGAACAGGTCGTTGAGGGCGTCTTCATAGAAGAGACCCTTGCCGTAGTACATTTCCAAAACGTGCTTGGGCGCCTTCCCCTTGCGGAAACCGTTGACGGTGAACTTGCCGCGGTTGCGCACATACGCCTTGTCGTTTGCCGCCGCAAACTCTTCGGGCGTGAAGGTGATCTCGATCTTGACGGTGCTCTTTTCTGCGGGGGTTACGTTGTACTTCATGATACTTACTCCAAAAATTTTATCGATATGATTTTTCAGAAAATCATTTTACCATAATCGCAAGAGAAAGGAAAGCGTTTTCATTTACATTTTTATTTACAATCGCGCTTTTTTCGGGTATAATCTTTGTGATACTGTTTGTGATACTGTAAGGAGCGATCGTTATGCCACAGGACGCCTTTACCCTTCGTCTCAACGCCAAAGAACTCAACGCGGCGCTCGCGGGCGGGCGCGTCAACCGCATCAATCAGCCCGGACGCGAAGAAGTCTCCATGGTTATATACACGGGAAAACGCACCGTTAAACTCATTCTCAACGCAAATGCCTCCGACTGCGGCATTTATTTCGCCGAAGACGGGCGGGAGAACCCCCTCACCGCGCCCAACTTCTGTATGCTGCTCCGCAAGCACCTGCAGGGCGCGCAGATCCTGGGCGTGGAACAGGTGGGCTTCGAGCGCATCTTATCCATCCGCTTCCGGTGCGTCTCCGACTTCTCCTCCTGCGAGCGAATCCTGTACGCCGAGATCATGGGCAAGTACTCCAACCTCCTGCTCGCCGAAAACGGCATCCTTTTGGGCGCGCTCAAGACGACGACGCCCGACGAGGGCTGCAAGCGGCTCATCATGGCGGGCGCGAAGTACGTCCTGCCCGCCCCGCAGGACAAGACGGACCCGCGCGACAAACTCGCCCTCGCCGCCGTGTGCGCGAATGCCGAAGGCGACCTCGCCCGCTATCTCTTCACGCGCGTCGCGGGGATCGCGCCCTGCACGGCGGAAGTGATCGCAAGAAGCTTTTCGGGCGGCGACCTTGCCGCGCACGTTTACGCCTTCCTCTTCTCGGACGAGATCTCTCCCTGCGTCCTCGAACGCGGCGGCACGGTCGTCGATTTCTATGCACGGTATACGGAAAACGCGACCAGATTTGCGACGCTCTCCGAAGCGCAGTGCTATTTCTATCAAATGAAACGCCGCAAAAACGTGCTGGAAGCGGCGAGAAGGCGGCTCGCCTCCGCCCTCTCGCAGGCGAGCAAAAAGCAGGAAAAGCGGCTCGCGCAGATCGCCGAAAAAAAGCGTCAGGCGTCCGACGCGGAGACGCTCCGCCAAAAGGGCGAGCTCATCACCGCCAACCTGTGGGCGCTCGCGCGCGGCATGAAGTCATGCGAACTCGTCAACTATTACGACGAGGCGGGCGGCACGGTCAGGATCGCCCTCGACGAGCGGCTCACCCCTTCGCAGAACGCGCAGGCGTATTTCAAACGCTATCAGAAGCAAAAGCGCACGTTGGAGGCGCTCGCCCCGCAGGAACGGGAGACGCGCGCGGAGCTCGCCTATCTGGAGAGCCTGTCCCCGCTCGTCGCCTCGTCGGACAGCACCGAAGACCTTGCCGCCCTCGAGGAAGAGCTCGTCGGCGCGGGGCTCGTCAAGCCGCAGCAGACGGAGAGGCGGGGCGCGAAGAAGCCCGAGGTCCCCTTCCGCGCCTATGAACGGGAGGGCTTTGCCGTCTGCGCGGGACGAAGCAACCTGCAGAACGACAGGCTCGTCCGCATGAGCGCGCCGGACGATCTTTGGCTGCACGCGCGCGGGCTGCACTCCGCGCACGTCGTCATCCGTACGAACGGGAAACAGCCGCCCGAGAGCGTCGTTGCGTTCGCCGCCGCCGTCTGCGCGAAATATTCCGCGGGCAAGGGAGAAAAGATCCCCGTCGACGTGTGCGAAATAAAATACGTCCGCAGGATCAAAGGCGCCAAAGCGGGACTTGTGACGTACACCGACTTTACGACCGTCTTGGGCGATCCCGCCCTCGCGGACGAAAAATGAGGCAGCGTACCCGAAAATGCGCAGCAAAAAAGTGCCGTGGCTCGCGCCGCGGCACTTTTTTCACTTCCTGCCGTTCCCGCAGCCCTTCCCCTGCGGATAGAGCGGCAGTTCAAAAAAGCCCGAACAGACCTCCTGCGAGTACTCCTGCGCGGGCGGGATGGCGCAGTAGCCGTAACTCGGGACGAGCAGTTCCACCTGCATGGCGACCTTCAGGATGCACGTCACGCAGGCGCTCACGGTGAACGAGTTGTTCTGCGCGTTGAACGTCCCCTCCGGCACGACGCAGCTCGCGACCGCCGTCACCGTAAAGGGCATGACGGACGCGCCCGGCACATACATGAGGACGTCCTCGCTGAGCGTGACCGAGCCCGTCGCCCTGCCCTCCGTCCCGTTGGCGTCGGTGTAGACGATCTCGACGGGGACGGTGACCTGCACCTGCACGCGCGCGCAGCAGGAGTCGGGCTGCCGTTCGACGGAAAGTCCTGAGACCGTCGTCCCCGTGAGCGAACGCGCGCTCACGAAGGTCAGAGGATATGTAGGATCGGCGGGGACAGGGTCGCTGAGCGTGAGCGTATAATTTTCGAGGCGGGTCTGAACGATGCCCGCGTCGAAGATCTTTTCCGCCTGGATGCACACCTTCTCACAAAGACCGTTCCCGGGATCGCCCGTGATGGGACCGGGACAATGATCGGAAGAAAAATTGGAATAAAACGACATTGGTTACCTCCGTAACGGACACGGCGCGTCTGCACGCGCCGTGCTTTATTCCATGCTATGCGCCGCGCGCCGATTTGGTGCCGGAGAGGATGCGGCGGCATAAAATTTTGCTTCGGCGCGGACGATCTCTTTACAGATACTTGCAAAATTCTTCAAAATATGATATACTAAACATGGCGAACAACTGAATATCTTCGGCGGTACGGATACAATGCGGCATTTTGTATCTCTATTTTCCGTATACCGAAAAGGATGTGTGCCAACAATCGGAGATACCATATGCAGGGCGTGTCTTCGGTTGAAGGCACGCCCTTTTTGCCCTGTAAAAAAATTGGGAGGAAACCTATGAAAAAACTGTTGACCATGCTGTTGTGCCTTGCAATGGCATTTGCCTGCGCCTTCGGCGTCGCCGCCTGCACGTCGGACGACGACAAGGACGATACCGGCATTGTCACCCCCGGCGGCGACGATCAAACGCCCGGCGGCGGTGAAGAGCCCGGCGGAGATGAGAACCCGGACGAAGAAACCCCAGGCGGAGATGAGGAACAGCCCAGCGGAGACGAGGAGCCCGAGCCGGAGCCTTCCGAGGGGTTGGAATTTGAATTGAATTATGACAACGCTTCCTATGCGGTCGCCCACATCGGCACTTGCACCGATACAAACGTCGTCATCCCTTCCAAATACGACGGTCTCCCCGTCACATCCATCGGCGATCAGGCGTTCTCCTATTACACCAGCCTTGCAGTCATCACCATCCCCGACTCCGTCACGACCATCGGCTTGCATGCGTTCGACGGTTGCACCAGCCTTGCAAACATCACGATCCCCGACTCCGTCACTTCCATCGGCATGTGGGCGTTCTCCGATACCGCATATTATAACGATGAAAGCAATTGGGAAAACGGCGTCCTTTACATTGGAAAGCACCTGATCGCAGCCCAAACCTCTCTTTTCGGCGATTATACCGTCAAAGAGGGAGCAAAGGTCATCGCAGATGGGGCGTTCGAAGGTTGCTGGAGCCTTACAAGTATCACGATCCCCGACTCCGTCACAACCATCGGCAATGCGGCGTTCTCCGATTGCACTAGCCTTACAAGCGTCACCATTCCCGACTCCGTCACTTCCATCGGCGGTTCGGCGTTCGGCGATTGCACCAGCCTTACGAGCGTCACGATCGGCGACTCCGTCACGACCATCGGCGATTGGGCGTTCTCCAGTTGCATCAACCTTGCAAATGTCACGATCGGCGACTCCGTCACGACCATCGGCGATAGGGCGTTCATGGATTGCACCAACCTTACAAGCATCACAATCCCCGACTCCGTCATGACCATCGACGATCAGGCGTTCTACGGTTGCATCAGCCTTGCAAACATCACGATCGGCGACTCCGTCACATCCATCGGCAACGCAGCATTCAGGAATTGCAGCAGCCTTGCAAGAGTCATCATTCCCGACTCCGTCACATCCATCAGCAGTTCGGCGTTCGCATCTTGCTACAGCCTTACGAGCATCACGGTCGATCCCAATAACAACGTATATCACAGCAGCGGAAATTGCCTGATCGAAACGGACAGCAAAACATTGATTGCGGGATGCAGCACAAGCGTCATCCCTGCGGACGGCAGCGTCACTTCCATCGGCAGTGAGGCGTTCTACTGGTGCTCCCGCCTTACAAGTATCACGATCCCCGCCTCCGTCACAACCATCGGCAATGCGGCGTTCCTCGGTTGCAGCAGCCTTACAAGCGTCACGATCGGCGACTCCGTCACGACCATCGGCGATGCGGCGTTCGGCGATTGCACCAGCCTTGCAAACATCACGATCCCCGACTCCGTCACTTCCATCGGCAGTTCGGCGTTTTCCGCTTGCACCAGCCTTGCAAGCGTCACGATCGGCGACTCGGTCACTTCCATCGGCTATGCGGCGTTCTACGGTTGCACCAGCCTTGCAAGCGTCACGATCGGCGACTCGGTCACTTCCATCGGCGGTTCGGCGTTCGACGGTTGCGAAAGCCTTACAAGCATCGTCATCCCCGACTCGGTCACTTCCATCGGCATGCGGGCGTTCTCCGGTTGCACCAGCCTTACAAGCGTCACGATCGGCGACTCCGTCACGTCCATCGGAAATTGGGCGTTCTCCGGTTGCAGCAGCCTGACAAGCATCGTCATCCCCGACTCCGTCACGTCCATCGGAAGTTGGGCGTTCTCCGGTTGCAGCAGCCTTACAAGCATCGTCATCCCCGACTCTGTCACGACCATCGGCAGTTGGGCGTTCTACTGGTGCAGAAGCCTTACAAGCATTGTCATCCCCGACTCCGTCACTTCCATCGGCGAGCGGGCGTTCCTCTGGTGCAGCAGCCTTACGACCGTCTATTATACGGGCAGCGAGGCGGAATGGGAGCAGATCAAAATCAGCGATTGGAACGACGAACTTCTCGACGCTGAGATCATCTTCAACTACACGGGCGAATAACAAACCGACATGACGGTGCGCCGCCGCGAAATTTCGCGGCGGCGCACTTTTTACAAAATGACTTCCTGGGTCGGGTAGAGGTACTTCGTTGCGTTTCTTTCGTAAAAATTTTCCCGCGAACCGCACAGCAGCGTGCAGGACTCGCCGCCCCGCACGCGGTACAAATTGCCGCCCGCGGGGATCGTGAGGAGCTGCCCCTCCTCCACTTCGCCCGTGAGCGAATTTTTTGCGGCAAGCAGCCGCGCGGGAAGGGAAAACGCGCGGGCGATGTCCGCGAGCGTCTGACCGCGGCGGACGCGGTACACGGCAGGACGTTCCAACACAAGTTCCATGCCCCCATTGTATGCGTGCGCGCATAAAAATGTGACAAAAACAATACAATAGGACATGAATTTGTACCGCACCGCAGCCGTCGTCACCTTTTTCAACGCGGCGGAACATTGCCTCGGCTTTTTATACCGCATCATCCTCTCGCGCACGCTGGGCGCCGAGGGGCTGGGCGTCTATCAGGCGGCGTACAGTATGTTCGCCGTCTTTCTCACGGTCTCGGCGAGCGGGCTGCCCGTCACGCTCTCGCGCACCATCTCCAAACACCGCGCGCGCGGGAACAGGCTCGGGGAACAGGCGGCGACGAGCGCCGCCGTCTCCGTCTCCCTTTGTTTCAGCGTGCCGATGACCGTGCTCCTCTTTCTCTTCCGCGACCCCTTCTCGGGCGTGTTTGCCGACCCGCGGTGCGCGGACGTCTTCTATATCCTGCTTGCGGGACTGTCGCTCACCTCCGTCTATGCGGTGCTGCGCGGCTGCTTTTGGGGCAACAAACGGTTTTTCGCCTATTCCTTCGTGGAGCTTGCCGAGGAGATGCTGCGCATCGGCGCGGGCATTGCGCTGCTGCTCCTCCTGCCCGCGGCAAACGGCATCACGCTGACGGCGGTCGCGGTGCTCATCTCCTATCTCTTCTCCTTTCTCCTCGCCGCCGTATACTTCTTTGCGCGCGGCGGGAAGCTCCGTTCTCCGCGCGGGGAACTACGCCCCATGCTCCTTTCCTCTCTGCCCGTGACGGCGATGCGCACGAGCTCCTCGCTCCTGTCCTCGCTCATCTCCCTGCTCTTTCCGCTCATGCTGCGCGCGGCGGGCTATACCGCCTCCGCCGCCATGCGCGAATACGGCGTCGTATACGGCATGGTCATGCCCGTGATGGCAGTCCCGTGCGCCTTTATCGGTTCCATCGCGCTCGTGCTCGTTCCGGAACTCGCCGAACAGTACTACCGCGGCAACAGAAAGGAAGTGACCGCGCTCATCGGACGCGCCCTGCGGGCGACGCTGCTCATTGCGGGCGCGCTGCTGCCCTTTTATCTCGTCTGCGGCGGGGACGTTGGCATTTTGCTCTATTCCGACGCGCAGAGCGGCGCCCTCATCTCCCTGTGCGCCCCGCTGCTCGTCCCCATGAGCCTGACGATGATCACGACGAGCCTTCTCAATTCCCTCGGATGCGAAAAAAAGACGCTCGCCGTGTTTTTGTGCGGCTCCGCGGGGATGCTCGCCTGCGTGCTGACGCTGCCCCGCTTTTTGGGAAGCGGCGCGCTCGCCGTCGGGATGCTGTGCGACAACCTCATCTGCGCCCTGCTCTCCCTGATGCTGCTCAGAAAGCGGGCCGGCGCGCTGCGCATGGGAAAGTTTCTTCTGCGCCTTTGCTGCGCCGTCCTGCCCGCCGCCCTCGCGGGATTTGCCGTGAGAAAGGGGCTCTTTCTCGTCCTCGGGTTTCTCCCCGCGCTCGCGCTCACGATGCTCTTTTTGCTCCTTGCGGAGGGCGCGCTCTTCGCTGTGCTGCGGCTTGTCGGCTTCCGCGGCTTTTTTACACGTTTTTTACGCAAAAAAAGCAAAAAATCTCTTGCGAACTCTTGAAATCGCCGCTTAAGTGTGCTACAATATGTGCAATGATTTGATATCGGAGGAAAAATAGCGACATGAAAATGACCGAAGAAATGCGCAAAGCCCTGCGCATCAGAGTGGATTACACCAATATGACGGATAAGTACCTTGGCGACAAGGGCATTTCCGAAAAGACGCTGGACGCGCACAAGAAGCTCGCCAAGGCGGCGCACGCCTACGTTGCGGAAAACCGCGGCAACGACGATCTGTTCATGGGCTGGACGGAACTGCCCTACAACCAGGACGAGATCGTCGCGGACATCCTTGCGACCGCAAAGGAAGTGCGCAGAAAGTTTGAAAACTTCGTCGTGCTCGGCATCGGCGGTTCGGCGCTCGGCCCCACGATGGCGTTCAATGCGCTGTGCCACCTTCACTATAACGACCTGCCCAAGTCCAAGCGCCGCGGTCCCAAGTTCTTTGTGGAAGACAACGTCGACCCCGTCCGCATGAAGGACCTTCTGGACGTCATCGACGTCACCAAGACCTGCTTTAACGTCATCTCCAAATCGGGCGCGACGAGCGAGACGATGACGCAGTACCTCATCATTGCCGACCTGCTCACCAAGGCGGGCGTCAACGTCAAGGAAAACGTCATCTTCACGACGGACGCCGCGAGAGGCAACCTCGTCAAGATCTCCGCTTCGCTGGGCGGCGTCAAGAGCTACGTCCTTCCCGACGGCGTCGGCGGAAGATTTTCCGAGCTCTGCCCCGTCGGTCTTTTGCCCGCAGCCGTCCTCGGCATCGATATCAAGACGATGCTCAAAGGCGCGGCGTACATGGACAAGATGTGCAAGACGGCGGACCTCAAAAAGAACCCCGCCCTTCTGTGCGCGACGCTGCAGTACATTGCGATGAACGACGGCAAGAACATCGGCGTCCTCATGCCCTACTCCGACAACCTGCGCTACGTCTCCGACTGGTACGCGCAGCTTTGGGCGGAGTCCCTCGGCAAGAACGTCACGCTCGACGGCACGCCCTGCAACGTCGGTCAGACCCCCGTCAAGGCGCTGGGCGTCACCGACCAGCACTCGCAGGTGCAGCTCTACACCGAAGGTCCCTACGACAAGGTCGTCACCTTCCTCTCGGTGGACAGCTATAAGGAAAAGATGCCCATCCCGCACGGCTGCGAGGACATCCCGGACGTCTCCTTCCTCGGCGGACACACGATGGAGGAACTCATTCAGGCGGAGAACAAGGCGACGGCGCACGCGCTGACGATGGCAGGCAGGCTCAATTACACCATCCACCTGCCCGAAGTCAACGAATTCACGCTGGGGCAGCTCCTGTATCTGTTTGAATTGCAGACGGCGTATGCAGGCGCGATGTTCAATATCAACACCTTCAACCAGCCCGGCGTCGAAGCGGGCAAGAAGGCGACCTTCGCCCTCCTCGGCAAGCCCGGCTATGCCGAAAAGAAGGCGGAGCTCGACGCGGCTGCGCCCGACGCAAAGTATATCGTCTGAGAAAGGGGGCGCCGCTTGCGGCGCCCCTCATTTTTTGCCATGGGATTTTTTAAGAAACTCTTTCATAAGGAGACCCCCGAGGAACGCGCCGAACGCCTGCAGGACGAAATGTGGGAGAGCTGGGAGGAGGGAAAGCTTCCGCCCTCCTATCAGGCGCTGCTCACCTATGTGAGCGACGTCATGGACGGCGGGCATCTGCAATACTTCCTCAACCGCGATCTGCGGGAGGAGAACTTCTTTTCGCTCATGCCGACGCTGCGCGAACTGCTCCCCGAGGGACACGCGGGCAACCTCTCCAACGCCTACCGCGCCTACTGCCGTCTGGAACTCGACCTCGCAAAGGACGGCGACATTGCCGAAGCGCTCGACGCGGACCCGTTGATCTCTTACGACAAGTACTACTTCGACCACGAGGAGGAGATCTTCGATCTGCTCGCCGCCTGCGCGGAGTCGCTTGCATAAAATTTGCGGCGGGACGCAAGTCCCGCCGCATTCTTTTTTGGGGAACGTATCCCCTTTTTTTGTACCATGGCGCGTTCAAAGCACGCTGACGCGCCCCTTCTGCACCCTGATCTTCGCCCGCAGGCGGATGTCCTCGCACGAGGCGCCCACAAGGATCTCATAGACGCCGTCCGAGACCTCCCACCTGTCCTGCGAGGCGGACCAATGCGCAAACGAGCCGAGAGGCAGGGTCAGATCGACGATGATTTTTTCGCCCGCCGCAACGCCGCGCTTTGCAAAGTGTTTGAGTTCCCTGTCCGGGCGGTACACGAGGGGCGCGCACGGATGCACATACACCTGCGCCGTTTCCATACCGTCGCGGCGGGAGACGTTCTCTATCGAAAACCTCACGCGGACGCCCGTCTCCGTCGCCTGAAGGGCGAGATCGGCGTATGCGAACTCCGAATAGCTCGATCCGAACCCGAAGGGGAAGAGGACGGGCTCCTTGTACGTCGTAAAATACCGATAGCCGACGTCAAGCCCCTCCTGATAGCGCGTCACGCCCGCGCTCACAAAGGTCTCGGCGGCGGGAAGATCGCCGAGCGAGAAAGGGAAGGTCTCGCTCAGCTTGCCGCTGAAATTGCGCGCGCCCGTCAAAAGATCGGCGAGCACCGCGTCGCTCCCCATGCCGACGAACCCCGCATAGACGACCGCCGCGACCTTGTCGATCCACGCGCTCATGTCCACCGCCGCGCCCGCGAACAGCACGACGACGGTGTTTTCGTTCTCCTCTGCCGTCTCGAGGATGAGCCGCTCCTGCACGAGGGGAAGGCGCATGGTAGTGCGGTCTTTCTCCTCGGACTCGATGGCGCTGCCCGTGCCGACGCAGACGATATTGACCGCCCTCTCCGCCGCGTTTTCCCTTGCGCGGCGCATATCCATGCGCACCGACCAGACGGTATCGATGGCGCAGCCCTGCTCATAGACGTTCTCCACGCCGCGCGCCGCGAGCTGAGACGGAAGATCGAATGCAGGATCGAGCCACTCCGCAAGCGACGAGCCGCCGCCCGCGAGCGTCTTGACGTTGTCCGGACGGGCATAATAGCCGCACACCGCCGTCTTCGTTCCTGCGGCGAGGGGCAGCACGCCCTCGTTTTTGAGCAGGACCGTCCCCTCCGCCTGGATGCGCTTCGCCGCCTCGATGCGCGCGGCTTCGTCGTGCTTTCCGCAGCGCATGGCGCGCATTTTGACCATACGTTCCTCCAATTCGAGGACGCGCGCCGCACAGGCGTCCACTTCCTCTTCGGTGATCGCGCCCGCCTTGAAGTCCTCGACGAGCCTTTGATAGTTGCGCTCGTTGAAGGGCATTTCGACGTCCAGCCCCGCCTTGGCGGCAGCCGTCCTGTCGCGCACGGCGTCCCAATCGGAAATGACCGCGCCGTCAAAGCCGAACTCGCGGCGCAGCACGTCAAACCCCTTCTTGTATTCCGAGCCGTACGTCCCGTTGATGCGGTTATAGCTGCACATCACGGTGACGGGATGCGCCTCGCAGGCGATCTCGAAGGGCTTATAGTAGATCTCGCGCAGCGTGCGCTCGTCGACGTCGCTCGTCTGATGCAGGCGGTCGAACTCCATATTGTTGCAGCAGAAGTGCTTGACGCAAGCCCCCACGCCCTGCGACTGCACGCCCTCGACATACGCCTTGGCGAGCGTCCCCGCAAGGAAGGGATCTTCCGAAAAATATTCAAAGTTGCGCCCGTTCAGGGGATGGCGCTTGACGTTGACCCCGGGCGCGAGCAGCAGATCGACCTGCCTGTCCGCCGCGTCGCAGCCGAGGCACTCCCCCATCAGGCGCGCGCAGTCCTCGCTCCAGGTGTTGGCGAGCACCTGCACCGACGGATAGACGACGGCTTTGTACGTCTCCCAGACGCCCTCCCCTGCTTCGTACATCGTGCGCAGGCCGACGGGCCCGTCCGACATGGAGACCGCGGGCAGATCGCCGAACGCCGCCGTGTGCCACGCCCCGACGCCGCACAGAAGGCGCAGTTTTTCTTCAATGGTCAGATCGCTGAGTTTCATCCCTTTCCTCCGAGAATATTCTTTCCCCTATTATAACGGATGGCGCGCGAAAAGTCCAGCCGCCTCCGCGAAAAAAAGCTTGCGTCTGCAAAAAATCGTCATGAAAAAACGCCGCAAATGCGGCGTTTTTTCTATCCGAAGGGAACGCGCCCGTCAGCTGCGTTTCCTTGCCGTCAGCGCCACGACGAGCGCTGCCGCGCCCGCGGCGAGCGCGACGACCGCGGCTGCGCCGACCAGCCAGAGCGCGGTAGTCATCGCCGCGTTGTCGGCGCGCAGCGCCTCGACGGCGTCCATCACGGCGTCGTCCGCCGCAGCATACGCCTCTTCGAGTGCGCCGAGCTGTTCTTCCAGCGCCGAAATATCGCCGCCGAGCAGCGTTTCCGCCGCCCGAAGGGCTTCTTCGAGCGCCGCAAGCCCTTCTTCGAGCGCCGCGGCATCCGCTTCGCCCGAAGCGATGGAAGCCTGCAGCTGCCCGACGGCGGTCTCGAGTTCTGCCTGCACGGCTTCGATCTGCTCTTCCAACGCCGCCTGCGCGGCTTCGACCGCCGCTTCCAGCTTGTCCTGCGTGACGCGGTCGCCTTCGAGCGCGTCGATGGCTTCCTGCGCCGCGCCGATCTGCTGCGTGAACGAAGCCATCCCCGCGGCGAGATCGCCGCTGCCGAGCGCCGCTGCCGCCTGCTCCAGACCGGAGAGGATGCCGTCCACATCGCCCGCGAGATCGCGCGCCTGTACGGCGTAGAGCGTGATGACGTCGCCCGGCGCTTGACCGAGCCCTTCGGCTAAGGTCTGTCCGCCCGCGTAATCGATGGAAGCGCCGCCGTATGCCTGCGTCCAGCCGCCGAGATACCCTTCCTCCGCGGGAACTTCGTCCAGCGTCAGAGGTTCGCCGACGGTGAACTCGCGTTCCGTGCGCGTGCCGTCCAAACCGACACAGATGACGGTATAGCTGTTGACGACGATCTCCGCCTCGCCGTCTTCGTTCCATACGACCGCATATTTTGCGTTATCTGCAAAGAAATATTGGGACGGGTCGGCAGTGTTCTCGGCGGAATAGCCCTGCGTAATTACGCCCGTCGTGTTGCTCTCTTCTTCAAGATCGTGATCATAAAGATTGACGCCGATCTTTGCGCCCTCCTCCAGCGATGCGATAAATTGCAGCCTTGCCTCGATCCGCAGGAAGAAGTTGTTTTCCACCCCGTTAAAGGTGTTGCCCGCAATGACGGGCGCGCCGCCCAGTTGAAGCGTGGCGTCGGAATGCGTATAGATCGCACCGCCGTCCTGTCCGCAATCGTTCCCCGAGACCGTGCCGCCTTTCATCGTCACAGTCCCTGTGTGGATATAGACACCGCCGCCGCTGCGATTAGCAATATTGTCCGCGACAGTGCCGCCTTCCAAGGTGACGGAGCTTCCTTCCATCAGCGCGATCCCGCCGCCGCTATCTTCCGTTTTGTTTTCCGAGATCAGGGCTTCGCCCGACAGCGTAAGCCGGACGCTATTGTAACCATAGATCCCGCCGCCGT
>CALVUC010000002.1 GCA_944363395.1 uncultured Clostridia bacterium | reverse complement strand
TTGAAGGGCAGGAGCGCGGCGATGCGCGCGCGCTTGATGGCTACGGCGAGCTCGCGCTGGTGCTTTGCGCACGTTCCCGTCATGCGGCGGGGCAGGATCTTGCCGCCCTCGCTGATGAACTTGCGGAGCTTGTTCGTCTCCTTATAGTCGATCGTGCTCTTCTCCTGGCAGAAGAGGCAGACCTTCTTATAATTCTGACGCTTATAATTTTTCTTGGCGGGACGCTCGCGGGTCTCGCGCGCTGCGGGGGCAGCGGGCGCTGCGGGAGCCGCTTCGGGCGCGGGTGCGGGCTGAGCTTCCGTCACGACCGTATTCTCTTCCATGTCTCATTCTCCTTATAAGATTTGTCGCCTTCTCAGAAGGGGATGTCCCCGTCGTCGTCAAAGGCCTGGAGCGCGGGCTTCTTCTTGGGCGCCGCGCTGTGCGTGTTTGCGGCGGGCGCGTCGTAAAAATCGTCGCCGCCCTGCTGCTTGGGCGTGAGGAATTCCACGTCCTGTGCGACGACGTCGACCGACGTGCGGCGCACGCCGTCGTTGCCCTCGTACTGGCGGATCTGCAGGTCGCCGTAGACGGCGATCTTGTGACCCTTTTTGGTGTAGCGCGCGACGGTCTCGCCCAGTCTGCGCCATGCCGTGACGTTATAGAAGTCCGTCTGGCGCTCCTCCTGCCCGGAGTAGCGGTTGACGGCAACGCCGAAGCGGCACACGGAAACGCCGCCCGAAGTCTCGCTGAGTTCGGGATCGCGCGTCAGATTTCCGATCAACAACACCTTTGTCATGTTACTTTTCCTCGACTTTCGTGATCATGCGGCGCAGGACGACGTCGGAAATGCCGGCAACGCGGTCAAGTTCCTTCACCGCAGCGCCGTCCGCATGGAACGTCATAAGCGCGTAGAAAGCATCCGTCTTGAACGCGATGGGGTACTGCGTCTTTTTCACGCCCCACTTGTCCAGCGCATCCACGGAGCCGCCCATCGTGGTGACGATATCGGCGTACTTTTTGAGTTCCGCCTCTCTCGCCTCTTCTTCCAGATCGCTGCGAAGAAGAATGAGCATCTCGTACTTCTGCATTTTTCTTTCACCTCCCGGTCTTATTCGGCATATCTTCCCGATATGCAAGGTAAAATGCGGACAGTTTTGTCCGTACGCTCTATTCTACAATATTTTCGGGCGCAAGTCAACAAATTTTCTGCCGTGCGGCAAGATTTTTACCGCCCGTCCGCATTTTGCAGCAGCGCCTTGCAGAGCGCGGCGGTCTCGTTCAGGGTGAGCAGGTTGAGGTTGCCGCCTTCATAGGGGGCGTAGGGGTCGTCCTCGAGGACGCCGTAGAGGTGCAGCTCCCAGAGGGGCGCGTCCGAAAGGGCGTCCTGCACCGCGCCGAGCGCGGCGGGAAGTTCGCAAAGGGGCGTCTCATCGCCGGGCAGATAGTGCCAGACGCCGTAGGCGCGCAGCTCGGCGCGCTCGGTGTGCGTGACGCCGTTCTCCGTCCACGTCGCATATATCTTGCCGTCCCTTTCGGCGAGCGAGTACTCCCCTTCGAGCGGGACGGGGCGGCGGCGCACGTCGGCGGCGGGATCGTATGCGGCGACGGTCTCGTCAAAGGTCATCCCGCCGTTCCGGGAGGGGACGAACACCGCGTACGCCTCGGGCAAAACGTCGCGTACGGTCAGCTGTGCGAGGCGCGCGCCGAGCGTGTCGGCGGTCGCGTCGCCGAGCGCCGTCAGCACGCGGGAGGAACTGTCTTGCACATAGCAGGAGAGGGGAACGCCGCCCGCGCCCTCGGGAAGTTCGTCCATCGTGAGACAGGCGAGCGCGGAAAATCCCTGCGCGGCGGGCAGCGCCTCGGAGAGGAGAAGCGCGTCAAACGCGCCGTCCGCGTCCGCGAGAGGGATGCCGGAAAGAGCGGCGAGGACGGGCGCGGCGTCCTGCGCCGCGGCAATGTCGTCCAGGCAGACGCTTCCGAGCGCGTCCGCAAGTTCGCATAGGGGGACGTTGGCGCAGGCGGCGGTCAGCCCCGTCTCTTTGTCCGCAAGCGAGGACAGGGGAAGCAGGCGCGCCTCCGCGCCGTAGTCGACGGTCACGCCGTCAAAGAGCGCGGGGTCGGCGAGATCGGCGAGCGTACGCTTTTCGTACCGTTCTCCCGTGACGGGATCGGTGCGCATGACGACCATGCCGTCCGTGACGATATACTGCTCTCCCTCCCGCCCGTAGGCGAGGAAGCGCAGGATCTCGCTCGACGTGCCGCTCACGCCGAACGCGGTCTCCACTTTGAGTTTTTTCAGAAGTTCGGTCGCGCCCGCGGCGAGGTCGCCCACCGTCGCCGCCTGCTTGCCCGCGTTCATCACGATGTGGCCGCCGAGGATGGTGTAGTCCTCGCCCGCTTCGCCGTAACAGAGTTCGAGCAGCAGGGCGTCGGACATGGCGTTCAGCCCCAGCGCCGTGCCGAGGTCTGCGTCGAGGATGCTCTCGCGCAGCGCGCTGCCCATTTCGCCGAGGGGGATGGCGAGCAGGTCGTCCGCCGTCATGGAAACGCCCATTTCGCGGAGCTGTCCGCTCATCGCCTGCGCGATCTCTTCGACGGCGGGGGAGTAGCGCGCGAGCACGCCGAGCGTCACGCCGTCCGCATCCGAAAGCGCCGCAAGGTCGCTGCCGATGGCGTCGACTGCCTCCGAAAGGGACAGATCGAGGTATTCCTCCGAGAGGATCGCCTCGGCGTCGATGCCCAGAAGGGACAGGGTATTGCGCGCGGGCTGCGCGAAGAGGACGGCGACGGCGATGCCTGCGCCGCCCAGCGCGACGGCGGCGCCGAGCGCGAAGGCGAGCAGCATACTTACGATGCGGCGGCGGAAGGTCTCCCTGCGGGGCGCGCGCCGCGGCGGGCGCGCGGGGGACGCGGGCTGTTCGGGCAGGGGAAGAGAGGAGGGCGCGCTGCGGATATGCGACGGCTGCTGCATGGCGTCAGTCCTCCGCGATCCAGAATACGCCTTCGCCGTACAGGTCGTACTCTTCCAGCCCTTCGGCGAGGAAGGCGTCGCCTGCGGCAAAGGGAAGTTCGCCGCGCTGCCATTTGAAGTGTCCGCTGCCCGCAAGGATGCAGACGCGCTCGCTGCCTGCGGGAAAGCGCTTGAATCTGCCGCCGCTCTCGATGAGCAGGGCGCCCGCTTTGGAGCGCACGCGGCAGCCCTGCACGGTGCGCGCGGGGGAATAGTCGTCAAAGGTCACGGGGAGGACGGGCGCCTCCGCAAGTTTTACAAGTTTCATAGTCCCCATTATATCGGCGTCGGGCGCAAATTGCAAGCAAAACGCGCCCGTCCGCAAAAAGAAACGCGCCGCGCGGCAGGATGCCGCGCGGCGCAGTTCAGTCGTCCTCTCCGCCCGGCGGCAGCGCGCCGCCGAGCCCGCGGAAGGAATCGAGTTTTCTGCCGATGGTCCCCGTGCGCTTTTCGGCGCTCTCCACCGTGTCCTGCGCCTCCTGCAGCTTTTTGCGCGTCTTTTCAAGGAGTTCGGCAAATTTGATAAAGTCGGCGCGGAAGGAGTCGAGCATCTCGCGCAGTTCTCCCGACCGCCGCTCGATCGCCGCCGTACGGAAGCCCGTCTGCAGCGTGGAGAGGAGCGCCCCGAAGTTGGTGGGACCGGCGGCGAGGATGCGACGCGCGCGCAGCCAGTCGGCGAGCCCCGGGGTGCGCATGACCTCGGCATACAGCGCCTCGCTGGGCAGGTACATCACGCCGAAATCGGTCGTGACGGGGGGCATCAGATATTTTTTCGCGATGGAATCTGCCTGCACCTTGACGGCGCGCTCCAGATTTTTGCGGGCGCGCTCCTCGCCCTCCTTGTCTGCCCGTTCGGAGGCGGCGGCGAGGCGTTCGAATTCCTCCACGGGGAACTTGCTGTCCACGGGAAGGTACACCGCGCCGTCTTTGGCGGGCAGCACGATGACGAAGTCGACCAGCGTATTGTCGAGGGGATTGAGCCTGACGCTGCGCAGGTACTGCTCGGGCGCGAGCATCTGCGCGAGCAGGGCGTCGAGCTGCGCCTCGCCCCAGGTGCCGCGCAGCTTGACGTTGGTAAAGACGCGGCGGATATCGGCGACGGAAGAGGAGAGCCCCTTCATCTCGCCCACGCTCTCGTACATTCTTTCAAGGCGTTCGGTGATGCGCGCGAAGGAATCGCTCAGCTTGCCGTCGATGGAGCGCGTGAGTTTTTCGTCCACCGTCAGACGGATGCGCTCCAGATTTTTCGCGTTGACGTCCACGACGTATTTGAGGTCCTCGGTAAGGCGGTTGCGGATCTCCGCGAGGTGCGCCTCCGTCATGCGCTCGGTGCGTTCCAGCGAGCGCGCGTTGTAGTCGGCGAGTTTGCCGACGGCGTCCGTCTTGTCCTCGAGCTTATCGAGTTTCTGCATGACGGCGGCGTCCCCCGTGCGGCGCGTCTTTGCGAGCAGCACGAGGAGCAGGATGAGGCACAGCGCGCCCAGCGCGACGGCGATGTACAGTAAGATCTCGGTCATACTATCTCCTTTCGGCAGTGTTTCAGGTGCCGGAGCAGATGCTCCCTGCGGTTGCGCGTCCCGTCCTGCGCGCAGTAGGCGAGAAGGGCTTGGAGCGCCGCGCCGATCTCTTCGCCCGCAAGCCCCGCGCGCAGCAGATCGTCCCCGTTCACGGCGAGTTCCCTGACGGAGAAGGGGACCCCCTCCGCGCGCATTTTTTCAAGGACGTTCTCCCATTTTTGTACCGTCGGGGCGGGGGAGAGGTCGTCCTTGCAGGCGGAAAAGTCCGCTTGTTTGAGCGCGAGCAGTTTGGGAAGGAGGTCGCGGCATTCGCAGATCTCCCGCCGCACCTTTGTCTCCCGCATTTTCAAGTCGAAGTCGCGCATATGCAGCAGGACGAGCCGCACCGTCTCCTCCGTGAGCTTTCTGGGCGCTTTGAGCCGCGTCAGGATGCCGTCGGCGAGGCGTGCGCCGCGCGCGGGATGATCGTGGAAGCTGCCGTCCTCTTTCATGCAGGCGGGCTTTCCCACGTCGTGCAGGAGCGCCGCCCAGCGGATGTCCGCGCGGGCATAGCGCACGCAGCGGAAGGAGTGTTCGAGGACGTCGTGATCGTGGAAGTCCGCCCGCTGCGCCATCCCCTCGCCCGCGGCGAGTTCGGGCAGGAATTGCCCGAGGACGCCCGTTTCCCGCAGGATGCACAGCCCGCGGTAGGGACCGTCCGCCGCCGTCTCGTCCGCGTGCAGCAGCAGCTGCATTTCCGCAAAGACGCGCTCGGGCGCGATGTCGCGGATGAGCGCGCGGTTGCGCCGCGCGCCGTCAAGGCATTCCCCGTCGGGGGAAAAGCCCGTCTGCGCCGCGATCCGCGCGAGCCGCAGCAGGCGCAGCCCGTCCTCGCCGAACACCTTCGCGGCGGGCGCGACGGTGCGCAGGATGCGCGCGCGGATATCGGGGATACCGCCGAGCGGGTCGGCGTACGTTCCCGCCGCGACGTCGTAGTAGACAGCGTTCGCGCAAAAATCTCTGCGGCGCGCGTCGAGGGCGATGTCGTCGGTGAACCGCGTCTCGGCGGGCGTGTGGATGCCGCGCACATAGGTGTCCGTGCGGAAGCGGGTGTATTCGAACGCCGTTTCGCCTTCGAGCTTGACCGTCCCCGTGCGCGGATAGACGGCGCGCACCGCAAGCCCGCACGCGCGCGCGGCGGCGGCGAGCGTCTCTTCGTCCGCGGGGGAACAGATGTCCCAGTCGGCGCTCCTGCGCAGCGCCCCCGCCAGAAAGTCGCGCACGCTCCCGCCCACGACGTACAGGGGGGCGGGCAGCGCTTCGGCAAGACGGATGAGTTGTTCGGGTAAGATGCCGCGCAAGGGGAGCCTCCGTAAAAATTTTCTGAAATCAGTATAACAGAATTGCAAAAAAATTGCAATCGGACGGGAAATATTGTATAATTGCTCATACAGACTTTTTTTGTCGGAACGTGCAACGATCGGGGAGGAAGGGAAGGTGCTCAACGTCATCGTCAACAAGACGGCGCGCCGCGCGGAAAAACTTGCAGCGCAGGCGGAGGAAACGCTCAAAAGCGCGGGCGTTCCCTGCCGCGTCTTTTATACGGACAAGCGGGGCGCGGCGATCAAATACGCGCGCAGCCTTTCGCAGACGGGCGGGACGGAGTTCATGGTCATCGGCGGCGACGGCACCGTCAACGAGGTGCTCTCCGGGCTGGAAGATCCCTCGCGCTGCACGCTCGCCGTCCTGCCCGCGGGGACGGGCAACGACTTTGCCGCGGCGGCGGGCATCCCCTTGGGCGCAAAGGCGCTCGAACTCTATCTCGAAGGCGAGCCCCGCCCCGTCGATTATATCGAGTGCGGGCAGCGGCGCAGCCTCAATATCGTCGGCATGGGCATCGACGTGGAGATCCTGCGCCGCTGCGAGGGGATGCGGTACGGCTCGCGCAAGGGCAGGTACTTCCGCGCGCTCGTCGCTTCGCTCCTTTCCTACCGCGGCGAGAAGGTGCGCGTCACGGTCGACGGCGAGAGCCGCGAATATACGGCGCTCATCGCCGCGCTCTGCAACGGGACGCGGCTGGGCGGCGGCATCCCGCTCTGTCCGCCCGCGCGCTATGACGACGGCAGGCTCGAACTCGTCGTCGTGGAGTGTCCGCCCTTTGCAAAACTTCTGCCCGAGCTCGTCCGCCTGATGCGCGGCAAGCTGCTCACCCGTCCCATCACGCACCATATCGCCTGCACCGAAGCGACGCTCACGGGCGGCGGGTATGTGCAGTACGACGGCGAAATCGTCGGGCAGGAGACGCTGCACGCGCATATCGTGCGGGGCGGTCTCAAAATGTATTGCGGCAGGTGACTGCCGCAGGGAGGTGCGCATGAACCTTTACAGGGGCGTGCTCGACAATATCCCCACGGCGGCGATCGTCGTGGATAAAAATATGAAGGTGCGCTACACCAACCGCGCCTTCCGCGAGTGCTTCCGCGCCGCAAAGTCCAAGGGGACGCTCAAGGAGACGACGGGCTGCGCTTCGGAGGAAGTGTGCGGTAAGGGCGTGCGCTGCGCCTACTGCGCCATCCGTTCGCTCTTTGCGGACGCCATGAAGAACGGCGGGCGCGCCTTCCGCAAACTCATCGTGCGCGGGGGCGAGGGCGACCTCTCCTTCCGGATCCGCGTCTCTCCGCTCGGCAAGTTTTATCTCGGCATCGTGGACGACGCCTACGAGACGGAGATCGCGCGCGAGATGTATTCCGCGCAGGACATCCAGCAGCGGCTGCTCCCTCCCGCGGGACACGGCGCGGCGACGCACTATTCCTTCATGTATATCCCCTGCCGCGAGATCGGCGGGGACCTGCCCGACGTCTACGAGGTGAACGGCGAGACGATGGGGCTTCTGGCGGACGTCTCCGGCAAGGGCATCTCCGCGGGGATGCTCTCGGCGTTCGTCAAGGCGGGCTGGGACCGCGCGGAGCCCTCGCCCGCAAAGGCGCTGCGCGGGCTCAACGCCAAATTCCAGGAGCTCAACCTCGACGAGCGCTCCTATGTCACCGCCGTCGCCGCCCGCATCGACCGCACCCGCAGCGAGATCGTGTACAGCGTCGCGGGGCATAATGCGCCCATGCTGTTAAAGAGCGCGCTGGGCATCGACGAGATCGTCATGCACTCGCCGCCCATCTCCAACTGGATCCCCGATTTCGTCTACGAGGACCGCGTCATCGGCTATCGGAGCGGGGACATCCTGGCGCTCATCACCGACGGCGTCACCGAGAGCAAGAACGGCGCGGGCGAGCAGTTCGGCTTGGAGCGCGTGGAGGAGGTGCTGTCCCGTTCCGAGAACGCCGAGCGTTTCATCGAGCGCCTGAAAGCGGCGCTCCGTGAGTTCTGCGGGACCTTTGAGGACGACCTCACCGCCGTCGCCTTCGATCTTTGATCGCGCCGCGGCAAAAGAAATTTTTTAAGAAAGGCTTGACAATCTTTGTAAAATCGAATACAATAGTAGCGTCCGAATTATTTGGAAAGGAGTGTGGAAACAATGGCAAGCAAGGGCGATTATTTCGGTCTCGGGCGTCTGCTCAGCATCATTCTCGCGATCATTCCCGTCACGTCGTGGGTCCTCGGATTTCTGACGCGTTTCTCAGAGGGCAAGATCCTCGCGGGGATCCTGCGCCTGATCCTCGGCTGGAACATCATCTGGATCGTGGACCTCGTTCTCATGATCCTCAGCGGCAGGATCCTTCGCATCATCCCGCTGTGATCGAACTGTCAAACAACAAAAAAACGGTCCCGCAGCGGGACCGTTTTTTTTGTCTTACAGGGAACAGGTCTTGTATGGCGCGCCCGTCGTGACGTCCTTCCATGTGAGGACGTTGTCCTCGAGCACGAGATAGGAGTGCGGGGAGCCTTCCTTGGGGATGGAGACGGAGCCGCAGTTGACGTAGAGATATTTTCCGCGCTGCTCGCAGGCGGGGACGTGGAAATGCCCGTTGACGAGCACGTCGCCCTCTTTGAGGCAGGCGTATTCGTTGTGACCGTGCGTCAAAACGAACGTCCTGCCCGCGGCGGGAAGGATGGCGTAAGCGGCAGTGACGGGAAATTCCAGCACCATCGCGTCCACGTCCGAATCGCAGTTGCCGCGCACGCAGAGGATGTCCTCCTTCATGGAGTTGAGGATGGCAGCGGTCTCCAATGTGGAATAGTCCTTGGGCAGGGCGTTGCGCGCGCCGTGGTATAAAAGATCGCCGAGGAGAAGGAGCTTCTGCGCCCCTTCCTCGGCGAAGCGTTCCTTCAGAAGGCGGCAGTAATATGCCGAGCCGTGGATGTCCGATGCGATGACGTATTTCACTTCATGCCTCCAATTCCGCAATGATCTCTTTGAGTTTGGTAAGGACGCCGCCCTCCGTGTTGGGGGGAACGGTGCGCCCGATGAGCTTTTTCAAGGGGGGATAGGCGTTTTCGGGGACATACGCCCGCCCGCACTCGGTGAGCATCTCGTAATCGTTCATGTGATCGCCGAAGGCGGCGCATTCCTCCCGTTCAAAGGAGAACGCCTTCCGGATAAAGCGGATCGCTTCTCCCTTGTTCGCTTCGGGCGCGGAGATGTCGCACCAGTCGAAGCCGGAGAGGATGGTCCTCAGGTTGGGCAGCCGCTGCGGCAGCACCTTGATGCAGTTCTCCGCCGCGGCGATCTCGTCATAGACGGCGATCTTGCAGACGTCCTCCTTTCCGATGACGTCCTCGAGCCTTTCCACCTTCTTGCAGTTGGTGTAGGAGAGCATCGCGTATTTGAAGAAGGGCATCGCCGTGTCCTCGATATAGGCGCAGTCCGCGCCGCACAGCAGGGGATAGAGGTGGGGCAGCGCCCGCACTTCGCGCACGGCGTCCAGGGCGTCCCTGTCGCGGATGGGCGAAAGATGCAGCGTCTTGCCGCGGAATTTGACGAGCGCGCCGTTCTCGCAGATGAAGAGCACATCGTTTTCGACGGGCGCGAACAGTTTTTTGAGGTTGGCGTACTGTCTCCCGCTCGAGGGTGCGAACAGAACGCCGAGCGCCGTGAGCCTGCGGATCAGCGGAAAGACTTCCCCGGGCAGCTCCCGTTTGTCGTCGAGCAGCGTCCCGTCGAGGTCGGATGCAACAAATTTTATCATACGTTCCCCGTTTTTTGCGTCACATTCCTGCGGTCAGAAGAGGGAGACGACGTTGATCTCGCCCAGGTTCCTGTCCGTCGCCGTGCGGTACATTTCCAGTACGCCCGCCGCGTCCTCCGCCTTGACGGTGCGGAAGCGGAAGGCGGAGACGTCCACCGCGCCGCGCACGGCGAGGTTGATGGCTGCCTCCAGATTGTCCGAACGGTGGGAGACGCAGCAGAAGCCGAGCTGCTTGCGGAAGGGGATGGCGGCGTCGAGGGAGATGCCGTCGCCGAAGCCGCACAGGACGACGTTGGCGTGCTGCGCGCACAGCGCGAAGGCGTCGTTCACGTCGTTGCGGAGCGCCGTCGTGATATGCACCGCGCCGCTCACGAGCCTGCCGCCCGTGATGGAGGCGACTTTGGACAGGAGGTCTCCGTCCGCCGTGATGGCGTAGTAGATGCCGCACGTCCGCGCAAATTCCAGCCGCTCGGGGCGCACGTCGATGAGGATGGGCGCCGCCTGCTGATAGATGAGGAGCTGGCAGAGAAGGATGCCCAAAAGATTGGCGCCGATGACGGCGATGTGCTGCCCTTTCACGGCGCCCAGCCTGTCGATCGCCGCCTTGGCGAGCGCGACGTGGTGCATGAGCAGCGCGTGTTCGTCGTGGAGCTGATCGGGGAGCACGGTGAAGCGTTCGGGCGGGACGGAGATGAGCTCGCGGAGATACCCGTCCGTCGTCCTGCCGCACAGCAGGAAGTCGTCCTCGGTGAAATCTTTGGGACTCGTACCCGTGTCGGGCGCGTCGATGACCGCGTGCAGAAGAAGGCGCGTCCCCTTGGGAAGATGGGGGGCGTCCTCCGCCACGATGCCCACGGCGTACCGCCCGGGGACGATGGGGAAGCGCACTTTGAGCGCGCCGCCGAAGATGGCGCTGTCCGTCCCGTTGACGAGGACTTTGGTGACGCGCACGCGCACCTTTCCCTCCTCGCGCGGGGGGTTCTCCGTCTCCGTACGCTGCAAGTCGCCCGCGGCAACGAGTTTCCATTCGTTCATATCGCTCTACCTCCCGAAAACTTTGTCCGTCCCGGTATGGGGATGCGCGCACTGCGCGGCGCGCATATCCTCTCATCTTATTATACCGCAGCCGCGGCAAATTTGCAAGTGTTTCGCGCGGAATTCCCGCAAACGTGCGAAAACGGGGCGTTTTCGTGCAAAACGGGGGGATTTTCCCGCTTTTTTCGCGCAAAAAAACAACTGCGGGAGGGCGCCGCGCGGGGAAAGTTTCTTTTGCCGAACGCATAAAAAAACGCGGCGGGCGTGGAAAATCAGTTGACGAACAGTGCGAAAAAGGCTATAATAGCAGACGTATTTTCCAAATATAAGCGAGGTGAACTGACAATGAAGCCCGACATTCATCCCAATTATCACGAGGTGACCGTCGTCTGCGCGTGCGGCGAGACGTTCAAGACCGGCACCACCAAGGATGTGGACGTCATGAAGGTCGATATTTGCAGCAAGTGCCATCCCTTCTTCACGGGCAGGCAGAAGCTCGTCGATACCGGCGGCCGCGTCGATAAGTTCAAGAAAAGATACGGCATCTGAACGGCATAACAGCTCCGCGGCAGGGGGCTGTTTTGCTATAAAAAAGTTTTTGCGCGCCCGCATTCCGGCGGCGCGCGGGAGAGCGCCGCGGCGCCCTCCCGGGCAGGCGAGATGAGAAAGAAGAAACAGCGGACCCACATCGGCGGACAGGCGGTCATCCAGGGCGTCATGATGCGCAGCAAGTGCGGCATGGCGACCGTCGTACGCGACGACACGGGCGAGATGCAGACGGAGGCAGTCCGCATCACCCCGCCCGAACAGCAGGCGAAATGGAAGCGCCTGCCCTTTTTGCGCGGCGTCGTGAGCTTTGTCTCCTCCCTCGTTCTCGGGATGAGTGCGCTCATGCGCAGCTCGGACGTCGCCATCACCGACGAGGAGGAGCCCTCCAATCTGAGCAAGTGGATGACGGAGCATCTGAAGGTCTCCGTCGGGGAGATCTTATCCGTCATTTCCACCGTGCTCGGCGTGGCGATCGCGCTCGCGCTCTTCTTCTTCCTGCCCAACTACCTCACCTCCCTCATCGACGGGGCGACGCCCGCCATCGGCGGAAAGGGGAGCATCTGGTACAATCTCATCGACGGCGGCTTCCGCCTCGTCATCTTTTTCTGCTATATCCTCTTTACGCTCCTTTTTAAGTCGCTGCGGGAGACTTACTGCTACCACGGCGCGGAGCATAAGACCATCAACTGCTATGAATACGGCGACGAACTCACGGTGGAGAACGTGAAAAAGGCGTCCCGCCTGCACGACAGGTGCGGCACGACCTTCATCTTCCTCGTGATGGTCGTCTCCATCCTCGTATTTGCGCTCGCCAACTGGGCGCTCTCCTTTATCGGGCTCACGCGGATCGGCTGGCTCGACCAGCTCATCTCCTTCCTCGTCAAGCTCGCCCTGCTGCCCGTCGTCGCGGCGATCTCGTACGAGGTGCTGCGCCTTCTCTCCAAGACGGACAGCGTCCTGGTGCTGCCGCTGAAAGCGCCCGGATATCTTTTGCAGATGCTCACGACGCGTGAACCGGACGACGCGATGATCGAATGCGCGATCGCCGCCTTCCGGAAGGCGAAGGAGATGGAGGACAATCCCGATTCCCCCGAGCGCAGCTTCGTGACCGAGACCAAACTCTCCAAGCTGCTCTCCACGATGAAGTCCCGCTTTGAAAAGCACGGCATCGACGGCTCGGACGCCGAATGGATCGTCAGCCTCGACCTCGGCATCCCCCGCAGCGCGCTCTCGCAGGAGCGCATCGTCTCGCGCAGGGAGTGCAAGGGCATCGTCGAAAAGTTCGAGGAGCGCCTCACGGGGCGTCCCCTCTGGTACATCTACGGCGACACCGACTTCTGCGGCTATCCCATCAAGGTGGACGAGCGCGTGCTCATCCCCCGCCCCGAGACAGAACTTCTCGTCCGTCAGGCGGTCGCCGTCCTGAAGGACGGGGACAGCGTGCTCGATCTTTGCACGGGCAGCGGCGCCATCGCCGTCGCCGTCGCCTGCGAGGCGGCGAAGAGCAAGACGGTCACCGTCGTCGGCGCGGACATCTCCGAGGACGCCCTCGACGTCGCGCGTGAGAACGCCCGCCTCAACAAGGCGAACGTCAGCTTCGTCAAGGCGGACCTCTTCGACGGCGTGCGCGGCAGGTTCGACCTCATCCTCTGCAACCCTCCCTATGTGAAGAGCGGCGAGATCGCCTCGCTCGACAAGGAGGTGCGCGACTTCGAGCCTCGCATCGCCCTCGACGGCGGCGAGGACGGGCTGGACTACTACCGCCGCATCGCGGAGCGCATCCGCCGCTATATCGCGCGCGGCGGGCTTTGCATCCTCGAATGCGGCGAAGGGCAGGCGCAGGAGATCGTGCGCATCTTCAGCGAGACCGCCCGCTGCGACTTTGCGATGATCGTGCGCGACGACGCGGACGTGGAGCGCATCGTCAAGATCGGTTTTTGATATGTTTGCAAAACTCGACGCCATCGCGGCGCGTTACGACGAGCTGGGCGAACTTCTGTCCCGCCCCGAGACGCTCGCCGACATGGAGATGTTCAAAAAACTCTCGCGCGAGCGCGCGGAAACGGAGGAACTCGTCGCCGTCTACCGCGGCTACCGCAGGACGGAGGAGGAGATGAACGCCGCTCTCGCGGAAGCGGAGAAGGAGACGGGCGAGATGCGCGAACTGCTGCTTTCGGAGGCGCAGGACTGCCGCGCCAAACTGGAGGAAGCGGCGCTTGCGCTGAAGACGCTGCTGCTGCCCAAGGACCGCAACGACGAGAGGGGCTGCACCCTTGAGATCCGCGCGGGCGCGGGCGGCGAGGAGGCGGCGCTCTTTGCCTACGAGCTGTACAGGATGTATCAGAACTACTGCGAGAAGCACCGCTTCCGCAGGGAGACGGTCGATCTGAGCATGACGGAGTTGGGCGGCGTCAAGGAAGCCGTCGTCAACATCGACGGGAAGGGCGCCTACTCCCGCCTCAAGTTCGAGAGCGGCGTCCACCGCGTCCAGCGCGTGCCGGAGACGGAATCGCAGGGGCGCATCCATACGTCCACCGTCACCGTCGCCGTCCTTCCCGAAGCGGAGGACGTGGACGTCACCATCGACGAAAAGGACGTGCGCGTCGATCTGTTCCGCTCGTCCGGCGCGGGCGGGCAGAAGGTCAACAAGACGGAGACCGCCATCCGCCTGACGCACTTTCCGACGGGCATCGTCGTCACCTGTCAGGACGAGCGCAGCCAGCTCAAAAACAAGGAAAAGGCGTACCGCGTGCTCAGGAGCAGGCTGTACGATCTCTATACTTCGCGCGCGGCGAGCAGGGAAGCCGCCGACCGGAAGAGCCTCGTCGGCACGGGCGACCGCAGCGAGCGCATCCGCACCTACAACTTCCCGCAGGACCGCATCACCGATCACCGCATCGGGCTGAGCCTGCACGGCATGGAGAACTTCCTCGCGGGCGGGCTGGACGAGATGATCGACGCCCTTGCCCGCGCCGAGACGGAGCGCCGTCTCGCCGCCGCGGCGGAGGAAAATTGAAACAACGACCGCTATAAACTTTTTTTCGAGGTACTCATATGGAAATTCTGGCAAAAAGGATCCGTACCATCTCTCCTTCGCAGACGCTCGCCATCAGCGCCAAGGCAAAGGCAATGAAGGCGGAGGGCGAATACGTCGTCAACTTCGGCGTCGGCGAACCCGATTTCCCCACCCCCGCGCACATCGTGGAGGCGGGCATCGAGGCGCTGCGCACGGGAAAGACCAAGTATACGCCTTCTTCGGGCATCCCCGAACTCAGAAAGGCGATCTGCGAGAAGTTCGCGCGTGACAACGGGCTCGTCTACGAGCCTTCGCAGGTCATCGTCTCCAACGGCGCCAAGCATTCCATTTTCAACGTCTGCTACGCGCTCGTCGACGAGGGGGACGAGGTCATTATCCCCGCGCCCTATTGGCTCACCTATCCCGAGGTCGTCAAGACGTGCGGCGGCGTCCCCGTCTTTGTCGAAGGGAAGAAGGAAAACAAGTTCAAGATCACGCCCGAACAGCTCGAAGCAGCCATCACGCCCAAGACCAAGCTGATGATCTTCAATTCGCCCGGCAACCCGACGGGCGCGGTCTATTCGGAAGAGGAGGTGCGCGCGCTCGCCGCCGTCCTCGAAAAGCACGGCGTCTACGTTCTTTCGGACGAGATCTACGAGCGCCTCGTCTACACGGACGTCAAGCCCTTCTCGATGGCGAAGGTGTCGCAGGCGATGTACGAGCACACGATCACCGTCAACGGCGTCTCCAAGACCTATTCCATGACGGGCTGGCGCATCGGCTATCTCGCCGCGCCCAAGGAGATCGCCAAGGCGATCGACTCCTTCCAGAGCCACGCCACGAGCAACGCCTGCTCCGTCGCGCAGTACGCCGCCATCGCGGCGCTCCGTTCGGACGAGGCGTGCATCCGCGAGATGATCTCCCGCTTCGCGGAGCGCAGGGAAGCGGCGCTCGCGCGCATCGGCAGGATGAAGGGGACGTACTGCATCGTTCCCGAGGGCGCGTTTTATATCATGCTCGTCGTCTCTTCCGCGTTCGGAAAGAGCCATGCGGGCAGGAAGATCGAAAACGCCGCCGATTTCGCCGCAGCCCTGCTCGACGCGAAGAAAGTCGCCGTCGTTCCGGGCGGTCCCTTCGGCGCGGAGGACTGCGTCCGCCTCTCCTATTCGCTCTCGATGGAGGACATGACGGAGGGTCTCGACCGCATCGACGCCTTTTTCAACGAACTTTCGTAAATTTTTTCGGGGAATTTTTCAAAATCTCTTGAAAAGTCCGCGAAAACTTGGTATGATAGAAGCATAAGAAATATGTTCGCCTGCGGGCGAGTCAGGAGGATAGACATGATTAAGGTTATCTGCGGCCCCAAGGGAAGCGGCAAGACGAAGCGCATCATCGATACGGCGAATCAGGCGGTCGAGACGGCAAAGGGCAACCTCGTCTTTATCACCGATACCAAGCGGTATATGTACGATCTCAGGCGCGAAGTCCGCTTTATCGACACGAGCGATTACTCCGTTGCGGGTGAGGACGCGCTGTGCGGGTTCATCAAGGGCGTGATCGCGGGCAGCTACGACAACGAGTTCATCTATGTGGACGGCATTGCCCGTATCGCCGGCAAGGCGATCAAGGATATGGCGCAGTTCTTCTATATGATGGAAAAGGTCTCGGAGATGCGTTCGCTCACCCTGTACATCACTTGCAGCTGCGCGGAAGAGGAACTTCCCGACTTCGCAAAGAAGTACCTTTAAGTTAAACAAGAACGCACGCCGTCCCTCTCAGAAGGGACGGTTTGAATTAAACGGCTGCCGCGGGGCGGCAAAGGAATGACTATGCAATTTATCAGTACGAGAGGGGAAGAGCGGGTCACGGGCGCGCAGGCGATCGTCAAGGGCATCGCCTCGGACGGCGGTCTGTTCGTTCCCGAACGCTTCCCCGCCGTGAGCGGCGAGGAGATGGAGGCGATGCTCGGGATGGACTATCCCGAACGCGCCGCGCTCGTTCTTCATAAATATCTGGACGAATACGACAAGGACGAACTGCTCGCCGCCCTCAAAAAGGCGTACGCGCAGTTTGACGAAGGGGACGCCGCGCCCCTCGTGCGCGTGGAGAACGGGATGTATATGCTCGAACTCTTCCACGGTCCCACCTGCGCCTTCAAGGATATGGCGCTCACCGTCCTGCCCTACCTTCTGCGCAAGGGGTGCGACCTTTGCGGCATCAAGGAGGAGATCCTCATCCTCGTCGCGACGAGCGGCGACACGGGCAAGGCGGCGCTTGAGGGCTTCAGGGACGCGCCCGGCATCAAGGTGATGGTGTTCTATCCCGACGACGGCGTCTCCAAGATGCAGAAGCTGCAGATGTGTACGCAGGAGGGCGGCAACGTCAACGTCGTGGCGGTCAAGGGCAACTTTGACGACTGCCAGACGGGCGTCAAGAAGATCTTCGGCTCGGAGGCGTGCGCAAAGGCGCTGCTTGAAAAGGGATACCGCCTCTCGTCGGCAAATTCCATCAACTTCGGGCGACTCGCGCCGCAGATCGCCTACTATTTCTCGGCGTACTGCGACCTCGTCTCCTCCGACCAGATCAAGATGGGGGACAAGGTGGACTTCACCGTCCCGACGGGCAACTTCGGCAACATCCTTGCCGCCTATTACGCCAAGCGCATGGGACTTCCCGTCGGCAGGCTCGTCTGCGCGTCCAACAAGAACAACGTCCTGACCGACTTCTGGGAGAAGGGCGTGTACGACGCCAAGCGCAGCTTTTACAAGACGATGTCCCCCTCGATGGACATCCTCGTCTCGTCCAACCTGGAGCGCCTCATCTTCGAGCTTTCGGGCAGGGACGCGGCGCTCACCAAGGAGCGCATGGCGTCGCTCGCGGCAACGGGCAAGTACACCGTCCGCGCCGAGGAACTCAAAAAGTACCGCGAGGAGTTTTTCGCGGGCTATGCGAACGAGGGCGACACGGTGGACTGTATGTACGAGTTCTTCGAGTCGTACGGCTATCCCATGGACACCCACACGGGCGTGGCGATGTGCGTCGCCCAGCGGTATGAGGAGCTCCTCTCCAAGGACGTCAACGCCGAGACGAACCCGATGGTCGTCGTCTCCACGGCGAGCCCCTACAAGTTCCCGCAGGACGTTCTCTATGCGCTCACGGGCAACGACGTCAAGGACAGCTTCAAGGGCATCAAGCGCATCAATCTTCTGACGGCGATGAAGGTGCCGGAGCAGCTCAAGGACATCCGCTACAAGCCCGTCCGCTTCAAGGAGACGGCTGCGCCCGCCAAGATGTTCGACGAAGTGCTCAAATTTATCGGATAAGAGAGGCGCGGCGGCACATCTGTGCCGCCGCGCATATGTTTTGCCCTGCAAAAGGGCGCGCCCCGCGGCAGATGTGCCGCGGGGCGCATCTGTAGTTTCCCGCAGATGGCAAGGGGGGCGCATATACTGCGAAAAGCAAGCGTTTTGTGAGCGGTCTGCGCACATTCTTCACAACAATTTTTCATTCTGCCGCCCCTTCCCCCATTGCAATTTGCGGCGGAATGTGGTATAATCGTAAAAAGAACATTGTAAAATTTGGTATGGAAGAGCAGAGGATATGGAAGAAGCGCAGAGCAAAGTGTTATATTCGGCGGTCCAGCCGAGCGGCAACCTGACTATCGGCAACTATGTGGGCGCCATCCGCAACTGGGTCGCGCTGCAGGGGCAGTTCACCTGTTTTTATGCGATCGCAGACCTGCACGCCATCACGGTGCGGCAGGTCCCCGCGGAGCTGCGCCGTCATACGCTGGAACTTGCGGCGCTGTATATCGCCTGCGGCGTCGATCCCGCGCGCTGCACGCTGTATGTGCAGTCCAACGTCCCCGCGCACGCGGAACTCGCGTGGGTGCTCAATACCATGACCTATGTCGGCGAGATGGAACGCATGACGCAGTTCAAGGACAAGGCGGCAAAGCACGCCGAAAACGTCAACATGGGTCTGATGGCATATCCCGTGCTGATGGCGGCGGACATCCTTCTCTATCAGACGGACGTCGTTCCCGTCGGCATCGACCAGCGCCAGCACCTCGAGATCGCGCGCGATATCGCCGTCCGCTTCAACAACCGCTACGGCGAGACCTTCCGCCTGCCCGAGGGCTATATCGTCAAGGAGGGCGCGAAGATCGCCTCTTTGCAGGATCCCCTGCACAAGATGAGCAAGTCGGACGAAAACCCCAACGCCTCCGTCTATCTCTCGGATGACAGGGATACCGTCATCCGCAAATTCAGGCGCGCCGTCACGGACAGCGACAATGCGATCGTCGCCTCCGAGCAAAAGCCGGGCGTCACCAACCTGCTCAACATCTATGCCGCCTTCCGCGGCTGCACGGTCGCCGAGGCGGAAAAGGAGTTCGCGGGCAAGGGCTACGGGGACTTCAAGCTCGCCGTCGGAGAGACGGTCGCGGACGTTCTCGCGCCCATCCAGGCGGAACAGAAGCGTCTGCTCGCGGACAAGGCGTACCTTTCGGACATCCTCTCCCGCGGGGCGCAGGCGGCGGCGCATACGGCGCGCAGGACGCTCCTCAAGGTGTACAGGAAGGTCGGCTTCTACCGGGGAGAGTGAGCGGTGTTCGGATATGTTCGCTACGATCTGCCCAACCTGCAGGTAAAAGATTTCCTGCTCTATAAGGCGATGTACTGCGGGCTTTGCAAGGGCATCGCCGCGGCTTGCGGGCAGCGCGCGCGGCTGGGTCTCACCTATGACGTGACCTTTTTATCGGCGCTGCTGCACAACATGACGGGGCAGGGCGTCACGATCACGCGGCAGAACTGTTTCGAGCACGCCGTCAGAAAGCGCCCCATCGCCGAAGCGGACGAGCTCACCCGCGAGCTGGGCGCCCTCAACACGCTGCTCACCTATGCGAAGTTCTCCGACGACGTCGCCGACGGGAACGGCGGAAGGGCGGAGCGCGCGTGGTTCAGGGCGGGCGCAAAGCGCGCCGGGGCGCAGTATCCGCGGCTCGCGGCGCTCGTAAAGGACTACGTCGGCGCGCAGGCGGCGGTGGAGAGCAAGCGTTCCCCTTCGCCCGACGAGGCGGCGGAGCCCACGGCGGCGCTCCTGCGCGCGCTCGCCCCGCACTTCCTGCGGGACAAAAATTCGCAGGCGGCGGAACAGCTCTTCTATGCCGTCGGCAAGTGGGTGTACCTCATCGACGCGCTCGACGACTACGACAAGGACATGAAGAAGGGCGGCTACAATCCCTTCGTGCTCGCGTACGGGCAGCCGACGCGGGAGGCGCTCGTCAGGGAGAAGGGGCAGGAACTCGCGTTCCTGTTCGACACGCTCTTTTTCGAGATGCGCGAAGGGCTCGCGGGCGTGAAGTTTTACTTCAACCGCGATCTTACGGACAACGTCATTCTGCGCGGCATCCCTCTGGAGACGCAGCGCGTCATGCGGGGCGAGCCCCGCAAAGAGATCCGCATCGACGCGAGATGACCTCGGTGCGGGCAAAGGAAACAGGATATGGATCAGGAAAGTTACCGCATTTTACAGGTGGAGGAAAGCGCCACCGACGAAGAGATCAAGGCGAGCTACGAGCGTCTCAAAGCCTTCTATAACGAGGAGAAGTGGAAGGACGGCGAGGCGGGCAATGAAGCCGCGCGGATGCTCGGCAAGCTGGACGCCGCCTATTCGGAGATCATGGAATCCCGCCGCGAGCGGGAAAAGAACACGAGCGGCGCGTCTTCCATCGAAGCGGTCGGCGACGCCATCCGCGCGGGCGACATCAACAGGGCGCAGCAGCTCCTTGACGACTTCAACGAGCGCAGCGCCGAGTGGCACTACCTGCAGTCGGTCGTCTTTTACAGGAAGCATTGGATGAACGAGAGCAAGAAGCAGCTCGAGATCGCCATGCAGATGGACCCTTCGCAGCCCAAGTACCGCGAGGCGTATGAAAAGCTCTCCAAACGCGCGGAGTACAAGGGGGAGACGGGCGGCGCGCCCAACACAAATCCCGATCCCGGCCCCGTGCCGGGCGACGAGCAGATGGGCGGGAGCTGGTGTACGCAGTGCTTTTCCTTCTGCTACACCTGCCTTTGCGTCAACTGCCTTTTCAACCTCTGCTGCAACTGCCATTGACCGATGAAACGCTCCCGTTCCCGAGAGATCGCGCTCGCCGCGATCGCCTGCGCCGTCGCAGCCGTCGCGCTCACGCTCGGCTCGTACGTCGACTTCCTGCTTGCTGCGGGCTATATGATCGCCGTCTTTGCCTTCATGATCCCGCTCACCAAGCGCATGGTGCGCGGGTATCTGCTCGCGTATGCGGGGGCGGTCGTCCTCTCGTTTTTGTTCACGGGCTTTGCAGTCGGGCTCATGCAGCTGCTGCCCTTTGCGGCGTTTTTCGGGCTGCATCCGCTCGTCAACTGGCTGCAGAGGGAATACACCAAAAAGAAGCCTTTGCATCTGCTCTGGTTTTGTCTGAAAGCGGTGTGGTTCGACCTCTCGCTCTGGCTCGCGTGGGTCGTCCTCGGCGAGTTTCTGGGGCTTTCCGAAATGACGTGGCACGACTTCGTCGCGCAGCACTTTTATCTCATTTTATTTGTCGGCGGCACGCTCTTTTTTGCCGTATACGACTATATGATCTTTCTCTGCCAGCGGGCGGCGGACGGCGTGATGCGCCGCATCGGGCAGTAACGCCGCGCCGCGGGGCGTCCGCGCGCAAGACAAAAAGGGGGGAACGCGCATGGAAAAGAACGACATCATCACCGTGACTTGCGAAGCGCTGGGAACGCAGGGCGAGGGGATCGCCCGTGCGGACGGCGTCACTTTCTTTGTGCCGCGCTTTCTGCCCGGCGAGCGCGCCTCGGTCAGGATCCTCAAATGCAAGGGCAATATCGCCTATGCGAAGATCGAAGAACTTCTGACGCCCGCCGAGGAGCGCGTGCGTCCCGCCTGCCCCGTGTTCGGGCGCTGCGGCGGCTGTCAGCTCCAGCACGTCAAATACCGCGCGCAGCTCCGCTTCAAGACGGGGCTCGTGCGCGACGCCTTAAAGAAGATCGCGGGAATCGGCGTCCCCGTCGCCGCGTGCGAGCGCAGCGAGAAGGAGTATGGCTACCGCAACAAGCTGCAGCTTCCCGTCGGGCGCAGGGACGGCAGGAATGTGATCGGCTTTTTTGCCGAACGTTCGCACAGGATCGTGCCGATCGACGGCTGCCCGCTGCACCCCGAGTGGGCGGACAAGCTCATTGCGGCGGTCTACAACTTTATGGAGAAGTGCGGGCTGGACGGCTACGACGAGGAGACGGGCGAGGGGCAGATCCGCCATATCGTCGTGCGCGAACTGCGCGGCAAGTTCATCATCACGCTCGTCGTCACCGTGCCCGTCCTCAACGGCATCGACTATCTCCTGTTCCGTCTGGGCGAGATCTTCCGCGAGTTCAGCTTCTATCTCAACTACAACGATAAAAAGAGCAACGTCATCTTCGGCGAAACGTTTACCCTGCTGAAGGGGAAGGGCATCTATGAATGCTCGGAGGGCGGTATCTCTTACGAGGCGGGGCCGCGCACCTTTGTGCAGGTCAACGAGAACGTGCGGACCAAGCTCTACGAGCGCGCCCTCTCCTGCGCGGACGAAGGGGATACGGTCATCGACTGCTACGCGGGCGGCGGGCTGCTCACGGCGAAGTTTGCAAAAAAGTGCAAAAGGGCGTACGGCATCGAAGTCGTTCCCGAAGCCTCCGCCTGCGCCGCGGCGCTCGCCGGGCGCAACGGGCTTTCGGGGAAGATGACCGCGCTCTGCGGCAGGGTGGAGGACGAGCTGGCGGGCGTGCTCGCCAAGGAGCCCTCCGCGCTCGTCGTGCTCGATCCGCCCCGCGCGGGTGTCGCGCGCGAGGTCATTGCGCTGCTGCTGCGGGAACGTCCCAAAAAGATCGTGATGATCTCCTGCGATCCCGCCACGTTCGCAAGGGACGCGGGGCTTCTGACAGGGGCGCTTGCGGAGCGGGACGGCGCGCTCGTCAAGACGGGTACGCAGGATGGCTACGTTCTGCGCTCGGTCGAGCCCTTCGATATGTTCCCGCAGACCAAGTGGGTGGAGACGCTCGCCGTGTTTGAACTGCCCGCCGACCGCGCGCAGCCGCCATTGGGGCGTGCGGAACCATAAATGATAACGTCATCGGCAGCCGCTGCGCGCGGCTGCTTTTTTTTGCGCCGCGGCGGGGCGCTCGCGAAAACGCGCCCCGCCGCGGCGCAAGTGACATTTTTTGTCTCTACTGTGGGTAGAGATGTTTGATTTTATCAAAAATTACAGAAAATGCCAATGGAATTTTGGGTTTTTCAGGAAAAATGCCAATAAACTGTCAGAAATAGACACAATGCGTACATTTTTTTTAACGCTTTCATGAAAAATTTATCAAAAAGGCAAACTTTTTTTCCTCAAAGTATTGACAAAACGGGGGGGGTGCTATAATAGATATGTCTAATGGGCAATTTTATCCTCTTCCCAATATTGTTAGGAAATTTAACAAAATGCCGTCGCGGGCGAAACTCGACGCGATCTTGCAGGAAAGGACAAAATGTCAAAGGCACGGCGTGCGGCGTCTATCCTATAATAGAGCCGTCATAACGGGCGGGGCTGCGGCTCCGCGGGCAAAGGCAGCAAGTGCGGGAGACCGCATGGGAACACGGCATCTTCCAAGGGGTGCCGCATATGCGTGCAGATGTGCGCATATGGGATATCGGAGGGAAACGGTATGAGAACAAAGGTCAGAACATGGACGCGCTTTTTCCTGCTGCTGGCGATGATCGCAGCGGCGGTATTTGCGTGGGTCTGCACGGAGCCCGTCCCGGCTTCCGCGGACGTGGAGGACACAAGTGCGATCGAGTCCGTCAAGGTCGGGTTGAAACTCGATCCCGGTTACGAGATCGACGAAAACACCTCGTACGCGCAGCTCAAGAATGCGCTTACCGTTGAGGCGTTTGATGCCGACGGGACGTCGCTGGGCGAACTCGGGGCGTCGCAATTTGAATTGGAGGCGAACTTTGCGGAAGGTTCCAACGAAACGAACGAATTTACCGTCGTCGTTTCGGGGGGCGACGTGCAGTCCGAGCCGTTTCATATTACAGGCTTTACCGCGCAGAAGGATGCGGTAAGGTCGATTTCTGCTACATACAACGGCGGCGCGACGCTCTATTCGTATACGCCCGTTGTCACGATCCCGAGTTATTTCACCGTGAAGGCGATCGGGTGGGATGGGACGGAAGACACCCTTTCTCAAAGCGAATATACGATCCAGGGGAACCTTGCGCCCAAGACGCCGAATGTGAATGCTCCGTACGACGTAGAAGTTACGGTCGCGTATCAAGAGGGCGGCAGCGTGACCAATATCACCTGCCCTTGTACGGTCACCGGCGTCAACCCGGCTACGCCCGTTTCCATGTTTGCGGTAGGAAGTTCCGTCAATGCGCTTGCGCCTTGTAAGGCAGGCGATTTGACTGTGACGGTCGTATATTCGGGCGGTACGGTTACGCTGTCCTTCGGTGCATATCGCGTTGAATATATGCGCAAGACCGAGGAGGGCGGCTGGGAAGTCGATCCCGACGCTACGGGCTACATTTATGAAGACGGAAGCGGCAGGGTCAAGATCACTTATACTGAAAACGGAACATCGGTAGAATGTTATGCCGATCTTCAAGTCAGCCGCGTCGCCGTGACTGCCCCCAACTTCTCCGCAGAGGGCAGCGATTATCAATATTCCGTTTCGGACAATATCGTCACGGGGACAAAGCAGACGATCGGACTGAACAGTTATTATGATCCCGCCATCATGGAGATCACGGGCGTCTCCGCGCAGGAAGGATTTTCCGGGACGGCGCCGACGTATAATGCTTCCAACGGTTCCATTACCGTCACGGACGCAGGCACCTATACCGTGACCGTGGCGCTGAAAGAGTCGGCGCAGGCGTACTTCTTCCGTAATGATGAGAATAACGAAGATCTCCGCGAGGTCACGGTCGAATATGAGATCTATCCCGTGGAGCCGCCGATCGAGCTCAAATGGAGCGAGAGCGCCTATCAGGAAGGCGAGCTTCATTGGAACCGCGACGACGACGTCTCCTTTACCCTTTTGAATAACTACGGCGGCGGCGACGTCACCTACACTTACAGCAAGACGGGCGGCGGCCCGACGAGCGGCTCGGGGACGGAACCCAACCTTCCCAACGAGACGGGGACTTACACGCTCACCGTCAGCGTCGCGGCGAGCGGCAACTTCACGGCGGTGGAGGACAAAGAGCTCGCCACGTTCACGATCGGGCAGCGCGTGCTGGGTGCGCCGACGCTTTCCGCGCTCACTTATACGGGCGCAAGTCAGGCTCCCGCCGTGACCTACGCGGGGGAGAACGATGCGAGCTATCTCGCCGTCACGAATGCGGGCGGCACCGATGCGGGCGAATACACCGCGACGTTTACGATCGAGGACGCGGACGAGGCGACCTGGAGCGAGGACATCGACGGCGAAGGTTACGCGGTCAGCGGCAACACCCTGACGATCACCTACTCGATCGCCAAACTGAAGATCTCCGCGCCTTCCTTCACCGATCCCGGCTATACATACAGCGGCAGCACGCAGACGGCCTCGCTTGCGGGCTGGGCGCCTTCCGCCGGGCTTTCGATCGAGACGCGCGTCACGCTTACGATCTCGGACGGCGCGTCCGCCGATCTTGCGAGCGGTGAACTGAAGGCGACCAATGCGGGGAAGTACACCGTCACCGCCTCCCTCGGCGATACCGCCAACCTCGTGTGGTCGGACGGGACGACCGATGATAAGCCGTTTACATGGACGATCGCCAAGAAGGCAGTCGATGTTCCCACGATCGGCTCCAAGACTTACAACGGCGCGGCGCAGACCGCCGACATTGCGCAAAATGACCTGTACTCCGTCGAACAAGGCGGCGATTGGGTGGATGCGGCTACATACCCCGTCACGCTGACCCTTACGGACAGCGACAACCACAAGTGGGCGGACGATACGAACCCCGACGCTTCGACGGCGGCAGAGAAAGAACTCTCCTTCACGATCACGCCGCTCGAACTTACGATCGGCTGGTCGGACACGTCGTTCATTTACGACGGCGGGGCGCACAAGCCCACGGCAACGGCGGCGAACGCCTATGCCCGCGACGGCATCTCTCTGACGGTCTCGGGCGAGCGGACGAATGCGGGTACCGGTTACACCGCCGAAGTCGTGCGGATCGAGGGCACGGGCGCGGACAACTACACGCTGCCCGAAGATGTAACGTGTGAATTTACGATCAGCCCGCGCGTGATCGAAGTGCAGTGGGGGACGCTGACCCATGTATATGACGGGGATGCGTGGAACCCCGAAGCGACGATCGTAAACCTCGCCTCGCAGAACGGCGTGCAGGACACCGTCGGCATCGCCTATCAGGTGACGGCGCAGGCGGACAGCGCGCTCTCAGACGGCATGGCGATCGACGTCGGCGGCTACACCGTTGCGATCGACGCAATTACCAACGACAACTACACGCTCAAAGACGCAGCCGATCTTTCAAAGGACTTCACGATCACGCCCTATGCGGTCGACAAGCCCACGGCAATGGCGAACGTCGACTTCACTTATAACGGCGGCGAGCAAACCTATATGCCCAAAGGCTACGACCCGAAGCCTTTCGGCGAAAGCACGATGATGATCGACGGGAACGTGCAGACAAATGCCGGTACATACACCGTCACGGTCAGCCTTGCTTCCGATAACTATAAGTGGTCGGACGGCGACGATCGCAACCCCGTTGTGTTCGAGGACTTTGTCATCAAACAGGCAGAACTGACCGTCCAATGGGACGAGCTCTCCGCGGCATATGATGAGGCGGCGTTTGTTCCCGAATATACTGTCAGCGGCTGGATGCCGGAAGGCGACAGCGCCAACTACACCATCACCTATGAGGTGACGGCGAAGGAGGACAGCGAACTTACGGGCGACAGCGCGGTCAATGCGGGCAGTTATCATGTCGCGCTCTCCATCAGCGAAGGCAACTATTATCTGAACGCAGAACAGTGTGAAAGCGATTTCACCATTACCAAGGCACAGATCAGCGTTTCGGAGATCGTCTCGGAACCGGATATCGAAGGCGATCTGACTGACGGCGACCGCCGTATTCCCTTCACGAACTCGGCGGACAGCCATCTTAAGATCGAGGAGAATCCCAAACTCTACACGATTGTCACGCGCAGCCCTTCGGGCAATGCGGTTGCCCAATATACGGTCACGATCGAGCTTACCCATCCCGAAAACTATGCGTGGACCGGGCTGTATAAGGACGATACGTTTGAGGATACGCTCTCCGCAAACGGTGTGACCGTTACGGTCGTGTATGAGATCACGAAGGCGCAGGTCAAGGCGGAGGTCTCTCTCAGCGAAAGCAGTTGGACTTATGGCGGCAACGGTGCGATCAAACTGAATACCACGATCACCGACGCGAGCGGCGCGCCTGTTTCCGACCCCGGTGAGGTCACCTACCTCTATTATGAAAAAGATGCCTACGATGAGGGCGGGCGCGACGAGTTGAACGGAATGCCAACGAATGTCGGCGAATATTATGTCGTCGCAAGCGTTGCGCAGACAGACGCTTACTCCGGCACGACATCCGATCCCGTTTCCTTCACCATCGAGGCGCGCACGATCGGCGTCACCGTACACGGCAATGGCGCGATGTACGGCGAATGGCAGGAAGCTGCCATCGCAGATGCCGACATCAAGGACAACGCGACCGACGGCGGCGGCTTTACCTACGAGAAGGTCACGGCAGGCTCGCTGCAGCTCGTCTATAAAAGCACCACGGGCGCGCAGCTCGTCGCAGGCAAGCCCCGCAACGCGGGAAGCTACACCGTCACGGCGCAATGGGCGGACGGCGTTTCCATCCACACGGACAACTTCATCCTGAACGTTACGGACGCTTCCTTCACGATCAGACCGCGCGCGCTCGCAGTGAAGTGGGACGGCAGCACGGCGGAGTACGGCGGGCAGGGTACGTCCTATCAGCCCGAAGCGGCGTCGTTCAACGCGCAGTATGAGGAGGATACGATCGACGGTCTCGGCATCACCTATCAGGTGACGAAGAAGGACAGCGAGCTCACGGGCGGCAAGGCGGTCGACGTCGGCAGCTACACCGTTGCGATCGTCGAAATTACCAACGCCAACTACACGCTCACGGGCGCAAGCGGGCTTTCGCAGGATTTCACGATCACGCCCTATACGATCGCCTTTACGATCGAGCCGCAGAAAACCGTCTACGGTTCCTTCCTCGGCGACGATCAGATTCAGATCGATTTTACGAAAGATACGATCGAAGATGAAGATGCGGAACTCTCCTTCTCGTATGCGGCCACGCTCAACAGCGGAAGAGACTTTACGGGTAAGTTCGAAGCGGGCAAATACACCGTCACGGCGACCATCGGCAACAAGAACTATCAGCTCGCAGGCGGCGCGATGTCGCAGAAGAAGGAATTTACGATTGAGCGCTATATGACCGGCAGTGTGAGTTGGTGGGGAGGTCATGACCTGACCTACTGCAATGCCGATTTGTATCAGAAATATGATAAGCGCTTCGCAACGACGAAAGGCGTCAGCCTCTATGACGAAGATTCGCTCATGCTCGACGAGAAGATCACGCAAAACGGCGTCGAGGTGAGGTTCCAAGATGTCGGCACCTATCTGTTTGAGGCGAAACTGACCACCGAGCAGGCATATAATTATGTACTCAGTACGACCTTGACCTTCACGCACGAGTACACGATCAAACCGGCTGAGATCGGGATCGACGTCGTCAAAAAGAGTGAACCCTACCGCGGCACGGCGTATGACGCTTCCGAGGTGTTCACGGGCGGTCTGAACGATTCTTACATCGTTACTACGGGCGACACCTTCGACGCCGACCTCGACGATGCGATCGTCTTCGAGATCGCGGAAAATAGGGACGCGGGCAGCTACGCGGTCACGCTCACTTTCACCAACCCCAACTTTACCGTTACGGGCTGGACGGGCGACGCGGGCAATGAGCGCAAGACCTTTGAAGACGCCTTCACCATCATGCCCGCCCTCCTGACGCCTGCGTTCACCTACGACGGCGGCACTTACGGCAGCGCGAAGGGGACGGCGTGGAGCGTTAAAGGTCTCGTCAACGGCGAGGCGCAGGATATCCTCAAAGGCGAAGTCACCTACGAGGGCGTGGACGCAAGCGACGTCTGGGCTGACGCGGCTTCCCCTGCGGGCAGCTATACCATCACGCTGACGATCGACAACCCGAACTATACCTTCACCAAGGGCGAGACCGATCGGGACTACACGCCCGAACAAAAACTCGTCGTCGACAAGTACACGATCACGTCGGTCGACTGGGCGGCGTATGATCTCGTTTACACGGGCGCAGATCTGTATGAGGGAAATGGCGGCGCGTTCGCTTCGGCAACGGGCGTCAATGATGACGGCACGCTCGACCTCGGCGAGAGTATTGCAAAGGACGGCAGTTCCGCCGACTTCATCGCCGCGGGAGAATACACCTTCACGGCAACTATCGGCGATTGGGGCGACAACTACGAACTCGGCGATACCTTCACGCATAAGTACACGATCAAAAAGGCGGACATTACCGTCGACGGCGCAGAGGGCTATGCGGGAACGTACGACGCCGCGGCGCACAACGCCCTCGTCGATGGGTATACCGCTGCGACAGCGGACGGAAAGGATGCCGACTGGACGTTCATCGTCAGCGACTCGCAGCCCGCTGCGGATGCGGAAGGCTGGACGTCGATGCCGACGTTTACGGACGCGGGGGAATACACCGTCTGGTACAAAGTCAGCGCCGACAACCATAAAGACGTGATCGACTTCGTCACGGTCAAGATCGAAAAGATCGCCATCTCCATCGCCATCTATGGCGAGGTCACCTACGGCTACGGCGCCGCCGAAGACTTCAAGGGCGACGAGCACAGCTCGTATGTGGCGCGCGCCACGCAAGGCGCCTATGCAAACGGCGAGAACTTTGACACCCTCCTTAAAACCGGGCTTTCGGTCGACACCATTGAGACAAGCTATTTCACGGGCAACGCCGCGGGCGAAAACTCCTATGTGATCTATACGAAGTTCTTGGGCGAAGCCAAAAACTATACGGTGACCGCGGTCGATGGCTACCTCACTGTCAACAAGCGCGCCGTCACCGTGCGGATCAACGACGCGGGCAGCGACTATCTTGCCGAACTCGGTGACCTGACATGGAGCTGCATCGAGGAGACATTCTACAACAGCGAGGTTCCCTTCGAACTTCGCACCACGGCAACGAACACGTCTCCCGTCGGGACGTACTATATCTACCCCGTTCTCAATGATTACGCCAAAAATTACGAGATCGGGTTTGAGGGAAACGGCGGCACGCAGACCATCACTTCCGACGGCGAAACCGTCTACGAGGGCGAAGTCGGCAGCTACACGATCGGCGTGACGACGGTCTCCATCAATATCACCGCACCAGGGTCTCTTGAGTATGACGGCGCGGCAAAGCAGTATTCCGCGACCACGCAGGGCGGGGAAGCGGCGCAGCTTACGCCCGTGTACTATGTCTACACAGGAGCGGCGGAAGATTGGAACCCCGATCTTGCCGACCTTAGCAAGTTTGAGGAGCTCGGGGAAGGGCAGGAATATGCCCCCGTCGACGCCGGGTACTACCGCGTGCAGTTCACGTCGGATAACCCCAACTTCACCGCAGGTTCGTCGGGGATCTCCTTCGAGATCATTGCGCGTGCGATCGGCGTCACGATCACGCCGGATCCGGATCTCACCTACGACGCGCAGGAGCATCCCGTCAAGCTCACCTTCACCAAGGAGGGCGCTGCGGCGATCGTCGACGAGGAATGGAACGGCTACACGGTGACCTACGAGGGCGTGGACGGCACGGACTATGCGGCTTCGTCCACGGCGCCCGTCGGCGTCGGCAGCTACAAGGTCACCGTCCGTGTCACCGATCCCAACTATGCGATGGCGGACGCCGCGCGTGAGTTCGCGATCGAAAGGCGGGATCTCACCGTTACCGTCCTTGTGGACGGCGGCAGTGAAGGCGCGATCGTCTATGGCGACGCGATCGGTTCGGTCGCATTCTCCGTTTCGTACAGCGGCTTTGCGGACGGCGAGGACGAGCGCTTGCTGGAAGGCTATGACGCCATCGTCTATCTGACCCGCGACAGCGGCGGCAATGCCTACGCGCCGGGCGCGGCGGCGGGCTCCGTGTACGAGGTGACGACGGAGAGCCTCTCCTCGGGCAACTACAATATCATTGTGGGAGCGGCGACGCTCACGGTCGAACAGCGCGCGGTCACGGTCACCATCCTTGATCAGACCACGACGTACACGGGCGTCACGGCGGCGCTTACGCAGGGCGAATTCACGGTCGATGACCTCTACGGGGGCGACGACAAAGCCGATCTCCACGTCACGCTTGCGACAACGGGCGTGAACGCGGGCACACACGACATCACGGCGACGTATGAAAACGGCAACTATGCCGTGACGTTCGCGGGCAACGGCTCGCAGGAAGGCGGCAACACCTGGGGCAAACTCACGATCGGGCGGGCGACGCTCACCGTTACCGTGCAGGATGCTTCCATCACCTACGGCGACGCGCTCGACGCCGATGCGCTGTTTACCGTCAAATACAGCGGCTTTGTCAATAACGAAGGGAACGAGAACGGCTCCACATTCTCCGACCTCAAGGGTACGATCGTCTATACGACGGCGAGCAAGGACGGCAACGCGGCGTATGCGCAGGGCGACGCGGCAGGCAGCAAATACACGATCTCGGCGAGCGGGCTCACTTCCTCCAACTATACCATCGTGTTCGAGAAAGGCACGCTCACGGTCGAAAAGCGCGTCGTCACGGTCAGCGTGACGCCGGGCAGCGAGCAGTACTGCTACGGCGATCCGATCGCCGCGATCGTCGAATTTACAAACAAGTACGACACGGACAGCGTTGCGCATGAAGTCTGGTACAGGGGAACGTGCAACAACGGCGCCTTCCTCGGCGGCAGCGCAGACGAATGGGTGACGACGGAGCCCGTCAATGCGGGCGTATACTTCGCAAAGGTCGAGATCACCGACGACAATTATATCTTTGCGAAAGGCGAGACGTATTCGGACGAGTTCGGGTACGACATCGCAAAGCGCCTGCTGGATGCCGATTGGGAGAAGACTGCGATCCAGGTCGATCAGGACATAACCGAGCACAAGAACCGGCTGCTGTTTTACGGCCTCGATGGCTACGAAGACCCGATCGACACCGTCCTTTCGGTCGGCACGCAGGTGGCGGTCGGTAACGGGGCGCAGATCTTGCAGCAGGCAGTCAGCACCAACGATTACACGATCACCGTAAACGGCGTGGCAGGAACGTATACGGTCGTCATCACCATCAAAGATTTTAACAACTATACGTTTGACGAGGGGAACGAGACGACGATCGGCTTCGAGGTCTCCGCGGAACTCAACGAGCTTTCCTTCCTGGAAGAAGCCGATCTCGGCTGGACGTACGGAACGCCCGCAGCGTGGACGAACGGCACAGGTCTGGACAACATCCTCCAACTTACCTACGGCGATACGTCGGATATCATCTTCTCGTATGCCGTACGGACGGAAGCGGGGTCGCCCGCGGGCGCGGTCTATTCCAAGACCCTTCCTTCCGACGCGGGCAGCTATTGGGTGCGCGCGTACTATCCCGGCAATGTTGCAAGCGGGTATGGCACGGCGTTTGCGTATGCCGAGTTCACCATTTCGCCGCTGGGGGTCGCGCTTCCTGCGCTCGATACGGCGGAAAGCACCTATAACGTGGACGTCTACAACGGCACGCCTCTTACCAACAACGTCAACGGCTATGTCTCCGGCACGATGACCGTTTCCTCGACCGCGACGATCGCGACGTCGACGGAAGGCGGGTTCACCGTATGCGTGCAGACGAGCAACGCGGGCGAGTACACGGTCACGATCGCCCTGACGAGCGACAACTTCGTCTGGGAAGACGGTACTGCCGAAGCTGTCGTCCTCACCTGGACGGTACGCGCGGCAGCGGACAACACCGTCGCCATTCCCGATGCCGAGGGGGGCAACAGCTGGACGTACGGCGACACGCCGTCGACGCTTCCGCAGGCTTCGGCAACGTACGGCACGGCGGTGTATGCGTACGCGCTCCTGCCCGAAGGCTTCACGGGTGAAGATTACAGCGCGGTGACGGGCTGGACGGGCGGCTTCCCGACGGATGCGGGCAGGTACGTCGTCCGCGCCACCGTCGCAAAGACGAACAACTACAACGGCGCGGTCGCGTATAAGCAGTTCACGATCGAAGCCGCCGAGATCGCCGTTTCGGGTGTCGCGGGCTATGCCGGCACCTACGACGGCAGGCAGCACAACGCCCGCACGGCGGGTACCGCCGAGACGGTGGACGGAAGCGCGGTCACCTGGCAGTACCGCCTCGACGGGCAGAACGATTGGCAGACGGCGCAGATCGCGTTGAAGGACGCGGGGGAATACACCGTTTGGTACAAGGTCAGCGCAAAGAACCATGCGGATGCGACCAGCTCCTTCCGGGTCAGGATCGATAAGGCGACGCTCGGCGTCGTCATCGGCAGCGCCGAGATCGTCTACGGCGAACAAGCGCCCGAAAGCTATTCGATCGAATACCGCGGCTTTGTCCTCGGCGAGACGCAGACCGTCATTACGGGTACGCCCGTGTTCACCGCCGAAGGGTACAGCGGCGCGGCGGGCGAGTACGATGTCACCGTTTCGGGGATCGAAGCGAAAAACTACGACTTCGATATCGTCAAGGGCACGCTCATCGTCAGGAAAAAGACGGTCAACGTCACCATCGGCAGCGCATCCTCCGTCTACGGCAGCGAGGTCTCGGCGGACGAAGTGACATGGTCTGCGGACGACGAGGCGTTTGCAGCGGCGTACGGGGACTATATCGCACTCTCGACGACGGCGGACGCGACGAGCGACGTCGGCAGCTATCCCGTCGAGGGCAGCATCGTCGGCTCGCCCGAGGGCATCGGCAACTACGAGATCGTCTTTAAGAACGGCGCTTACACCATCACGGCGAAGCCCGTCACGGTCACCATCACCCCGAACGGCGGCGTCTATAGCGGCACGGTCACGCCTGCCGAGGCGGCGTTTGCGGCGGGCGACATCGTCAGCGGCGACACGGTCACCATCACGCTCACCTATACGGACAGCGCGTCCTACAATTCCACGGATGTGCCGACGGATGCGGGGACCTATATCGTAACGGCGACGCTTGCGGGCGCCGATGCGGGCAATTACAGCCTTGACCCCACGAGCGCGGTGTTTACGATCGGGCGCGCCGAGGTGGAGATCCCCGCCGCGCAGAGCAAGCCGTATACGGGCAAGCCGCTCACCGCAGATCTTGCGACGAACGACATCTATTCCGTCAAACAGGGCGGCGGCTGGATCAACGTCAACACCTATGACGTGGAACTCACCATCATCGACCCCAACTACAAGTGGAAGGGCGCCGAGGGCGATACCGTTACGGTCGGCTTTACCATCGAACAGGCGGCGAACAAGTTCACGGAGCAGCCCGTCGTCACGCCTTGGACGTACGGCGAATACGACGATACCGTCAACGCGCCCGCAGACGCAGCCGCGGACTTCGGCGACGTCGTCTACGAGTACGCCGTCAGGACGGGCGACGACACGTCCGCAGTCACCGAATGGTTTACCTGGGGCGACATGACCGATCTTGCCGCAGGCGACTACTGGCTGATCGCCGTCGTCACGGGGGACCGCAACTGGAAGGGCGCGCAGTCCGAGGCGTTCGCCTTCACCGTGAGGCGCGCGCAGCTTCCGCTTCCCTCGCTCACGGTCAGCGAGACGACGTACACGGGCGACGAGCTCTCCAACGTCATCGCGGACTTCGACGGCGCGAAGATGGAAGTCTCCGTCACCGAGGGCGCGCGTGCGGAAAACGGCGTCGTCTATGCGACGGCGGGCGGCGTCTACACCGTCACCGTCACGCTCACCGACCTCAATTACGTCTGGCAGGGCGAGGACGACGTCATCGAACTTACCTGGACGGTCACGGCGGCGGAGAACGCGATCGAGGAGATCGTCTTTGACGACGAATGGACGTACTTCGGCGCGCGCGATCCCGAGACGCCTTCCGCAACGGCTGCGTTCGGCGAACCCGTGTTTGCCTACGCGGTCCTGCCCGTAGACTTTGCGGGCGACTATTCGGCGCTCGACTGGACGGACGCGATGCCTTCGGACGTCGGCAGCTATGTGCTGCGCGCATCCGTCGCGGCAACGGACAGCTGGAACGCGGCGGAAGGTTACTTCACGTTTACCATCCTTCCCGCCGAGATCGCGCTTTCGGGCGTCAAGGGCTATACCGGCACTTACGATGCGGAAGAACACAACGCCCGCACGGCAGGCAGCGCCGCGGCGGTGGACGGCAGCGCGGTCACCTGGCAGTACGCGCTCACCAACGACGAGGACACCGTCTGGAGCACCGAGCAGATCGCGTTCACGGACGCGGGGACATACACCGTCTACTGCAAGCTCAGCGCCGTCAACCATGCCGATGCGTTCGTGGAACTCACCGTCGTCATCCGCAAGGCGCAGCTCGTCGTCCGCGTCGGAACGGCGACCATCGACTACGGGGAAGACGCGCCTTCCGCGTTCGGCGTGACGTACGCCGGCTTTGTCGGCGGCGAGGACGAGAGCGTGCTCACGGGCAGCCTCACCTTCACGGTCGTCGGGTACACCGCGGGTTCCGCCGCAGGCTCCTACACGGTCAGGGCAAGCGGTCTGGAAGCGGAAAACTACGAGATCGATTACAGGACGGGTACGCTCTTTGTTCGCTCCGTCGACCTCACGGTCACGATCGCTGCGGGCGGCGGCGTGTACGGCGGCACCATTACGCCTGCGACGGCGACGCTCCACGGCGCGTACGAGGACGACGAAGTCGGCGTGATCCTCACCTACACGGGCACCGCGAACGACGGCACGTCCTATAACTCCACGGCAGTTCCCACGAAGGCGGGTACCTATATCGTGACGGCAACGCTCACGACCGACAGCTATCGCCTGATCGGCACGACGAGCGCGGCGTTCGTCATCGAGCGGCAGATGGTCCGCGTGCCTTCGCCCGGCTCCAAGCCCTACACGGGCAAGCCGCAGCAGTCCAACCTCACGGAGACCGATCTCTACACGGTCGAACAGGGCGACGACTGGGTGGACGTCGGCAGCTACACCGTCACCCTCACCTTAAAGGATACGGCGAACTACCGTTGGGACAATGCCAATGCGGCGGTCGCCTCCGTCACCTTCCGCATCACGTCTGCGGAGAACGCCTTTATCAAGTCTCCCGTCATCGAAGACTGGATGTACGGCGACGAACCCAATGTGCCTTCGGGCGCGCAGGCGCTGTACGGAAACGACTTTATCGTCTACAAGTATTCGGCGGAGAAGGACGGCGAGTATTCGTCCGTCGTTCCCGAGGACGCGGGAAGCTACTATGTGAGAGCGTACGTCGAGGCGGCGGGCAACTACGGCGGCGCCGTCTCCGAGGCGGTCGCGTTCCGCATCCTTCCTCGCCCTGTGGCGCTGCCTTCGCTCGAGACGGGCTCGTCCGTCTACAGCGGCGGATCGCTCACGAACGCGATCGTCGGCTACGATCCGCTCATGATGGCGGTCGCGGAAGGCGCAGTCGCGGTCGTGGACGGAAAGACCGTCCTCAGCGAGGTCAATGCGGGCGTCTACACGGTGAAGATCGCGCTCACGAGCGGCAACTATGTCTGGGAGGACGGCAGCGAAACCGCTACCCTGACGTGGACGATCGCAAAACTCGCCATTGAAAAGCCCGCGGCAGACAAGGATGCCTTCATTGCGGACGGCGGTCTGCTCGAGTATGTGCCCGAGGGCTTCGATGACGAAACGATGGAGATCGAGGGCAACATCAGGCTGGATGCGGGGACGTACACCGTGTACGTCACGCTCCGCGATCCCGCCAACTACTGCTGGTCGGACGGCACGACGGACGCCGTGACGTTCACCTGGCTCATCGAAGAGGAAGTGCTCTCGCTCCTGTGGCTCATCATCCTGCTTGCGGTCATCGCGGCAATCGAGCTCGTCATCCTCATCGTCGGCATCGTCCGCCGCAAAAAGCGGGACGGCGACGGCGGGGACGGCGGTGCGGGCGGCACAAAGGCGGCTTCGGTCGCGGCGCTGCCCATGTTCCTTGCGGTCTTTTCGCCCGCGGAAGTGACGGTCTGCTGGATCCTCGGCGCTGTCGTCGTCATCCTCCTCGTCGCCATCCTTCTCGTGTTCCTTCTTAAAAAGAAGGGGACGGAGGAAGCAGCGGAGGCAGCGGCGGCAGACGCGGCAGAGCCTGCGGAGCCCGAAGAACCCGCGGCGCCCGAAGAACCCGCAGAGCCCGAAGAACCTGCGGCGCCCGAAAAACCCGCAGAGCCCGCAGAACCCGAAGAACCCGCGGAGCCTGAAGAACCTGCGGAGCCGGAGGACCGCTCCGGGCAGACGGAATAACAACAAAAAGGCATCGCCCTCGCGGCGGTGCTTTTTTTATGCCGTGCGCGGCGGGCGTGTGCGCGGCGGGCGTGTGCGCGCCGCGTGATGTTTTTGTAAAAGAAAATTTACACGCGCGGGCAATTTATTTGACTTGTTTTGTCGAATGTGATATAGTGATAGCATACTTTTTGTGGGTATCGCGAATGAAGGCGCTTGAAGAAAAGATCTTGCGGGAAGGCACGGTCTTACCCGGCAATGTGCTCAAAGTGGGGAGTTTCCTCAATCAACAGATGGATTCCGACTTCATCATGGAGATCGGGAAAGAGGTCGCGCGCCTTTTCGGGAACGAAGGGGTGACGCGCGTGCTCACCGTCGAGGCGTCGGGGATCGCCCTTGCCGTCGCGGCGGGGATCGCGCTGCACGTTCCGTCCGTCTTTGCCAAAAAGCATAAGAGCGCCAATATGCCCAAGGAAGTGTACACCGCGTCCGTCTATTCCTATACGCATAAGGAGACGTACGAGATCGCGGTCGCCAAGGAGTATCTCGGCAGCGAGGACCGCGTCCTCATCGTGGACGATTTCCTCGCCAACGGCAACGCCGTACAGGGGCTCATGCGCATCATCGAAGAGGCGGGCGCCACGCTCGTCGGGTGCGCGATCGCCATTGAAAAGGGGTTCCAGGGCGCAGGGGACAAGCTCCGCGCCGAGGGGATCCGCGTTGAGTCTCTCGCCATCATCGATTCGATGACGGATGAGAGCGTCAGCTTCCGCGTACAGGGGTAGTGCGCGGTTTTTTTGTTGAAAAAATTTTGATTGCAAGCAATTGCAAAAGGAGGAAACTATGAAGAAGAAGTGGATGGCAATGGGGCTTGCGGCGGCGATGACCGTTGCGGGCGTCGCTGCGCTTGCGGGCTGCACGCCTGCGGACGACGAGATCACCGTCGGTTTTATCGCCCTGCATGACGATAACTCGACCTACGACAAGAACTTCCTGGACGCGATCCGCGAAGCCTGCGCCAACAAGGGGATCGATGACGACCACCTCATCATCTACACGAACGTTCCCGAAGAGAACGACTGCTACGACAAGGCGGTGGATCTTGCGGGGCGCTGCGACGTCGTCTTTGCCGATTCCTTCGGGCATGAGCCTTTCATCCTTGCGGCTGCCAAGGAGTTCCCCGAAGTGCAGTTCTGCCACGCGACGGGTACGATGGCGCACACGGAGGGCGTTGCCAACCATCACAATGCCTTTGCGCACATCTACGAGGGCAGATACCTTGCAGGCGTCGCCGCGGGAATGAAGCTTGTGGAGATGCACGAGGCGGGCGAGCTCGAAGCAGCCAACTACGACGCGGACGGCAACATCAAGATCGGCTATGTCGGCGCCTATCCCTATGCGGAAGTCGTTTCGGGCTACACGTCCTTCTTCCTCGGCGCACAGTCCGTTGTGGAAGAGGAGACGGACATCAGTGTCTCGATGGAAGTCACCTATACGAGCAGCTGGTTTGACGAGGCTGCCGAGCGCGAGAGCGCAAACAACCTCATGTCGCGCGGCGCGGCGCTCATCTCCCAGCACGCGGACTCCATGGGTGCTCCCTCTGCCTGCGAAGTGAAGGACGTTCCCAACGTCTCCTATAACGGCAGCACGGCAAACGCCTGCCCCAATACCTACATCATCTCCTCGCGCATCAACTGGGTCCCTTACTTTGAGTATATGATCGACTGCGTGATGAACGGCGAAGAGATCGCCGCCGACTGGACGGGTACGCTCGCAAACGGCGCGGTCGCCCTCACCGAGGTCGGCGCGGCTGCCGCAGAGGGCACGGCGGAGAAGATCGAAGAGGTCAAGGCGCAGCTCATGGCGGGAACGCTCCACGTCTTTGACTGCTCCAAGTTCACCGTGAACGGCGAGCATATCACCGAGTACATGGCGGACGTCGACACGGACGAAGGATACGAGAAGGATACGCAGGTCATTGAAAACGGCGTGTTCATGGAATCCAAGTACCGCTCCGCGCCCTACTTCGATCTGCGCATCGACGGCATCACGGAACTCAACGCGGATTGACAAACGACAAACGGAAAAGACAAGACGGCGAAGAAGAACTCTCCGCCGCTTGTTGTTTTGTGAGTATTTTTACGAGGTGACACGGTGGCAGAACCCGCTCTGGAACTCAAACACGTCAGCAAATATTTCGGCTCGGTCGCTGCGAACAAGGATATCAGCCTCACGCTCGAAAAGGGCGAGATCCTGGCGCTGCTCGGCGAGAACGGCAGCGGCAAGACGACGCTCATGAACATGATCTCGGGTATCTACTATCCCGACGAGGGGCGTATCTTCGTCGACGGGCAGGAGGCGGTCATCTCCTCCCCGCAGGACGCCTTCCGCCTCAAGATCGGCATGGTGCATCAGCACTTCAAGCTCATCGATATCTTCACCGCGGCGCAGAACGTCGTTCTGGGCGCGGGCGGGCGATACGGCGTGCGGCGCATCAACGAGCAGGTTGGATCGATCGCCCGGAAGTACGGCTTTGAGCTCGATCCGCAGAAGAAGATCTACGATATGTCCGTCTCGGAAAAGCAGACGGTGGAGATCGTCAAGGTCCTCTACCGCGGCGCGGATATCCTCATTCTGGACGAGCCCACGGCGGTCCTCACCCCGCAGGAGACGGAGAAGCTCTTTTCCGTCATGCGGGCGATGAAGGAGGACGGCAAGTCCATCATCATCATTACCCACAAGCTGCACGAAGTCATGGAGATCTCCGACCGCGTCGCCGTCCTCAGGAAGGGCGAGTACATCGGCTGCGTCCCCACGGCGGAGGCGAGCGAGGCGTCCCTCACCGAAATGATGGTCGGGCAGAAGGTGGAGCTCAACATCGAGCGCCCGCAGACGGAGTTCGACCGCCCTCTTCTGGAGATCCGAGATCTCTGTGTCAGGAGCGACGAGGGCAGCCGCGCCATCGACGGGCTCAGCTTCTTCATCCGCGGCGGCGAGATCCTGGGCGTCGCGGGCGTTGCGGGCTGCGGTCAGCGCGAATTGTGCGAGGCGATCGCAGGGCTTCGGAAGGTGGAGTCGGGCGGCATCTATCACGAGGGCGAGAGCATCGTGGGGCTGAGCCCGCGCGCCATCTCGGAAAAGGGCATCGCCATGAGCTTTATCCCCGAGGACAGGCTGGGCATGGGGCTTGCGCCCTCGCTCTCCGTCACCGACAATATGATGCTCAAAAACTATCCCACGCACGGCTACGGCATCGAGCCCGTTCCCGTCGAACCGGGGGACGACTCGCCCCGTGCGAAGGGGCTGCGCATCCGCAACCGTCTGGGAGCGTTCCTGAACCGGCATTGTCCCTTCGTCGACCGCAGACAGGCGCGCCGCGAGGCGGAGCAGGTCATTGAGGAGCTGGGCGTCGTCACGCCCTCCGCCGAGACGCCCGTGCGGCGGCTCTCGGGCGGCAACGTGCAGAAGGTGCTGCTGGGCAGGGAGATCCTGACCGATCCCAACGTGCTCATCACGGCATATCCCGTGCGCGGGCTGGACATCAATTCCTCCTATCTCATCTACGACATCCTCAACCGCCGCAAGCGGGAGGGGACGGGCATCCTCTTCATCGGCGAGGACCTCGACGTCATGCTCGCCCTGTGCGATAAGATCATGGTGCTCTGCCACGGCAGGCTCATGGGCGTCGTCCATGCCGCCAAGACGAGCAAGGAGGAGCTGGGGCTCATGATGGCAGGCGCCCTCGATCTCATGGAGGAAAAGGGCAAAGTGATGGGGGTCGCCAAAGATTCCCTCATCGGGGAGGACGAGACATGGGACGCGTAAGAGAACCGTTCATCCATATCACCCGCCGCGAGGGGATGCCTCTCTGGAAGGGGCTTTGTATCCGCGTCGGCGCCGTGGCGGCCGCGCTTCTCATCGCGGCACTGCTTCTGACGCTCTCCGCGCCCAATTCCAAGGGCTTCGGCGGCTTTTTCAAGTCGCTGTTCGAGGGGACGTTCTACGTCAACCGCCGCGGCGAAATGAACAACTTCTGGCTGACGCTGCAAGAAACGGCGCTGCTCCTGTGCGTGGCGATCGCGCTCGTCGTCGCATTCAAGATGAAGTTCTGGAACCTCGGCGGCAACGGGCAGGTGCTCATGGGATGCCTCGCGTGCGCCGCGTGTATGTACTATCTCGGCGGCGAGACGGAAGATCCTCTCGTGTGGCTTCTGATGCTCGTCGCGAGCGTGGCGGCGGGCGCCGTCTGGGCGCTCATCCCCGCTCTCTTCAAGGCGTTCTTCAACACCAACGAGTCCCTGTTTACGCTGATGATGAACTATGTGGCGTTCTATCTCGTCGTCTTCTTCGTCGCGCTGTGGTACCCCGAGGGAACGGGCGTAATGCCGCCCCTTTCGGACGCCAACCTGCCCACGTTCGGCGCGGGGCAGATGGGCAAGAGCCTTCCCGTCATCCTCGTCGCCGTCCTCGTTACCGCCGCGATCTTCTGCTATCTGCGCTTCTCCAAGCACGGGTATGAGATCGGGCTCATCGGGGACAGCAAAAACACGGCGCGCTATGCGGGCATCAACGTCAAAAAGGTCATCATCCGCACGCTCGTGCTCTCGGGCGCGCTGTGCGGGCTGGTGGGCTTCCTGCTCGTCGGCTCCATCAATCACATGGTCAGTAAGACGATGGACGGCAACAGAGGATTTACGGGCATCATGGTCGCATGGATGGGCAAGTTCAACCCCCTCATCATGACGGGCGTCTCCCTCTTTATCGTCTTTCTGACGCGCGGCATGGCGCAGGTGTGCTCCGACTTCGGCATCTCCAACGACGCGCTCTCCGACGTCGTCATCGGACTCATCTATTTCTTTTTGATCGGCTGCGAGTTCTTCATTTCCTATCGGGTGCATTTCAACGTCGCGGGGCGCCGTTCGCGTCCGGCGCCGGAATTTGCCGTCGAAGGGGCGCAAAAGGACGGATCGTCCGAAGCATCCGACGCGTCCGGAGCGCCGGAAGCGCCGCCCGAGGCGTCCGAAGCGCCCGAGGAGACCGGCGCGGGGCGCGGCGAGGAAGCGCCCGCTCCGCCCGATGCTTCGGGCGGGGCGCGGCAGCGGCAAGAGGAGGAAACGTAAATGGAAGACTTTTTCGCAAGCGCCATTTCCATCGGCGTCATCTTTCTGTTTGGCTGCGTGGGGGAGATCCTCACCGAAAAATCGGGGCATCTCAACCTCGGCATCCCCGGCATCATGTGTATGGGCGCGGCGGGAGGTTGTCTCGGCGTAAAGCTGTGCGTGATGGGCACGGACGCCCCGAGCGGCGTTCTGACCGTCGTCGTTGCCATCCTCTTTGCGGTGCTGTTTGCGGGCGCGCTGGGGGCGGTCTACGCCTTCCTCACCGTCTCGCTGCGCGCCAATCAGAACGTCACGGGACTTGCCTGCACCATCTTCGGCGTGGGATTTACGACCTGGTTCATCAACTCCGTCGTCATAGGCAGGGACAGCGTCGTGATCGGTAAGATCGCGTACGCGGGGCGCTACTTCTTTAACGCGCATATCCCGGGGACGGAAAAACTCGGCTGGTTCGGCGGCATCTTTCTCGAACAGGGCGTGCTCGCCTATCTCGCGATCGCGCTGGCGGTCGCGGCTGCCGTCGTGCTGCGCTACACCCGCGTGGGGCTCAATGTGCGCGCCATCGGGGAAAATCCCGCAACGGCGGACGCCGTCGGCGTCAACGTGACGGGCTACAAGTACGGCTTCATCATGACCGGCGCGGCGGTCGCGGGGCTCGGCGGACTGTGTTACGTCATGGGCTATATGAACGGGACCGTCGGCTCCACCGTCGCGCAGACCATCCAGGGCATCGGCTGGCTGTCCATCGCCCTCGTCATCTTCACGATGTGGCGTCCCGCGCTCGCCATCCTCGGCTCTATCCTGTTCGGCGCGCTGTACTTTGTCTCGACGCGCATCACGGGCATCTCGTTCGAGCAGATCCCGCTGCTCAACCTCATCCCCTTCGTCGTCACCATCCTCGTGCTCATCGTCACGAGCATCGTGGGACACAGGGAGACGCAGCCGCCCGCGAGCCTCGGGCTTCCCTACTTCCGCGAGGACAGATAACAGACGCTCCGCCTTGTGCGGAGCTTTTTATTTGGTCGCGGATCGCGGGGTACGTCCCCCGAAAAACGCGACCATCCGCGCCGCAGTCTTGTGTCAAAAAAGCCCGCTCCCGCATAGGATGGCGCGGCTGCCCCCGAGGGGCAGACAGGGGGCTTTTCATGTGGTTTTTACGGCTCGCGGTCTGGCAGCAGGCGCTGCTGTGCTCGTTGGCGATGTATGCGATGACGGCGTTGGGCGCGGCGTGCGTTTTTATTTCCCGCCGTCCGAAGGAGGGCGCGCTCACCCTTCTTCTCGGGCTTTCGGCGGGCATCATGATCGCGGCGAGTTTTTTCTCGCTGCTCCTGCCTGCCATCGAGGCGGAGGGCGCGCTCCCCGCCTTTGTTCCCGCGGCGGGCGGATTTTTGCTGGGCGGCGGGTTTCTCATTGCGAGCGATCTTCTTTTGTCGCGCACGCAGCGCCGTCTCAAAGCGCCGGGAGACAGGCGCACGGCGCTGCTGTATTTTGCCGTGACGCTCCACAACATCCCCGAGGGCATGGCGGTGGGCGTCGCGCTCGCCGCGGCGGACGGCGCGCTCGCGGGGGCGCTGCTGGCGCTCGGCATTGCCGTGCAGAATTTTCCGGAGGGGATGTGCGTCGCGTTCCCGATGCGCGCGCGGGGCATGAGCCGCGCAAAGAGTTTTCTCTTTGCGCAGGGCTCGGGCGCGGTGGAAGTCCCCGCGTGCGTTCTGGGAGCGCTCGCGGCGGGGGCGGTGGGGGCGCTCCTTCCCTGGACGCTCGCTTTTTCGGCGGGGGCAATGATCGCCGTCGTCTGCTCCGAGCTCATCCCCGAGTGCTTTGCGGGGAATAAGGCGATCGCGTCGGCAGGCGTCGTGGCGGGATTCTGCCTGATGATGGTGCTGGACGTCGCCCTCGCATAGCGCGTATGAGGCGTGCAAAAAAGCATATAATTTGTCGCGCGAACGCTTGACGGGCATACCGCGATTTGGTATAATGAAGGCATGGTCAAGGCAGTTCGCATCTGCCGCGCTCGGCAGAAAAACAAAAATTGAACGTTGGACGGAGACGGTTTTTTTCGCGCAGAAAAAACCGCTCCGTTTCATTTTCGTTCGTCATCACCGCAAAAGGAGACAAGATATGAAGAAAGTAGCAGTCATCATGGGAAGCGACAGTGATCTTCCCGTCGTGGAAAAGGCGTTTTCCGTGTTGGAAGAGTACGGCGTTCCCTATTCCGTACACGTCTATTCGGCGCACCGCACGCCCTTTGAGGCGCGTGAGTTCGCGATGCGCGCGGCGGACAACGGCTACGGCGCCATCATCGCGGCTGCGGGCAAGGCGGCGCATCTTGCGGGCTCGCTCGCGGCGAACACCGTGCTGCCCGTCATCGGCATCCCCGTCAGGAGCTCCACGCTGGACGGGCTGGACGCCCTGCTTTCGACCGTGCAGATGCCTTCGGGCATTCCCGTGGCGACCGTCGCCATCGACGGCGCGCAGAACGCGGCGCTCCTCGCCGTGCAGATCCTTGCGGTCTCGGACGAGTCCGTCCGCGAAAAACTGCTCACGGCGCGCATCGCGGCGGCGGAGAAGGTTTTGAAAAAGGATGCGGAGATCTCCGCAAAATACGGCAGAGAATAAAATTTTATCCGAAAAAGGAAAGGAGATACATCATGGAAAAGACCGAGCAGCTCTATGAGGGCAAGGCGAAGAAAGTATACGCAACGACGGATGCGGAGCTCTGCATCGTCTCGTACAAGGACGACGCGACGGCGTTCAACGGGCTCAAAAAGGGTACCATCGCCGGCAAGGGCGTCGTCAACAACCGCATGACCAACCTGTTGATGCAGCTTCTCGAACAGGCGGGCGTTCCCACGCACTTCGTCAAGGAGCTCTCCGAGCGCGACACCCTCGTCAAGAAGGTGAAGATCGTCCCGCTCGAAGTCATCATCCGCAACGTCTCGGCAGGGTCTTTCGCCAAGCGCTACGGCGTCGAGGAGGGCATCGTGTTCGACGAGCCCACCATCGAATTTTCCTACAAGAACGACGATCTGGGCGATCCCCTCATCAACAGCTATCACGCGCTCGCGCTCAAACTTGCGACCAAGGAGGAGATCGAGACCATCAAAAAGTATGCCTTCAAGGTCAACGAAGTGCTAAAGGCGTACTTCCTGCACCTCGGCGTCAAGCTCATCGACTTCAAGCTCGAGTTCGGAAGGCTCGGCGACGGGACCATCGTCCTCGCGGACGAGATCTCTCCCGACACCTGCCGTTTCTGGGACGCCAAGACCAACGAAAAGCTGGATAAGGACAGGTTCCGCCGCGACATGGGCGGCGTCGAAGACGCCTATGCGGAGATCTTCAAGCGCGTGACGCAGGGGGAGTGACGCATGGAACATGAAGTCCACGAAGAGTGTGGCGTGTTCGGCATCTTCGCGCCCGAGGCGCAGAACGTCGCCTCCACGACGTACTATGCCCTGTTCGCGCTCCAGCACAGAGGGCAGGAGTCCGCGGGCATCGTCGTCAACAACGACGGCGTGTTCTCCTGTTACAAGGACGTCGGGCTCGTCAACGACGTGTTCACGTCCGACGTGCTCACGAAACTCGGGCTCGGCAACATGGCGATCGGTCACGTCCGCTACGGCACGACGGGAACGAGCGGCAGGGAGAACGCGCAGCCCATCGTCGTCAACCACCTGAAGGGCAATATGGCGCTCGCGCACAACGGCAACCTCATCAACGCCGCCGAACTGCGCACCGAGCTGGAGAACGACGGCTGCATCTTCCACACGACGAGCGACACCGAAGTCATTGCCTACGTCATCACCCGCGAGCGTGTCAAGTGCAATTCCATCGAGGAGGCGGTGCTCGCCGCGATGGACAAGCTCAAGGGCGCCTATTCCCTCGTCGTCATGTCGCCCTCCAAGCTCATCGCCGCGCGCGACCCGCTGGGCGTGCGTCCGCTGTGCTTCGGGAAGCGGGACGACGGGAGCTATCTCATCGCCTCCGAATCGTGCGCGCTGAACGCCGTCGGCGGGCATAAGATCCGCGAAGTGGAACCGGGCGAAATGCTCGTCATCACCAAGGACGGCATCAAGAACGACACCTCCCACTGCGGCGGAAAGAAGGCGTTCTGCGTGTTCGAGTACTTCTACACCGCCCGTCCCGATTCCGAGATCGACGGCTGCTATGTACACGACGCGCGCAAGCGCGCGGGCGCGTTCCTTGCGGAAAAGTACAAGATCGACGCCGATATCGTCATCGGCGTTCCCGATTCGGGGCTGGATGCGGCGCTCGGCTACGCGCAGGCGTCGGGCATCCCGTACGGCATCGGCTTTCTGAAGAACAAGTACATCGGCAGGACGTTCATCGCCCCCGATCAGAAGATGCGCGAGGACCGCGTCAAGATCAAGCTCAACGTCATCGCATCGGCGATCCGCGGCAAGCGCGTCATCCTCGTGGACGACTCCATCGTCCGCGGCACGACCAGCCGTCCCATCGTCAAGCAGCTGCGCGACGCGGGCGCGACCGAGGTGCATTTCCTCTCCTCGGCGCCCAAGTTCCTCAACCCCTGCTACTACGGCACGGACATCGACTCGCGCGAGAACCTCATCGCCTGCCATCACACGACGGAGGAGATCGCCGCGATCATCGGCGCGGATTCCGTCGGCTATCTCGATATCGAGCACGCGCGCCTTCTGGCGGGCGGCGACGGCAGCGGCTTCTGCTGCGCCTGCTTTGACGGCGTCTACCCCACGGAGATCCCCGCGGAGCCGGGAAAGGACTGCTTCGAGCGTCCCATCGCCGGGAGACCCATCAGCGAAAACCCGAAGTTCAAAAAGAAACAGGAGAATTGACGCATGGAAAAGAGCTATTCCGACAGCTATAAGGCGGCGGGCGTCGACATCACCGCGGGCTACCGGGCGGTCGAGCTCATGAAAAAGCACGTCGCGCGCACCATGCCCGAAGGCAAAGCGGACATCGGCGGATTCGGCGGGCTGTTCCCGCTCGACATGGCGGGGCTCAAAGAGCCCGTGCTCGTCTCGGGTACGGACGGCGTTGGGACCAAGATCAAGCTCGCCTTCCTTCTCGATAAGCACGATACGGTCGGCATCGACTGCGTCGCCATGTGCGTCAACGACATCATCTGCTGCGGCGCAAAGCCGCTCTTCTTCCTCGACTATATCGCCTGCGGGCGAAACGAACCCGAAAAGATCGCCGCCATCGTGGGCGGCGTCGCGGAGGGCTGCGTGCGCGCGGGCTGCGCGCTCATCGGCGGCGAGACGGCGGAACATCCCGGGCTCATGCCCGCGGAAGAGTACGACCTCGCCGGGTTTGCCGTCGGCGTCGTGGACAGGAGCAAGGTCATCGACAACGGCGCGATGAAGGAAGGGGACGTCATGCTCGCGCTCGCCTCGTCGGGCGTGCATTCCAACGGATTTTCCCTCGTACGCAAGGTGTTCGACGTCGACCGCTGCGATCTCACCTCGCCCGTCGCGGCGCTGGGCGGCGCCTCCCTCGGCGAGACGCTCCTGACGCCCACGAAAATTTATGTCAAGAGCGTCCTTGCGCTCCTCAAAGAGGTCACCGTCAAGGGCATTTCGCACATCACGGGCGGCGGCTTCTATGAGAATATGCCCCGTTCCATCCCCAAGGGACTGGGCGTCAGGATCAGACGGGAGGACGTAAGGGTGCTGCCCGTGTTCGACCTCATCCAAAAGACGGGCGGCATCTCCGAGCACGATATGTTCAACACCTTCAATATGGGCGTCGGCATGGGCATCGTCGTTGCCGAAGAGGATGCGGACAGGGCGCTCTCCGTCCTGCGCGCGCAGGGCGAGGACGCCTACGCCCTCGGGACGATCGTCCGGAGCGACGACGGCGTGGTGCTCGTATGAGAAAGACGCGCATCGCCGTCCTCTGTTCGGGCGGCGGCACCAATTTTCAGGCGATCGTCAACGCGCAGGAGGCGGGGCTCATCCCCCACGGGGAGGTGGTCCTCGTCGTCGCGGACAACAAGGACGCCTACGTCCTGCAACGCGCGGCGCGCTATCATATCGAGAGCGTCGTCGTCGACAAGCGGGAATTTCCCGACCGCGCCGAGCGGGAGGAGGTCATCCTCTCCGTCATGCGCGGACACGATATCGAGTTTATCGTCTTTGCGGGATTTATGACCATTCTGAGCGCCGACTTCGTGAGCGCGTATGAGGGACGCATCATCAACATCCATCCCGCGCTCATCCCGTCCTTCTGCGGGCCGGGGTATTACGGGCTCAAAGTGCATGAGGCGGTGCTGGCGCGCGGCGTCAAAGTGACGGGCGCGACGGTGCATTATGTTACGGAAGTGTGCGACGGCGGACCCGTCATCGCCCAGAAGGCAGTGGAGGTCAGGGAGGACGACACGCCCGAGACGCTGCAAAAGCGCGTCATGCGCGAGGCGGAATGGGTCATCCTGCCCGAAGCCGTGGAACTCGTCGCCAAAAAATTACAGGGAGAGGAATAATATGGGATACGAAGCTAAAACCATGCGTTCGGCGCTCACGGGCAACAGCTATCCGGGGCGCGGCATCGTCGTCGGCAAGAGCGCGGACGGCGCCAAGGCGTTCTATGCCTACTTCATTATGGGCAGGAGCGAGAACAGCCGCAACCGCATCTTTGTCGAAGAGGGGGACAACGTCACCATCTACCCCTACGACGAGAGCAAGGTGAAGGATCCTTCCCTCATCATCTATTCTCCCGTCAAGCGCGTCGGGCAGGACGTCATCGTCACCAACGGCGACCAGACGGACACCGTCGAGCAGTACCTGAAGGAGGGCAAGTGCTTCGTCTGCGCCTTAAAGACGCGCTGCTTCGAGCCGGACGCCCCCAACTACACCCCCCGCATCAGCGCCATCCTGCACTTCAAGGACGGGTTTTCCTATGAGATGTCCATTTTGAAGAGCGCGGACGGCAAGGGAGAGAAGTGCGACCGCTTCAACTTTGCCTTCGAGCCCGTGGACGGCGAGGGGCGCTTCATCCACACCTATATGCGGGACGGCGCTCCGCTGCCCACCTTTGAAGGCGAACCCGAGCGCGTCCTCATCCCGAACGACGTCAAACAATTTTCCGAGGAGATCTGGGAGAGCCTCGATAAGGACAACAAGATCTCCCTCGTCTGCTGCGCGTTCGACCTTGCAACGGGCGAAATGCAGCGCATCGTGACCAACAAGTACGGAAAATAAGCGCAGGAGGACAAGAACGTGAACGAATTTCAGCTCAAATACGGCTGCAACCCCAATCAGAAGCCTGCCCGCATCTTCATGGCGGACGGCGGCGATCTGCCCGTGGAGATCCTGAACGGCAGACCGGGCTACATCAATTTCCTCGACGCGTTCAATTCGTGGCAGCTCGTCAAGGAGGTCAAGGAGGCGACGGGGATGTGCGCCGCGACCAGCTTCAAGCACGTCTCGCCCACTTCGGCGGCCGTCGGCAAGCCGCTCTCCGCGGCGCTCAAAAAGTCCTGCTTCGTCGACGATATCGAGGGGCTGGACGATTCTCCGCTCGCCTGCGCCTATGCGCGTGCGCGCGGCACGGACAGAATGTCCTCCTTCGGCGACTGGATCGCGCTCTCGGACGAGTGCGACGAGACGACGGCAAAGATCGTCGCGCGCGAAGTCTCGGACGGCATCATCGCGCCCGCATATTCTCCCAAGGCGCTGGAGATATTAAAGGCCAAGCGCAAGGGCGGATACAATATCGTCAGGATCGATCCCTCCTATGTTCCCGACCCGATCGAGAGGAAGCAGGTGTTCGGCATCACCTTTGAGCAGGGCAGGAACAATTTCAAGATCGACAGGGCGCTGCTCGATAACATCGTCACCAAGAACAAGACGCTGCCGGAGGACAAGGCGGTCGATCTCATCATCTCGCTCATCACCCTGAAATACACGCAGTCCAATTCGGTGTGCTTCGCGGCGGACGGTCAGGCGATCGGCGTGGGCGCGGGGCAGCAGTCGCGCATCCACTGCACCCGCCTTGCGGCGCAGAAGGCAGACCTGTGGCACCTGCGCCAGCACGAGAAGGTGCTCTCGCTGCAATTTGCCGAGGGCGTCGGGCGTCCCGAAAAGAACAACATCATCGACCTGTATCTCTCGGACGCGCCCGAAGAGGTGCTGGGCGAGGACGTTTGGCGCAAGAATTTCGCCGTCCGTCCCGAGCCCTTCACCCGGGAGGAAAAGGCGGCGTACCTTGCGACGGTCAAGGGCGTCTCGCTGGGCAGCGACGCGTTCTTCCCCTTCTCGGACAACATCGAGCGCGCGGCGGCGAGCGGCGTGACGTACGTCGCCGAGCCGGGCGGCTCGGTGCGCGACGACCTCGTCATCGAGGCGGCGGACAGCCACGGCATGGTGATGGCGTTCACGGGAATGCGTCTGTTCCATCACTGAGCGACCCTTTTTTACGCGCAAACCCGCGTTTTCCGCGGGTTTGCGCGCAAGCATTTTTTCGCGATTACATTGAGAGGCATCAACTATGGACATTTTGGTCGTAGGCGGCGGCGGCAGAGAGCACGCCGTCATCAAGGCGTTGAAGGCAAGCAGAAGGGCGGGCAAGATCTATGCGCTGCCCGGGAACGGCGGCATCGCCGCCGACGCGGAGTGCGTTCCCGTCAAGGCGACGGACATCGAGGGCATCGTCCGCTTTGCAAGGGCGAAGAAGGTGGATTTTGCCGTCGTCACGCCCGACGATCCGCTCGTTCTGGGCTGTGTGGACGCGCTGGAAGCGGCGGGCGTTCCCTGCTTCGGACCCAATAAGGACGCGGCGATCATCGAGGGGAGCAAGGTCTTTTCCAAGCAGCTCATGCAAAAGTACCATATCCCCACGGCGGCGAGCGAGACGTTCTCCTCCGCCGAAGAGGCGCTGTCCTATCTGAAGACCTGCAAATATCCCGCCGTCGTCAAGGCGGACGGGCTTGCGCTCGGCAAGGGCGCGCTCATCGTCGGCTCCTATGAGGAAGCCGCCGCAGCCGTGGATGATATCATGGTCAGGCGGGTGTTCGGCGCAAGCGGCGAGCGCATCCTCGTCGAGGAATTTCTGGAGGGACCCGAGGTGTCCGTGCTCTCCTTTACGGACGGCAAGACCGTCGTCCCCATGATCTCCTCGATGGATCACAAGCGCGCGGGCGACGGCGACACGGGGCTGAACACGGGCGGCATGGGGACGGTCGCGCCCAATCCTTATTATACGAAGGAGATCGCCGCCGAGTGCATGGAGAAGATCTTCCTTCCCACCATCCGCGCGATGAACGCGGAGGGGCGCACCTTCAAGGGCTGTCTGTATTTCGGGCTCATGCTCACCAAGGACGGTCCCAAGGTCATCGAATACAACTGCCGCTTCGGCGATCCCGAAACGCAGGTCGTGCTGCCGCTGCTCAAGAGCGATCTTCTGGAGATCATGCTCGCCGTCCGCGGCGGGACGCTGAGCAAGGAGCACGTCCGCTTCTCGCAGGACGCGGCGTGCTGCGTCGTGCTCGCGTCCGAAGGCTATCCCACAAAGTACGAGACGGGCTTCGAGATCTCCCTGCCCGAGACGGGCGCGAATGAAAGCATCTACGTCGCGGGCGCCAGGCTCGAGGGGGGCAAGCTCCTCACTTCGGGCGGCAGGGTGCTGGGCGCGGTCGCCACGGCGCCCACGCTCGGGGAGGCGATCGACAGGGCGTATGCGCTCGCGGGAAAGATCTCCTTTGCGAACGCCTATATGCGCAGGGACATCGGCAGGCGTGCGCTTGCCGCACAAAAGGGGGTATAACGTGGTTTACAGGATCTATGTGGAGAAGAAAGAGGGCTTCGACAACGAGGCGCGCACGCTCTGTTCGGACGTGCGGGAGCTGCTCGGCATCGAGAGCGTGCAGCGCATCCGCATCCTCAACCGGTACGACGCCGAGGACATCGACCCGCAGCTCTTCCGGGAGTGCGTCGGGACGGTGTTCTCCGAGCCGCAGATGGACAGGGCGAGCGAGGGCGTCGACCTTTCGGGATCGCGCGTGTTCGCCGTCGAGTATCTGCCCGGGCAGTTCGATCAGCGCGCGGATTCGGCGGCGCAGTGCATCCAGCTCGTCTCCCTGGGGACGCGCCCCGTCATCCGCACCGCAAAGGTGTACGCCGTCTACGGCGGCGTGACGGAGAGCGATCTGGAGGCGATCAAAAAGTACGTCATCAACCCCGTGGAGAGCAGGGAGGCCTCCCTCGCCATCCCCGCGACGCTCAGGATCGATCACCCCGTTCCTTCGGAAGTTCCCACGCTCACGGGATTTTTGTCCCTGGACGAGGAGGGGCTTGCGAACTTCGTCAAGAAGTACGCCCTCGCGATGGACGAGGACGACATCGCCTTCTGTCAGGCGTATTTCCAGCGCGAAGGGCGCGATCCCACGCTCACCGAGATCCGCATGATCGATACCTATTGGTCCGATCACTGCCGCCACACGACCTTCCTTACGACCATCGACAGCGTCACCTTCGAGGATGAACTGCTCGAATCGGCATACAAGGACTATCTTGCGGCACGCAGCGAACTCATGCGCACCAAGCCCGTCAACCTGATGGATATCGGCACCATCGCCTGCAAGCTGCTGAAGTCGCGCGGGATGCTGCCCAAGCTGGACGAGTCGGAGGAGATCAACGCCTGCACGGTCAAGATCACCGTCCATGTGGACGGCGAGCCGCAGGACTGGCTGCTCCTCTTCAAGAACGAGACGCACAACCATCCCACCGAGATCGAGCCCTTCGGCGGCGCGGCGACCTGTATCGGCGGCGCCATCCGCGACCCGCTCTCGGGCAGGAGCTACGTCTATGCCGCCATGCGCGTCACGGGCGCGGGCGATCCGACCGTCCCCGTCAGGGACACGCTGCGCGGCAAACTCCCGCAGCGCAAGATCGTCACGACGGCTGCGGCGGGGTATTCCTCTTACGGCAACCAGATCGGGCTCGCGACGGGGCAGGTGGACGAACTCTACCATCCCGGGTATGTCGCAAAGCGGCTGGAGATCGGCGCGGTCATCGCTGCGACCCCTGCGGAAAACGTCCGCCGCGAGGTCCCCGCGCCCGGCGACAAGGTCATCCTTCTGGGCGGAAGGACGGGGCGCGACGGCTGCGGCGGCGCAACGGGATCTTCCAAATCGCACACGCTCGAATCGCTCACCCACTGCGGGGCGGAAGTGCAGAAGGGCAACGCGCCCGAGGAGAGAAAGCTGCAGCGCCTCTTCCGCAACAAGGAGGCGATGCTGCTCATCAAGCGCTGCAACGATTTCGGCGCGGGCGGCGTCTCCGTCGCCATCGGCGAACTTGCCGACGGGCTGGATATCGACCTCAACGCCGTGCCGAAGAAGTACGACGGGCTGGACGGCACCGAACTTGCGATCTCCGAATCGCAGGAGCGCATGGCGGTCGTCGTCGAGGAGGACAAGGCGGCGCAGTTCATCGCCCTTGCCGAGCGGGAAAATCTTGAGGCGACCGTCGTTGCGACGGTCACGTCGAGCCCCCGTCTCGTCATGCGCTGGAACGGAAAGACCATCGTCAACGTCTCGCGCGAATTCCTCAATTCCAACGGCGCGGAAAAGCATATCACCGTCGCGCCCGCCGCGTGCGGGAACTATGCGCGCACGGTGAGCGGCTCGTTTGCGGAGAATATGAGAAAGCTGGCGGGCGATTTCAACGTCTGCTCCAAGCGCGGGCTTTCGGAGCGGTTCGACTCCACCATCGGCGCGGGGACCGTCCTCATGCCCTTCGGCGGCAGATATCAGCAGACGCCGCCGCAGGCGATGGTCCACCTCGTCTCGCTGGAGCACGGACACACGGACACCGTCTCCTATATGGCGTGGGGCGGCAACCCCTATGTCACCGAAAAGAGCCCCTACCACGGCGCCTATCTTGCCGTCGTGGAGAGCGTCTCCAAACTGGTCGCGGCGGGCGCCTCGCTCGACGACACCTATCTCTCCTTCCAGGAATATTTCCTGAAGCCCGGACACGATCCCAAGCGTTGGGGGCAGCCGCTTTCCGCCCTTCTCGGCGCGTTCAAGGCGCAGACGGAGCTGGGCATCGCGGCGATCGGCGGCAAGGACTCCATGAGCGGTACCTTCGAGCACATCGACGTCCCGCCCACGCTCGTCTCCTTCGCGGTGACGACTGGCAGGGCGGACGAGGCGGTCTCCCCCGAATTCAAGGGCGCGGGACACAAGGTCGTTCTTCTCGCCCCCGACTATGACGAGAACGGTCTGCCCGTCACCTCGTCGCTCAAGAGCATCTACGCCCGCGTGACGGCGCTGCTGCGCTCCGGGCGCGCGCTCTCCGCGTATACGCCCGGCTACGGCGGCGTTGCGGAGGGCATCATGAAGATGAGCTTCGGCAACATGGTCGGCTTCCGCTTTGACGAGAACGTCTCTTTGGACGACATCTTCGGCTATCGTTACGGCTCCTTCATTCTGGAGCTTTCGGAGGACGCCGCCGCCGTCGGGATGGCGCTCGGCGAGACCACGGCGATCAATGCGATCGGGCTGGGGGAGGAGCGCCTGCTCCTTTCCGAACTGCTCTCCGTCTACGAGGGCAAGCTGGAGCCCGTCTATCCCTGCAACATCCCCACGCCCGCGGGCTCGGTGGAGAACTACACCTACCGCACGCGCAGCACGCTCCTCTCCGCGGAAAAATTCGCGAAGCCCCGCGTGCTCATCCCCGTATTCCCCGGCACCAACTGCGAATACGATACGGCAAAGGCGTTCGCCGACGCGGGCGCCGCGCCCGAGATCTTCGTCATCCGCAACCGTACGGCGGAGGAGGTCGCCGCTTCCGCGCGCGAGTTTGCCGCCAAGATCGGGGAAAGCCAGATCGTCTTTATCCCGGGCGGGTTCTCGGGCGGCGACGAGCCGGACGGCTCGGGCAAGTTCATCACGGCGTTCTTCCGCGGCGAGCGCGTCAAGGACGAAGTGACCCGCCTTCTGGAGGAGCGCGAAGGGCTGATGGGCGGCATCTGCAACGGGTTCCAGGCGCTCATCAAGCTCGGACTCGTCCCCTTCGGCAGGATCGTCCAAACGGACGCCGACTGCCCGACGCTCACCTACAACAACATCGGGCGTCACCAGTCGCGCATCGTGCGCACGCGCGTCGCCTCCGTCAAATCGCCCTGGCTCTCCCTTGTGGACGCGGGCGAAGTGTACGCCGTTCCCATCTCTCACGGCGAGGGTAAGTTCGTGGCAAGCCCCGCGCTCATCGCGCAGCTTGCGGAGAACGGGCAGATCATGACGCAGTACGTCGATCTTACGGACAACGCGACGATGGACGTGCATTTCAATCCCAACGGCAGCGCCGCGGCGATCGAGGGCATCCTCTCGCCCGACGGCAGGGTGTTCGGCAAGATGGGGCATTCCGAGCGCAAGGGCGACGGGCTTTATAAGAACGTCCCCGGCTCGTACGAGATGCACCTCTTCGAGAGCGCGGTGAGATATTTCAAATAAGCGCAGGCAGTGTTTGAGAGGGAGAAAAAGTTGATGTTATCCGATATCGAGATCGCGCAGAGCGCGAAGCTGAAGCCGATCTCCGAGGTCGCCGCCGCGGCGGGGCTTTCGGAGGACGAGATCGAACAGTACGGAAGATACAAGGCGAAGATCGCGCCTTCCGTCATGGCGCGGGAGAGCGCGGACGGCAAGCTCATCCTCGTCACCGCCATCACGCCCACGCCCGCGGGCGAGGGCAAGACGACCACGACCATCGGGCTTGCGGACGGGCTCAGGCGCATCGGCAAGAACGTCGTCGTCGCGCTGCGCGAGCCGTCGCTCGGTCCCGTGTTCGGCGTCAAGGGCGGCGCGGCGGGCGGCGGCTATGCGCAGGTCGTTCCGATGGAGGAGATCAACCTGCACTTTACGGGCGATATGCACGCCATCGGCGCGGCAAACAACCTGCTCGCCGCTATGCTCGACAATCATATCTTCCAGGGGAATGCGCTGGGCATCGATAAGGAGCGCATCACATGGAAGCGCTGCGTCGACATGAACGACCGCCAGCTCCGTGTTCTGGAGGACGGTCTGGGCGGCGGGAAGAACGGCGTTCCGCGCAGGGACGGCTTCGACATCACCGTCGCCAGCGAAGTGATGGCGATCCTCTGCCTTGCGACGTCGCTGTCCGACCTGAAGGCGCGCCTTGCGCGCATCGTCGTCGGGTATACCTATGAGGGGAAGCCCGTAACGGCAGGCGATCTGAAGGCGGCGGGCGCCATGTGCGCGCTGCTCAAGGACGCCATGAAGCCCAACCTCGTGCAGACGCTCGAAGGCACGCCCGCCATCGTCCACGGCGGTCCGTTCGCCAACATCGCGCACGGCTGCAATTCCGTCGTCGCGACGCGCACCGCGCTGAAGCTGGGCGACTACGTCGTCACGGAGGCGGGGTTCGGCGCCGATCTCGGCGCGGAGAAATTCCTCGATATCAAGTGCCGTGTGGCGGGGCTCAAGCCCTCCGCCTGCGTGGTCGTCGCCACGGTGCGCGCCCTCAAGATGCATGGCGGCGTTCCCAAGAACGAGCTGGGGAAGGAGGACCTCGCCGCGCTCGCAAAGGGGCTGCCCAACCTGCTGCGGCACGTCTCCAACATGAAGAACGTCTACGGGCTGCCCACCGTCGTGGCGCTCAACCGTTTCCCGACGGATACCGACGCCGAGATCGCGCTCGTCCTCAAAAAATGCGCCGAACTTGGCGTCAACATGGTACTCTCCACCGTCTGGGCGGAGGGCGGAAAGGGGGGCGAGGCGCTCGCGCGCGAGGTCGTCCGCCTGTGCGGGGAAGAGAGCCGCTTTACATACTGCTACGACGCCTCTCTTCCCATCAAGGAAAAGATCGGGGCGATCGTCACGCGCGTGTACGGCGGCAGGGGCGTCGCGTACACGCCCGAAGCGGAGGAGGAGATCGCGCGGCTCACGCGGCTGGGCTTTGACAAGACGCCCGTCTGCATGGCAAAGACGCAGTACTCCTTCTCGGACGACGCGGGGCTGCTCGGTGCGCCGGAGGGCTTTACGGTCACGGTGCGCAGCGTCAGAGTCTCCGCGGGCGCGGGATTCGTGGTCGTGCTCACGGGCAATATCCTGACGATGCCGGGGCTCCCGCCCGTTCCCGCCGCCGAAAAGATCGACGTGGACGAGCAGGGCAACATTTCGGGGCTGTTCTGATGCGGCGGGAACTGCTCCTTCGCGCGGTACCACCCCTTCTGGCGTGGTACCGCGTTTGTAAACGCGACCTTCCGTGGCGGCATTGCCGCACGCCCTATACGGCGCTCGTCGCCGAGCTCATGCTCCAGCAGACGCGCGTCGAGGCGGTGCGCGAGCGGTATGTGCGCTTTTTGTCCCGTTTCCCGACGGCGGAGGCGCTCGCCGCGGCGCAGGAGGACGAGGTCTTAAAGCTGTGGGAGGGGCTGGGTTACTATTCCCGCGCGCGCAACCTGCATAAGGCGGCAAAGATCGTCGCGGCGCAGGGCTTTCCCAAGGACTTTGCGGGCGTGCGTGCCCTTCCGGGCGTGGGGGACTATACCGCGGGCGCGGTCTGTTCCATCGCGCTCGGGCAGAAGGAGCCCGCCGTGGACGGCAACGTGCTGCGCATCCTGAGCCGCCTGTACGCGGACGGGCGCTGCGTGGACGACGGGAGCGTGAAGTCGGAATACGCCGGGCTTTTGCGCGAGGTCTATCCCGAGGAGACAGCGGACTTCTGCGAGGCGCTCATGGAGCTGGGCGCCATCGTCTGCACGCCCAACGGCGCGCCGCTGTGCGGGCATTGCCCGTGGCGCGATCTCTGCCTTGCGCGCCGCGCGGGCGAGGCGGAACGCTATCCCGTGCGCAGGGAAAAGCGGGCGAGAAAGCAGGTCGAAGCGACCGTTCTCGTGCTGCGCTGCCGCGACACCTTCGCGCTGGAACGGCGGGGCGAAGGCGGGCTGCTGGCGCGGATGTGGCAGTTTCCCTTCTTTGAAGGAGAGGCGCCCGACTTCGGACCCGTCCTCGCGCAGAAGCGGGCGACGCACGTCTTTACGCACGTCGAATGGCACATGACGGGAAAACTTGTCGATGCCGCGCAGCCCTTTGCGCCCTATGTCTGGGCGACGGCGGAGGAGATCGAAGCGCGCTATGCCCTGCCTTCGGCGTTTTCCGCCTTCAAGGCGTGGCTGCGGTAAACGGTAACAAAAAACGGGGGACGTACCACCGTTATCGTGACGAAAGCCGCCCCGTTCGGGGCGGCTTTTCAAAGTTCTTTGACCATCGGAAGATAGGGCATCGGCGTAAAGCCGAGCGCCTCGTACAGCTTTTTGGCGCGCACGTTCGCGGGCTCCACCTCGAGCCGCAGGCGGCTCGCGCCCAGCGTTTCGGCATAGGCAAAGAGTTCGTGTCCCAGCCCCTTGCCGCGGAAGGCGGGGCGCAGGTACACCTCGTCGATCCACAGGCAGATGCCGCCCGCTTCGCGCGAGTACGTCCTCTGCAGCAGCGCGTACCCTGCGGGGACGCCCTCGCTTTCGAGCATGACGCCGATGAGCAGTTCGCCCTTCAGCGCCTCGTCAAAGGCGGGCGCGTGATAGCTGCGCGGGATATCGTGCGAGACGGCGGGGGAAGTGTAAAATTCTTCGGACATTGCAAGAAAGAGCGCCCTGTCCGCGGGCGTAAACAAACGGATCATGCCGCTATCATAGCAGAGAAAAGGGGAAATGTCAAGCGCGGTCTGTGAAATTTGCCGCCCGAATGTTGATAAAGTAAAATAAACAAATTTATCCTGTTGACAAATGACGAAAAAAGGCGTAAAATAAAACTATCACATCACGATCACAAATCATCGGAGAGATCTTATGAGCGTACTCATTTTTGATTCCAACGGCGAACTCTGGCATACCCGTGCCGAAGAGCTCGGGCTCGACTACATCTCCATGCCCTATTATATCGACGGCAAGGAGTATTGCTATGACCTCGGCAAGGCGACGGACTTCCGTAAATTTTACGACGAAGTGCGCGCGGGGGAGATCCCCAAGACGCAGGCGCTCAATCCCGAGGATTACAAGCGCATCCTGACGCCCTACTTTGAACGGGGCGAGGACGTGTTCTACGTCTCCTTCTCGCACAAGCTGAGCGGCACCTTTCAGTCGCTCAATCTTGCCCTGCAGGAACTGAAAGAGCAGTTTCCCGACCGCAAGTGTACGGTGTTCGATACGAGGAACATCTCGCTGGGCGCGGGCATCCAGGCGGAGGAGGCGGCGAAGCGCAAGCAGGCGGGCGCTTCCGACGAGGAGCTCCTCGCCTTTTTGGAGGACTTCTCTCGCCGCATCCACGTCTACTTCACGGTGGACGATCTCATGCACTTGAAGCGCGGCGGCAGATGCTCGGGCGTGGCGGCGGTCGCGGGGACGCTCCTGGGGCTCAAACCCATGCTCACCGTCGACAAGGAGGGAAGCCTTGCGGTCATCGGCAAGATCGCGGGGCGCAAGAAGGCGATGCGCACGCTTGCCGAGCGCGTCATCGACGAACTGCGCGATACCGGATGCTCGGTGTATATCGTCGACGCCGACTGTCCCGAGGACGGCGACAGGCTGCGCGACCTCATTCTGGAGAAGCGCCCCGAAGCAAAGATCGTGCGCCAGATCGTGGGCCCCGTCATCGGGTCGCACTGCGGTCCCGGCACGCTGGGCGTCATCTTCGTCGGAGACAAGATCGACTGATACGGGTGGTGGCTGCGCCCGCCGCGCTTGCAAGCGCGGCGGGCGCGCTTGATTTTGCGCCGTCCGCGTTTTTGCCCCGTTGACAAACGCGGCGCGGGATGGTATAATGTCTCTATCATGGCAGAAAGAGGAAAATTTATCGTATTCGAGGGGACGGACGGCAGCGGCAAGTCCACGCAGATGAAGATGGCGGGGAAGTTCCTGCGCGGCAGGGGCATCCCCTGCGTCCTGACGCACGAACCCACCGACTCCCCCTTCGGGGCGCTGCTGCGCTCCTGTCTCACGGGGCGCGTGGAGACGGACGAGCGCGCCATCGCGGCGCTGTTCGCCGCAGACCGCCTCGATCATATCTCCAACACCGTCAACGGCATCGTCAAGACGCTGGAGGCGGGCGTCAGCGTACTGTGCGACAGGTTTTATCTCTCGTCCTTTGCCTACAACGGCGGCTTTGTGCCGCTCGAGTGGGTCATCGAACTCAACCGCCCCGCGATGGAACTCATCCGCCCCGATCTCACCGTCTTTCTGGACGTCCCGCCCGAAGAGAGTATGCGCAGGGTCTCCCGCCGCGGCGAGACGGAGCGCTACGAGACGGCGGAAAAACAGCGCGCCATCCGCGACAACTACTATCGGCTCTTCGAGCGCTTCGGCGAGCGCGAGCATCTCGTCGTCGTCAGGAGCGAGGAGGAAAAGGAAAAGACGCAGGCAAACGTGCGGAAGGCGGTGCTTGCGCTGTTCGGAGGACAGGCATGACGGATACGCTCATCGTGGGAGAAGTTCTGAAGCCGCAGGGCATCCGCGGCGAACTCAAAGTGAAGCCCTTTACGGACGACGCGGAGGACTTTCACGCCTTTTCGCGCGTCTTTCTGGATGGGACGGAATATAAGGTCATCTCGGTGCGCACGGGCGCGGGAACGGTGTTTTTGGGACTGAAGGGCGTCGCCGACCGCAACGCCGCCGAACTTTTGCGCGGCAAGCGCATCGCCATCCCCCGTTCGGAGGCGCCCGCACCCGAAGAGGGCAGGTATTACATCGCCGATCTTCTGGGCTGCAGGATCGTCACCGAGGAGGGGACGGTGCTCGGCACGCTCACGGACGTCAGGCAGGCGGCGACGGACATCTATACGCTCAACGACGGCGACCGCGAGGTGCTCTTCCCCGTTGCGGACGGGGTCGTCACGGCGGTGGACGTCGCCTCCGGCACCATCACCGTGGACAAGAAACGCTTTTTTGAGGTGGCAGTCCTTTGAAGATCACCGTACTCACCCTCTTCCCCGAAATGTTTTCGGCGCTCTCGGCGAGCATCCTCGGCAGGGCGCAGAAGGAGGGGAAGCTGGAACTGCATATCGTCAACATCCGCGACTATACCGAGGACAAACATCTCAAGTGCGACGACTATCCCTTCGGCGGCGGCGCGGGCATGGTCATGATGGCGCAGCCCGTCGGCAGCGCGGTCGAAGCCGTCGATCCCGCGCACAGGGCGCGCAGGATCTATCTTTCGCCCAAGGGCAGGACGCTCTGCCAGCAGAAGGTGTTCGAACTCGCCGCCGAGGAGGAGCTCGTCCTGCTGTGCGGGCATTACGAGGGCGTCGATCAGCGCGCCATCGACCTGTTCATCGACGAGGAACTCTCCATCGGCGACTATGTCCTGACGGGCGGCGAGCTGCCCGCGATGGTCGTCATCGACTGCGTCGCCCGCTATGTGGACGGCGTGCTCTCGCCCGCTTCGCTCGTGCAGGAGAGCTTTTCCGAGAATTTGCTCGAATATCCCCAGTATACCCGCCCCGTCGAATACCGCGGCCTGCGCGTGCCGGAGGTCTTAAGGAGCGGCAACCACGCCGAGATCGACAAATGGCGCAGGGAACAGGCGGTCGCCCTCACCAAAAAGAACCGCCCCGATCTGCTGCAATGAAGACCATCCAATGGTTTCCCGGTCACATGGCGAAAGCCATGCGCATGATGGAAGAAAATCTCACGCTGTGCGACGCCGTCCTGTATGTGCTCGACGCCCGCGCGCCCGCGTCCTGCTATAACCCCCGCCTTGCCGGACTCGCGGGGGCAAGGCCCGTTTTATATCTTTTGGGCAAAGCCGACCTCGCCGACGGCGGGGCGGACAGGGCGCTCGCCGCCATGCAGGCGGCGGGGAAGGCGGCGATCAAACTCAACGCCTGCGCGCCCTCCTCGCTGCGTCCCCTGCAGGGGGCGATGGAGGCGCTCACGGCGCAAAAACGTGCCCGCTATGCGGAAAAGGGCGTCGCAAAGCCCGTCCGTTTCCTGGTCGCGGGCATCCCCAATACGGGCAAGAGCACGGTGATCAATCTCCTCGCGGGCGGGAAGAAGGCGCAGGTGGGGGACAAGGCGGGCGTCACGCGCACCAAACAGTGGGTGCGCTGCGGGGCGTTTGAACTCATGGATACCCCCGGCACCATGCCCCCCGCGCTCACCGATCAGCGCATGGCGCGCCGCCTCGCCTTTCTTGGGAGCGTCAACGACGACATCCTCGACAAGGAGGAAGTCGCCCTTGCCCTGCTCGAAGAGCTGTGGGAGAAGTACCCCGCGTCCCTGACGGAGCGCTACGGCATCGAGGGGGGCGCGCCGCTCGCGATGTACGAGACGCTTTGCAGGCGCCGCGGCTTTGTGCTGCGCGGCGGGGAATACGACTACGGGCGCGGCGCGAACGCGCTTTTGGACGATTTCCGTAAGGGCAGGCTGGGCAGGGTGTGCCTCGACGGCACGGACGACCTCATTGCGGCGGGGCTCATCGATGGATAGTCCCGTCCTCGAGCGCGAATACGCCGCGCGCGGGTTTTGCGCCGTCGCGGGCGTGGACGAAGTGGGGCGCGGTCCGCTGGCAGGTCCCGTCGTCTGCGCGGCGGTCATCCTGCCGCTCGACGAGGCGCTGCGCGTCCCGGGCGTGGATGACAGCAAGAAGCTCTCCAAAAAAAAGCGGGAGCAGCTCGCCGCGCTCCTCCGCGAACGGGCGCTCGCCTACGCCCTGTGCGAGGTGGACGCCGCGACCATCGACGCGGTCAATATCCTGCAGGCGACGCGGCTGGGGATGAAGCGCGCCGTGGAGCGGCTCTCGCCCCCGCCCGACATGGTGCTCACGGACGGCAACATGACGCTGGACATCGCCTTCCCGCAGCGCAGCATCGTCAAGGGGGACGCGCGCGTCTATTCCATCGGCGCGGCGAGCATCCTTGCAAAGGTGTACCGTGACGCGCTCATGGCGGACTATGCGGCGGCGTATCCCGGATACGGCTTTGAGCGCAACGCGGGATACGGCACCAAAGAACACATACAGGCGATCCGGGAGGTGGGGATATGCCCGATCCATCGCAGGACCTTCGTAACAAAATTCTGGGACGGAAGGGAGAGACCCTCGTCTGCAAATTCCTGAAGCGGCGCGGCTACCGCATCGTTGCGCGCAACTATAAGACGCCCTTCGGCGAAGCGGACATCGTCGCCTTTTACAAGGGGACGTACTGCTTCGTCGAGGTCAAGACGCGCGCGGGCGACATCCTTGCGCTCCCGTCGGAGGCGGTCACGCGCGCCAAGCAGGAGCGTTACCGCCTGATCGCGCGCTTTTTCTGTGCGAGCAAGCGGCGGGAAGTCCCCGTCCGCTACGACGTGGCGTCCGTTCTCGAAGGGGAGCTCGAATACTTCGAGGGCGCATTCATCTGAACGTCGGCGCGCTGCGGCGCGCTTTTTTGATTGCGGCGATTTTATCACAAATTTCGGCAACCTTTGCGGCAGGGGTTGTCAATTTCGGCAAGGTCTGCTATAATAGATAAGAACAGACGTTTTATGAACGAAAGGTACAGACCAAAGGAGCGGACATGGCAGCAAAACGAACGAAGGCGACCGATAAAAAGAATTTCACGCTGGAGGCGCGCTTCCCCGAATATGTGGGCTATGCGGACTACTTCCTTGCAACGCCCGTCACCGTGCAGGTGCGCAACGATTTTACGGAAGCGGTCTCGCTGACCGTCTCCATCTCCTGCGAGAGCGGGCTGCTCGTGCCGTACGAGGCGCGCGCCGAAGTCCCCTTCGAGAGCGCCGTGCAGCTCGCCGCGGAGCGCATTTTCTCCCCGCTGTTTCTGGCGGAGAACGACGGACTGCGCCCCTGCCCCGTTCTGGTCGCGGCAAAGCTGGACGGCAGGACGGTCGCCACGCAGGAGCTGACCGTCACGGCGCTGCCCTACGACTGGTGGGAGGGGCTTTCGGGCAATGCCGAGCGCCTCGCCGCCTTCGTCCGTCCCCGACTCGGGGACTGCGCCGCGGTGCTCGCGGAGGCGGGCAAGCGGCTGAAGCGCTGGGAAAAGAGCGGCGAAGTGGACGGCTATACGGGTACGGACAAGAACGGCGTGCGCGAGATCGCCGCCGCCATCTTTGCCGCGATCAAGGGGTATTCTCCCGAACAGGAGGGGACGTGCGACCTCTCCGCGCCTGTGCGCGCGGCGCGCCCCGGCTCCATCCTCAAAGAGCGCAAAGCGACCGCCCTCGAACTTGCGACGTTCGCCGCCGCCTGTCTCGAAGAGGCGCACCTCAATCCCGTGCTTGCCGTCGGAAAAAGCGGCGTCGCCGTCGGGCTGTGGCTGTACGAGAGCTGTTTCCTCGATCCCGTCACGGACGATGCGGACATCGTCTCCAAGTATGTCTCCGAGGGCATCAACAACCTGTCCTTTTTTGACGTGGAGGACCTCTTTTCCGCATCCAACGCGGCGTTCACGCCCTCGGAAAAGCACTTCCGCCAGAAACTTTCGGGCGGGATGTACGAGTATTTCGTCGATATCCGCCGCTGCCGCATGGACGGCGTGCGCCCCTGCCCGCTGCGCGGCAAGGGCGTCAAGGGGTATGAGCTGTTAAAGGAGGAGGAGATGTCCTCCGATGCGGCGCCCGCGCCCATCCCGTCCTTCCGCAGCCTCAAGCTGGACGTCAAACAGCCCAAGAACAAGCAGTGGGAACGCAGACTGCTCGACCTTACGACCAAGAACGCGCTTCTGAGCTTTACGGGCAAGAATGCCCTGCATATTTACAGCGCGGGCGCCGATCCTCTCTACGGCGTTCTGCTCGAAAAGGGGAAGATGCGGCTCACGGGCGAGAAGATGGCGCAGGATCCCGTCACGTTCGGCGTCGAACTTCCCGGTCAGCGCAAGGAACTCGTGCTCCTGGAACAGCAGAAGGGCATCCTGCGCGCCTATAACGACAACAAGACCACCGTCGAGACGGCGGCAAAACTGCTGCGCCGCAACCGCGAGGCGGAGGAGGAGACGGGCGCCAAGATCTTGTACCTCGCCTTCGGGTTCCTGCGCTATGTCTCGTCGGACGGCGTGACGCGCAACGCGCCCCTCGTCCTCGCGCCCGCCGCCGTCGCGCGCGCCAAGGGCAACGAGGACTTCTCCGTCAGCCTCTCGCAGGACGACGGCTATTTCGTCAATTCCACCCTGCTCGAATATCTGAAGCAGGAGTTCAACATCGACGTCCGCGGCCTGGGCGGGGACGTCGGCGCGCTGAAGATTGCCGAGATCCTTGCGATGGTGCGCGCCGAGACGGCGAACATGAAGGGCTGGGACGTCGTGAGCGACGTATATCTCGCGGCGTTCTCCTTCCAGCGCTATCTCATGTGGAACGATATCCGCAGTCATATCGGGGCGCTCTCCAAGAACAAGGTCGTCGCGGCGCTCATGAACAACCGCATGGAACGCGCGGACGTCCCCGCGCCCGCGGAGGAGGACGACGCCGATCCCGCCGCGGTGCTGCTGCCCCTGCCTTCGGACAGTTCCCAGTATTCCGCGGTCGCGCTCTCGGCGGCGGGCGCGAGTTTCGTGCTGCACGGCCCGCCCGGGACGGGCAAGAGCCAGACCATCACCAATATCATCGCCAACGCCCTCTCGGACGGCAAGCGCGTCCTGTTCGTCGCCGAAAAGAAGGCGGCGCTCGACGTCGTCAAAAAGCGGCTCGACGTGGTCGGCATCGGCGAATTCTGCCTGGAACTGCATTCCAACAAGACGGACAAGGCGGACGTGCTGCGCCGCCTCGACAACACCCTCGCGCTCGCGAAAGCGGAGGACGTGACGGGCTTTTCCGAACGCGCCAAGGAACTCGTCGCCATGCGCGAGGAACTCAGCGCGCCCATGCGCGCCCTGCACAAGAAGCGGCGGCTGGGCATTTCCGTCTATCAGGCGATCCTCTTGTATCTGCAGAACAAAAACGCGCCCGACATCCTCGATATCGAGAGTTCGTTCTACGATTCGCTCACCGAGAGCAAGCTCTACGAATGCAAGCGCATGATCCTCTCCGCCGCCGCGGCGGCGAAGGAGTGCGGCGGGGTGAAGAACTCTCCCTTCGAGAACGTCAACCTCACCGCCTATTCGCAGGCGCTGCGCGACAAGGTGTTCTGCGCGTGTGAAGTCATGCTCGCCGAGATCAGGCACCTGAAGGCGTTCCTTGCGCTCTTTCTGGAATTTTACAGGCAGAAGATCTCCACGCTCACGCTGCGCAAGGTGCGCGCGCTCTCCGAGCTCGCCCGCCGCATGGCAGAGGGCGCGTACGACAAGTACTTTGCGGGCGTGGACGAGGCGCAGTTCTACACCTTCTACAATGCGGACAAGCGCCTCGACGCCTGTCTCGAATACTACAACAAGCATTTCAGGACGCTCGTCGACCCCGACCGCGATCTCGAAGAGCTGCGCCGCTTTGTCGAGACGTCGGGGGACTGGCGGCTCAACCGCACCATGCGCGGCATCGTCAAAAAGCTGGAACGCGCCTGCTATCACACCGTCGAAAGCAAGGACGTCCCCAAATATCTGCGCACCCTCATCGATATCTATGACGCGATGGCGCGCATCACGGCGAACACCGCGCTCTCGCGCGCCTTCACCGACCGCGCGGGGCGCATCAACTTCAAAAAGCGGGCGGAGTTCCTGTCCGATCTCAAGGACCTGCACGCGCGCGCCGCGGACGTGTTTATGGACTACAATCCGGACGCCTTCAACGGGATGTGCATCCGCGCGACGAGCGGCTATACAAAGCCCGTCCTCGAGGGGTACTTAAAGGCGGCGGAGAGCTATTTCCACGCGCAGGACGCCTTTTTGGGCATCACGAACGCCGACCGCTCCAAGCTGCGGGACGAGGACGTTCTCGATTACTTTTCCGCCAAGGCGAGCGCCCTCATCGACAATATCGATATGCTCCCCAATTGGTGTATGTACCGCAAGACGGCGGCGACGCTCGCCGAGAGCGGGCTCAATTTCATCACCGAAGCGCTGGAGAGCGGCAGGTTCCGCACGGACAACGTTCTTGCGGGCTTTGAAAAGAACGTCTACCGCAACTTCCTCGAGATCAACATCCCCGCCGATCCCGCGCTCTCCCGCATGACGGTCGGCACGCTCGAGGAGACCATCGAAAAATTCCGCATCGCATGGGAGGAGTTCACCCGCCTCACGCGCGATCATCTGCGCGCGGAGCTCGTCTCCCGCCTGCCTTCGGACGGGGAGGGGAGCCTCTCGGTGGAACTGAACGCCTACACCCGTCTGTCCAAGAGCAATCTGCGCGGCTCGGGGCTGCGCGGGCTGTTCGCCGAGATCCCCACGCTCATGGGCGTGCTCTGCCCGTGTATGCTGATGAGCCCGACCACCGTCGCGCAGTACCTGCGTCCCGAGGCGGATATCTTCGATCTCGTCATCTTCGACGAGGCTTCGCAGATGTCTACGGCGGAGGCGGTCGGCTCCATTGCGCGCGCCAAGGCGGCGATCGTCGTGGGCGACCCCAAACAGCTCCCGCCCACCGCCTTCTTCCGTTCGGCGTATGTGGACGAGGAGAACCTCGAAAACGAGGATCTCGAAAGCGTGCTCGACGACTGCCTCGCGCTCGGGATGCCCGAACGCCACCTCATCTGGCACTACCGCAGCAAGCACGAGAGCCTCATCGCCTTCTCCAACAGTATGTATTATGACAACCGCCTCTGCACCTTCCCCTCGCCCGACGCGATGGACAGCAAGGTGCGGCTCATGCTCGTGAACGGCGTGTATGACAGGGGCTTCACCAAGCGCAATGCCAAGGAGGCGGAGGCGCTCGTCGCCGAGGTCGTGCGCAGGCTCTCCGATCCCGTGCTCTCCAAGTCGAGCATCGGCGTCGTCACCTTCTCCACGGCGCAGTGCGAGTATATCGAACGGCTCCTGAGCAAGGAGATCGTCTCAAAGCGGCTGGAGACCGTCGCCTATGACAGGGAAGAGCCCGTGTTCGTCAAAAACCTCGAGAACGTGCAGGGCGACGAGCGCGACGTCATCCTGTTCTCGGTGTGCTACGGTCCCGACGCCTCCGGGCGCGTCTCGCTCAACTTCGGACCGCTCAATCAGGCGGGCGGCTGGCGGCGTCTCAACGTCGCCGTCTCGCGCGCAAGGGAGGAGATGCTCGTCTTTTCCACGATGACTTCGCCCATGATCGACCTCGCCAAGACCTCCTCCAAGGGCGTCGCGGGGCTCAAGGCGTTCCTCGAATTTGCCGAAAAGGGCAGGACGACGCTGGCTGCGCCTTCTGCGTCCGTGCGCACGGGGACAGGCATCGGCAAGTACATCGCCGAGGAGCTCTCCGCATACGGCTATGAGTGCCGCTACGACGTGGGCGCGTCCGATTTCAAGGTGGACGTCGCCGTCGTCGACCCCGCGAACAAACACCGTTTCGTGCTGGGCGTGCTGTGCGACGGCACCGATCAGTTCTCCGTCAAGGACAGGAACATTTTGCAGGTGCAGTCGCTCAAGCGCGGCAACTGGAACGTGCTGCGCATCAACAGCGTCAACTATTACAACAATCCAAAGCGGGAGATCAAGCGCATCAAGGATATCCTCGACCGTCTCACGGGCGCCGATCACAAGCCGGGGAGCTGGATCGCCAAGTGGTCGCGCCCCTACAAGGCGGTCAAGGCGACGGGAACGGAGCTCGCGTCCTATATCACCTCGGGCGAGAACGACGCCGCCGTCATGGCGCGCATCAAGGAGATCGTCGCCGCCGAGGAGCCCATTTCCCGTGCCTTCCTGAAAAAGCGGGTGCTGGCGACCTTCGGCATCCAGAAGAGCGGCAGCAAGGTGGAGAGCCGCCTCGATTCCCTCATCGACGGCTGCGGAATGCGCCGCGACCGCGTGATGGGGACGGACTACTTCTATAAGAACCCGCGCGCCGTTCTCGTCGGCAAGTTCCGCGTGGAAGAGGCGCCCGCGCTCAGGAAGAGCAGCGAGGACTTCACCGTCTATGAGATCGTCTCCTTCATCAAGGCGGCGCTCGAGGAGCGCGTCTCGCTGTACATGGACGAGGTCTCGGCGCTCGTCACGGGCGTCTGTCCCGATGTCAAGCCGGATGAGAAATTTCAGTCCTTCCTGCGCGACTGCGTCTCGTACGGCGAGGAGAAGGGGCTGTTCGTCCGCTCGGTATCCGACCGCATCAGCCTGGCATGAACCTGCCGCCTCGCGCAAGGGCGCGAGGCGCGCAAAGCCCCCGCGGGCGCGCCGCCGCCCGCGGGGGCTCGTTTGCGGAGATGCTCGCAAAACTGCGGGAGCATTTGGCGTGCAAACGATTGACTTCGGGCGGCGGATATGATAGGATAGGAGCGTCGGGCGCGGGACGCCCGCTGTCAGAGGAATTCATGAAGTTCAGGATCAAACCGAGGATGAGCGTCTGGCGCTATCTCGCGCTCGGGTACGCGCTGCTCATTTTTACAGGAAGCCTTTTGCTTCTTCTGCCCTTTGCCAAGACGAGCAATACATGGGGCGATTTCGTCGGCTATCTTGACGGACTGTTCGTCGCCACGTCCGCGACCTGCGTCACGGGGCTCACGCCCGTCGTCACGGCAGATCATTGGACGACCTTCGGACACGTCGTCATCATCTGCCTCATCCAGATCGGCGGGCTCGGCTTTACGACGCTCGTCTCCATTCTCTTCATGGCGATCCGCAGCAAGGGGATGGGACTGTACGAGCGCACCGCAATGATCCAGTCGGTCGGGGGGAGCAAGCTCACGGGCGTAAGGACGCTCGTCAAACGCATCCTTTTGGGGACGCTCATCTTTGAGATGACGGGCGCGCTGCTCCTCATGATCCGCTTTGTCCCCGAAGAGGGCGCGATAGGCATCTGGTACGCCGTCTTTCACGCCATTTCGGCGTTCTGTAACGCGGGGTTTGACATCATCGGTGACGAGTCGCTGGTCGCATATGCATGCGATCCGCTTGTCTCGCTCGTCATCTGCGCGCTCATCATCATCGGGGGCCTCGGATTTTGCGTGTGGGGGGACGTCGTGGACTGCAAGGGCAATCCCAAAAAGTTCTCCTTCTATACGCGCATGGCGCTCATCGGTACGGCGGTTTTGCTTATCGTCGGCACGGCGCTGTTCATGGTGTTTGAGTGGAATAATGAGGCATATGTAGAAGAGAATTACAATTTTGGAGACAAGCTGCTCTGCTCCTTCTTTAACGCGACCACGGCGCGCACGGCGGGGTATTTTACGACCGACCCCGCGGGGCTGTCCAACAGCGGCGTGCTGCTCATGATCATCCTGATGTTCATCGGCGCGTGTTCGGGTTCGACGGGCGGCGGCGTCAAGGTGAGCACTTTTACCGTCATCATCTTCGGTATGCTCTCCGTCATGCGCGGCAAAAAGGACATCACGATCGGAAAGCGCCGTATCGATCAGAGCGTGCTCGGGCAGGCGCTTGCGATCTTCGTCGCCTATCTCGTCCTGACCATCACGGCGACGCTGCTCATCAACGCCATCGAGCCGGACAGCGTCGCGGCGTTCGATGCGGTGCTGTTCGAGACGGTCTCGGCGATCGGCACGGTCGGGCTCACGATGGCGCTCACTTCCATCATCTCGCCCGTTTCCAAGTTCATCCTCATCCTTCTCATGTATCTGGGACGCGTGGGCATCCTGACTTTTGCCTTTGCGCTCAGGCGCAGCAAGAAGAGCGAAGCCGCCGTGCGCCGCCCCGTGGACAACGTGTTCATCGGCTGAGGACGCGCGCCTCGTTTTTTCCCTGCGCGCCGCGGGCGGCGGGAACGCCGCATATCATCTTCCAAATAAAATCGACAGGAGTACAATATGGTTTCCGTACTGGTTATCGGCATGGGCAAATTCGGCAGGACGCTGGGCGAAAAGCTGCTCGGCATGGGCGACGAGGTCATGATCGTCGACAAGAACGAGGACGTCATCAACTCGCTTGCGCCCCGCTACACCAACGCGCTCATCGCCAACTGCATGAGCATGGACAATCTCGAGACGATGGACATCCCCTCGTTTGACGTGTGCATCGTCACCATCGGCGAAGATTTCCAGGCTTCCCTCGAGATCACGTCCAACTTAAAGGACTGCGGCGCAAAGAAGGTCATCTCCCGCGCGACGACGCCCATCCAGCGCAAGTTCCTGCTGCGCGTCGGCGCGGACGAGGTCATCTATCCCGAAAACGACATTGCCGAAAAGCTCGCCGTGCGGCTGAGTTCGCGCAACGTCCTCAACTATATCGATCTCGATTCCGCCTATTCCATCTTTGAGATCGCCGTTCCCGAAAAATGGATCGGCAAAACGCTGGTCGAGGTCAACCCCCGCAAGCGTTACGGCATGAATATCCTCACCATCAAAAACGGCGGCAAGGTCATCTCCACGCTCGACGCGGGCTATGTGTTTCGCTCCAACGATCAGCTTCTCGTGTTCGGCAATTCGGCGCAGATCCTTGCCTATATGAACAAACAGAACTGACGCATCCGTCTTTTGCAGACAAGCGCTCCCGACAGGGAGCGTTTTTTTGTACAAATTTTACAAAAGTGTTCCATATCCCTACAAATTTCGTGAAAAGTATTGACAGGTATTGGGGGGTGTTGTATAATGGAGATGTTTCAAAGGAGGTGAAACGCGATATGAAGAAATTACTCAAGACGATCGCCGTTCTTGCGCTCTCGGCGGCGCTTTGCGTGCCGCTCGCGGCGTGCAGCGAACCGCAGAACGGCAAGTCCGCCTACGAGATCGCCGTGGAGCACGGCTTCGTCGGCAGCGAAGCGGAATGGCTCGAAAGCCTGAAGGGCGAACAGGGTGCGCCCGGCGAAAAGGGCGAGCAGGGCGAGCAGGGTGAAAAAGGCGAACAGGGCGAAAAAGGCGAGCAGGGCGAGCAGGGTGAACAGGGCGATACCGGCTTTGGCGGCGCGCCCGGAAAACCCGGTGAGGACGGCGAGCAGGGACCCGCGGGCGTCGGGATCAAAGATATTACATATACGCAGGAATTTTCCGCAGAGGACGCCTGCATTGTCACCGTCATCACGTTCTGGATGACGGACGGGACGACGTACGAGGTGCGTATCCCCGTTCCCGCCAGCCCCGATGCGGCATACGAAGCGGCGACGACGGAAGAAGCGCTCGCCTACTATCAGGCGGGGTTTGAAAACGTCACGCTGACGGCGGACAGCTACGGCGCATCCTCGGCAGACGCGTTGGAAGCGCTCTTCGCCTACGGCGCGAAGGAAGTCGTCCTTGAAGAAAACATTGCGTTTGCGCCCGAAATGGCACCCGACGCCGATCCCCAATCAAATGTTCCGCAGCTGATCATTTCGAGCGATATGACGCTTGATTTGAACGGCAAGACGCTTGGGTATGAGGAAGGGATAGGGGAACTGCCTTCGACGCCCGTTCTGATCGCGGTCGACGGCGCGGACGTCGTCATCGAGGGCGATGGGACGATAGACGCCGAAGCGGGCAGTAATAATTCGTATGCCATTGACATTGTCAACGGCGGCTCCCTTACGATCAACGGCGGCAATTTCTATGGCGGTACCACGGCGGTACAGGTCACAAAGGGCAAGCTGGTCGTCAACGACGGCAATTTCGATTTGACCGAGGCGTGTCCCGATTCGTATGCAAAGTTTGTTGTCAATTGTATCGACGCAAATTTCAAGGACGGGACGGCTGTCATTGAACTTCGCGGCGGAACATATCCCTATGACTTTTCTGCAAACCCCGAAGGCGAAGACACAAGTTATGTGGCGGAAGGCTACGGCGTTGTGCAAACGACGGAGGGCGACAGGACGGTGTACGAAGTCCTTTCCGTGGCAGAAAATCCCGACGCGGTCTTTGCGGCGTCGAGTGCAAACGCGCTCGTTGCCCTGCTCAACAGCGGCGCGAAGGAAGTCGTCCTTGAAGCGGATTTCGAGATGCCCGAGGTACTGCGTATCACCTCGGACGTGACGCTCGATCTTGGTAGCGCGACCCTTTCGGTCGGCGCAGGGATCGGCAATTTCGCCGCGCTCCGTGTGTGCAGGGGCGCTACGCTCACGATCATCGGCGAAGGCACGATCGACGCGACGGGCGCAGACGATACGACCGTTCCCGTCGCTGCAATGGAAGAGGACGCAGCGGTCGTTGTGGAAAGCGGTACGATCGTTGTCGGAACGGCAAAGGAATCGTGCCTGTTCGCGGGCAATGGCGGGAAGGTCACCGTCAACGGCGGTACGTTCATCAATGAGAGCGACGAAGAGTATGCCTATGGTGGCGGTGCGCCGCTTACGGTCAACGTCTCCAATAGTGCGGCAGTCACCGATCTCGTCGTCTATGGGGGCAAATTCATCGGACGCAGCCCTGCGCTCGGTGACGACAACCTCGGCGGGACGTTCTTGGCGGAAGGCTACGGCGTTGTGCAAACGACGGAGGGCGACAGGACGGTGTACGAAGTCCTCTCCGTGGCAGAAAACCCCGACGCGGTCTTTGCGGCGTCGAGTGCAAACGCGCTCGTTGCCCTGCTCAACGGCGGCGCGCAGAACGTCATGCTCTCGGAGGATGTGACGTTTTCCGAAAAGATCGCCTTTACAGAGGACGCGGCGATCGATCTGAATGAAAAAACGCTCACGCTCAATTCGGGCGCGATGAGCAACGGCATTTTGAACGGCGCGCATCTTACGTTTAAGAACGGCACGTTGAAGGCAACGATCGGCGACGGCTCCCCGACGGCAAACGCCAACTTCATCGTATCGGGGGCGAACAGTTCGTTGACGCTGGAAAACGTCGATTACACGGCAAACGGTACGGCGATCTATGTACAGGGCGACGGTACGGACGATGCCGCCACGGCGAGCAAGATCGTCATTAAGGGCAGCACGATCGAAGGCGGGGGATATGCCGTCGGGACGAATGCATCGGTCAAGGACGGCGACAATGCCTATAAAAATGTCAACATAGAAGTGACAAAGTCCGAACTTTATGCTACGCTCGGGTCCGGCATCCTCTTTAATGTCGCGGGCACGCTCACCGTCTCCGGGAGCACGATCTATGGCGCGGAGCAGGGGATCTTCCTGCGCGCAGGCACGGCGGAGATCAGCGACAGTACGCTCGGCACGTCGTATAACAAAACGGACGAATATCTGACGAAAGACTGGGACAGCGGCACGAGCGGTGTGCGCGCGGCGCTGACGCTCGGAAACCGCAACGGGACATATTATGCGGATGCGGTCTGCACCCTGAAGGGCGAGATCAAATTCAACCTTGCGGAAGACACGAAAACGCCGCCCATCTATGTCTATGCCAACGAGGACGTGTACGAGGGCATCAACGATGGCAAGCCCTTTACGACGACGCTCGATTACACCGCCGCAACGGGGGTCGGGTTCAAAGATATCGTTGTCGGTAAAGACTCTGCGGATGTTAAGGTCATCCCGGCACAGCCTTAAAGGACAGATCGGACGGGACCCGCGCTTCGGCGCGGGTCCTTTTTGGTGCGCGGACGGCATTCGCGGCATGAAAAAAGACCCGCAGCGCGGGTCTTTCTGTTTTGGGTCTTTACGCCTTGTTCGCAGAACCGAGGACGTTGACGATCTTGTGCTTGACCATTTCCTTCATGTTCGCGCGCGCATCGCCGAGGTACTGGCGGGGGTCGAAGTGGGAAGGATTTTCCGCAAGGTGCTTTCTGATCGCAGCCGTGAAAGCGACGCGAAGGTCGGAGTCGATATTGATCTTGCAGACCGCAAGTTTTGCCGCCTTCCTGAGCTCGCTCTCGGGAATGCCGATCGCGTTGGGCATGGAGCCGCCGAACCGGTTGACGACGGCGACCTGCTCCTGCGGCACGCTGGATGCGCCGTGCAGGACGATGGGGAAGCCGGGCAGACGCCTGCCGACCTCTTCCAGAATGTCGATGCGCAGTTTGGGATCCTGACCGGGCTTGAACTTGTACGCGCCGTGGCTGGTGCCGATGGCGATGGCGAGCGAGTCGATGCCCGTGCGGGAGGTGAATTCCTCCACTTCGTCGGGAGAGGTGAACATGGCGTCGTCGTTGGCGACGTGTACGTCGTCCTCGATGCCCGCGAGCTTGCCCAGCTCCGCTTCGACGACCACGCCGTGATCGTGCGCATATTCGACGACCTTCTTCGTGATGGCGATGTTCTCCTCCCAAGGCTTGGACGAGGCGTCGATCATGACGGAAGTGAAGCCGCCGTCGATGGACGACTTGCAGATATCGAAGTCTGCGCCGTGGTCAAGGTGCATTGCGATCGGGATATCCGTCGTCTCGACCGCCGCTTCGACAAGGTGGCGAAGGTACACGGGGTTGGCGTACTTTCTCGCGCCCGCGGAGACCTGAAGGATGACGGGGGAACGGCACTCGTTCGCCGCTTCCACGATCGCCTGGATCATTTCCATATTGTTGACGTTGAACGCGCCGACCGCATAGCCGCCCGCGTACGCCTTTTTGAACATTTCAGTCGTAGTGACCAAAGGCATGGGTATTTTTCCTCCAAAACGTTTTCCTATATTATAAAGCCTTTTCAAGGAAAAATCAACCCTTTGCGGCAAAATTTTCGCGTCCAAATTTCTCAGCCACGGACAAGATTTTTTCGCGCCGCGCGTTTTGCGCGCAAAAAAAGCGGGTATATAAAAAATAAAGGGGATGCTCCCCTGCGGCAGGGCGTCGGCTTTGAAAATTCAAAGTAAAATTTCATAAACAACTATTGACAGCGCCCATGATTTGTAGTACAATGATATGCGAAAAATAGCGCCCGAACTACGGCGCAATAATTATTCGGAGGAATACACCAATGGCAAACGTAAAAGTTGCGATCAACGGATTCGGCCGTATCGGGCGTCTTGCATTCCGTCAGATGTTCAACGCACCCGGCTATGAGATCGTTGCGATCAACGACCTCACCAGCCCCAAGATGCTCGCGCACCTTCTGAAGTACGACTCGGCACAGGGCAGATATGCTCTTGCGGACACCGTCAGCGCGAACGACGAAGAGGGCACGATCACCGTTGATGGCAAGACCATCAGGATCTACAAGGAGAAGGACGCGAAGGATCTGCCTTGGGCAGAGATCGGCGTGGACGTCGTCCTCGAATGCACGGGCTTCTATACCTCCAAGGCGAAGTCCCAGGCGCATATCGATGCGGGCGCAAAGAAGGTCATCATCTCCGCTCCCGCGGGCAACGATCTTCCCACCATCGTCTACAGCGTCAATGAAAAGACCTTGAAGCCTACGGATACCATCATCTCCGCCGCTTCCTGCACGACCAACTGCCTTGCTCCCATGGCGGACACGCTGAACAAGCTGTGCAAGATCAAGAAGGGCTACATGACGACCATCCACGCTTACACGGGCGACCAGATGGTCCTCGACGGGCCTCACCGCAAGGGCGATCTTCGCCGTGCGCGTGCCGCTGCGGTCAACGTCGTTCCCAACTCGACGGGCGCTGCAAAGGCGATCGGTCTCGTCATCCCCGAACTCAACGGCGTGCTCGACGGCTGCGCGCAGCGCGTTCCCGTTCCCACCGGTTCCCTGACCCAGCTCGTCGCTGTCTGCGAGGGCGAGGTGAAGGCGGAGGACGTCAACGCGGCGATGAAGGCTGCGGCTTCCGCTTCCTTCGGCTACACGGAAGAGGAGCTCGTTTCCTCCGATATCATCGGCATCACCTACGGCTCGCTGTTCGATGCGACCCAGACCAAGTGTATGCCCATCGGCGACGGCACGACGCTCGTCAAGGTCGTCTCCTGGTACGACAACGAGAACTCCTACACCAGCCAGATGGTCCGCACGATCAAGTACTTCGCGGAACTCAACTAAAAGACAACAGACAAGCCCTCTGCTCCGGCAGGGGGCTTCTTTTTTTGCAGGGGCCGCCCGATCGGGCGCATGGGGGGGACGCGGCTCAGTATTCCGAAAGCCCGAGCAGGTAGTCTGCACTCACAAAAAACGTTTCCGCGATCCGTATGACGTATTCGGTCGTCGGAACGCTCTTTCCCTTTTCCCAAAGCGATACCGTATCCTGGGAGACGGAGATCTTTTCTCCGAACTGTGATTGCGTAAGATGATTGTCTGTGCGGATCTCCCTGATCCTGACGTTGGAGCGGATACAATGTCTCCTATGGAGATCAGGAACGGACGGAAAAAATTTGGCAAATTTCTTACGCAATATCCTTTCCGTGATGGCGGTCGGTGCAGTTCTTGCATTTGTATTTTCTGCGTTTGAAATAAACGGGGATTTTCATTTTGGGAGCAATACCTTTTCCATATGGTGGAACGCAATACAATTCGATATCTTTCCCACGATCGTTGCGGTGATCGCCGGGATGTTGATCGTGTATTTTCTGCGTGAGGATAAGCCTTACAAAAAAAAGACGCCGGCAATCGCTGCAACAGGACCTTCCGCGCCGCAGAGAACGGGAACGTCTGCCGTAAAAAATACGTCCGTTTCTGCCGGGTCTGCGGTGAGCGCCGTGTCTGAAAGCGCAGCTCCTGCGCCTGCATCGCCGGTCTTTGCGGCGGCAGACCGAACGACAAACAACGTGCCTGCGGCGGCAAGCGAACCCTTGATCACGCAAGAGGAAAAAAGCCGGCTGATCGGGAGGTACCATAATGCATTGTCATCTCGGTGGATGGACATTTTTGTCAAGCGTATCGATACGATCACATCGGAAGGATACGCGCGCCTCATGAGCATTCCGCTCAAGAAAAAAGTTGTGGCGATCCTGCTTGCAATTTTTTTCGGCGCGCTCGGCGTAGACAGATTTTATGTGAATGATGTAAAACTCGGTATGTTTAAAATTGTCGGGACGGTTGGCTCATCGCTGTTGCTTTTTGCTCCCATCCCGGGAACGATCGCAAGTATCGCAAATTTGATCTGGAAAATTGCCGACATTTTTATCAGCTGCAAACAAGTATACAATATTAATTACGAACGAGTGATGGCGGTGATCGGAAAGGCATAAAAAAGAACCGGGAATACAGATCGTTTTCCCGGTCTTTTGATTGGAGAGAAAGGGTCGAAGCAAGACTCCTCGCGTCGGGCGAACCGTGGGTTCTCACCCCTGCACGGGATGCAAAAAACAGCGGACGCAATGTCCGCTGTTTTTGGTGCACCCGGCGGGGATCGAACCCACAACCTTCAGCGTCGGAGGCTGACACGCTATCCAATTGCGCTACGGGTGCAATTCAACAGTAGTCATTATAGCACATTCTGCGCGAAAATGCTTTCTATTTTAGGGGGTTCGTGCTATAATTTTAGAAAAATTTGCAAAAATGTCCGAAGCGGGCAGAGGGAGGGGAATATGAACGGTCGTCGGGTCGTCGTCGGGATGAGCGGCGGGGTGGACAGCTCCGTGGCTGCCCTGCTCTTAAAGGAGCAGGGCTATGACGTCGTGGGGCTGTTCATGCGCAATTGGGAGGAGACGGACGAGAGCGGCGCCTGCACGGCGGATGAGGACTACGCCGACGTCGTGCGCGTGTGCGGGCTGCTGGACATTCCCTACTATACCGTCGATTTTTCCAAGGAGTATATGGAGCGCGTCTTTTCCCACTTCCTGGAAGAGTACCGCGCGGGCAGGACGCCCAATCCCGACGTTCTTTGCAACCGCGAGATCAAATTCGGTCCCTTCAAGCGGTATGCGCGGGAACTGGGCGCGGACTTCATCGCGACGGGACACTACTGCGGCATCTCCCACGAGGAGGGCGTACACCGCCTCTTAAAGGCGCGGGACGCGGGCAAAGATCAGACGTACTTTCTCAATCAGCTCACGCAGCCGCAGCTCGAAGGGGTGCTCTTTCCGCTCGCAGGGCTCGTCAAAACGCAGGTGCGCGAGATCGCCGTGCAAAACGGGCTGGCGACGGCGCGCAAGAAGGACTCCACGGGCATCTGCTTTATCGGCGAGCGCAACTTCCGCAAATTCCTGCAGGAATATCTCCCGGCGCAGCCGGGGAAGATCCTCTCGCTCGGCGGCGAGGTCGTGGGCGAGCACATCGGGCTCATGTACTATACGCTCGGGCAGCGCCGCGGGCTCGACCTCGGCGGCAGGAAGGGCGAGGAGGGCAGGTGGTTCGTCGTACGAAAGGATATGGCGAACAACGTCCTCTACGTCTCCCACGGGGACGAGACGCCGCTCTATTCCGCAGGCTGCACGGTGGAGAACTTCAACTTCATCCCCTTCCCCCCGCGGGAGGAGCAATTCTCCTGCCGCGCCAAGCTGCGCTACCGTCAGGCGGAGCAGGGCGTGCGTGCCGTGCGGACGGGCGAGAATACCATGACGCTCTTTTTCGACGAGCCGCAGCGCGCCGTCACCGAGGGGCAGTACGCCGTCCTCTATGACGAAAAACAGTGCCTGGGCGGCGGCGTCATCACTTCCTCGTTCGGAAAACAGGGGGACGTGGTATAAAATTTATGACATTTGTCCATACCTTTCGCTGTCAGGCGGAGGGTATTTTTGTATGAGAAAACTTGTCGTCATCCTTCTTCTTGCGGCGGCGGTCGGGCTCGTTGCGCTCGCCTTCGGCGGCGGGGAGGAGCCCGCGCAGTCCTACCTGCGCATCCATATCCGCGCCAATTCCAACGGCGCGGACGATCAGGCGGTGAAATACGCGGTGCGCGACGGCATCGTCGCCTATCTTGCGCCCGTCATCGCCGAATGCGGGAGCAAGCGGGAGGCGCTCGCCGCCGTCCGCGCGCGGACGGCGGGCATCGAGCAGGCCGCCGCGCGCATCCTGCGGGAGGAGGGGTATTCTTACGGCGCGCGGGCGGAGGTCAGGCGGGAGCAGTTCCCCACGCGCGTCTACGACGGCGTGACGCTCGCGGCGGGCGAGTACGACGCGCTCATCGTCGAACTCGGGACGGGCGAGGGGGACAACTGGTGGTGCGTCGTCTATCCGCCCCTCTGTTTCACGGGCGGGAATGTGGACGTCGCCTACCGCAGCAGGATCTATGAGATCATCCGATCGTTCTTCGGGCAGGAGGAATAGGACGGGGCGCCCGTTCCGCGGCAGCGGAACGGGCGCCCGCTGCATACTTTTCCGTCGGCTGCGCAAAGTGTGTGCAGGAGGAAAACATGAAAAAGGTTTGGATGATCGGCGCGCTCTCGCTGGCGCTCCTCGGGACGGCGGCGGGCGCGGCGGCGGGGGCGCTCGCCTGCCGCGAACAGGCGCAGGAGAGCGTTGCGGAAGCCGCCGTCCTGCGGCAGGGGAGCACGGGCGGCGAGGTGAAGGAAGTGCAGCGCCGCCTCAAAAACTGGGGCTATTACACGGGCGCGGTGGACGGCATTTTCGGCGCGGGGACGCGCAGCGCCGTGTTGTCCTTTCAGAGAAAGAACGGGCTCACGGCGGACGGCGTCGTGGGCAGGGCGACGTATAAGGCGCTCGGCATGAACGATTCCTACAACGCGCTCGGCGGCTCGTCCTCGCAGGCGGGCGGGACCAACGGGTACACCTCGTCCGACGTATATCTCATGGCGAAGGCGATTCACGCCGAGGGCAGAGGGGAGAGCTATACGGGACAGGTCGCCATCGGCGCGGTCATCATGAACAGGGTGAAGAGCCCCGATTTCCCCAACACGATCGCGGGGGTCATCTACCAGAAGGGCGCGTTCACGGCGGTGGACGACGGGCAGATCAACCTGGAACCCAACGACACGGCGTACCGCGCCGCGCGCGATGCGATGAACGGCTGGGATCCCACATACGGATGTCTCTATTACTACAATCCCGCCGTTGCGACCAGCTCGTGGATCTTCTCCCGCGAGGTCGTGACGGTGATCGGCAAGCACGTCTTTGCCATTTGACAGGAGGTGAGCATGGAACGGCAGATCGGAAACAATCTCTCCAGCGGCGCGGAAAAGACGGAAGCGCTCGCGGAACAGGCGGAGCGGGAGGCGGCGGACGCCCGCTTCGAGGCGGCAAAGGCGCGCGCGGAACAAAAGCGCGCGAAAAACGGTGAACGGGCGGACGGCGCGGAACGTCTCGCCGCGCAGGAGGCGCGCAGGTGGACGCTCGCCGAGGAGAGCGAGGCGGAGCGCATCGCCCGAAAAAACCGTGAAAAGCGCGCCCGCATGGCGGCGCGCAGTCAAAAGGCGGCGGCGCGGCAGGAAGCGCAGCGCGAAAAACAGGAGGCGCGGCGCAGGGCGCAGGAAGGGCGCGCCGCCGCCCGCGCAAAGAAAAAGCAGGAGGGCGCGGGAGGCGGGAAAAAGCGCGCGCCCGGGATCGGGGGCTGGATCGCCGCCGTTTCCGTCCTCGGCGCGGCGTGCCTCGCGCTCACGGCTGCCGTCACCGTCGGGTACTTCCGCACGAACGACCTTCTGCGGCAGTCGGCGAACGGCTACCGCGCGACGCTCTTTGAGCTGGTGTCCGTCTCCGAGGGGATGGACGACAGCTTCTGTAAGCTGCGCGTCTCCTCGGGCGCGGGCGAACAGCGCACGCTGCTCACCGAGATCCTCGTCGGCAGCGCGCTCATGGAAAGCGCCGTCGAGCGGATGCCCGTCGACGCGGCGACGGGGACGGATATCTCCGCCTTCGTCAATCTCACGAACATGGCGGCGCGCAGGATGCTCCGCAAGATCGCCGCGGGAAGCCCGCTCTCCGCGGAGGACCTGGAGCGTCTGCAAAAGCTGTGCGCGATCAACGCGGGGCTCAGCCGCGAACTCAACGACCTCGCGCTGCACACACCCGAGAAGGAACTGCTCGCCTTTTTCGGGGGGACGCAGGGCGCCGTCTCCGATCGGCTCTTCTCCCTCGGCGAGGGGGTGCGCGAGGAACTCTTTGCGGACGCGCCCTTTGCGGGGGACGGCATCGCCCGCCGCGGGCGTACGGAGGGCGTGAGGGAGATCACCGCCGCGGACGCCGAACAAAAGGTGCGGCAATACTTCGAGGACTACCGCATCACGGACGTGCGCCTCACGGGAGAGACGCACGCGCGCGGCGTCCGCGCCTACAACTTCGTGCTGACCGACGAAGGGGGAACGGAGTACTTCGCGCAGGTCGCCAAGGGGGGCGAGCTCGTATTCTTTGACAGCTACGAGGTATGTACCGTCAGGAATTTCGACCTCGGGAGCTGCGACACGCTCGCAAGGGCGTACCTGCAAAAGCTCGGCTACGAGCATCTGACGCCCGTCTGGTTCTCGGATGCGGGCAACGTCGCCGCCGTCACCTACGTCGCCGAGCGGGAGGGCGTGCGCATCTATTCCGAGATGATCCGCGTGCGCGTCTGCGAGGAGAAGGGCAGGGTGGTCGGAATGGACGCCGGAGCTTTCTTGCGCGGCAGCCGCAGCGACGGGCGTTCTCTTTCGCCCGGGCTCTCCGGGGAAGCGGCGCAGGCGCGGCTCTCGCCCGCGCTCGCCGTCCAAAGCGTCCATCTCGCGCTCATCCCCGCGGGAGGAGAGGAGACGCTCGCCTACGAGTTTTACTGTACGGCGGGCGAGGACGCCTTTCTCGTCTACCTCGACGCCGATACGGGTGAAGAGGTGCGCATCTTCCGCGTACACGAGAGCGCGCAGGGCAGTTATCTTTCGTAAAAGCGAACGGGAGCGTCTCCGCAGGGAGGCGCTCCTCTCTTTTTGGGAACTTTCGCGCGAATCGTGCGGAAACTCTTGCCAAAAAGGGCGATTTGAAGTAGAATAGAAGGAACAGAGATCCAAAAGGAGGGACGGATGTTCCATATCGTGCTCGTTCAGCCCGAGATCCCGCAGAACACGGGCAATATCGCGCGTACCTGCGCCGCCACGGGCTGTACGCTCCATCTCGTCCGCCCGCTCGGGTTCGATATTTCCGAGAGGGCGGTCCGCCGCGCGGGGCTGGACTATTGGCATCTCGTCAACGTGGAAGTGCATGAGAGCCTTTCCGCCTTCCTTGCGCGCTATCCCGCGGCGCGGATGCACCTGTTTACGACCAAGGCGCCGCGGGTGTATACGCAGGCGGAGTACCGCGAGGGAGATTTTCTCGTGTTCGGACGGGAGACGCGCGGGCTGGACGAGGAATTTCTCGTCGCCCATCCCGAGGCGTGCGTGCGCATCCCCATGCGGGAGGAAGCGCGCAGTCTCAATCTCTCCAACAGCGTCGCCGTCGCCGTCTACGAGGGGCTGCGGCAGAACGCATTCGGCGGGCTGCTGCGCGAGGGCGCGCTGCATCGCCTCCAATGGTGAAGAGGCCGTCGCTGCTCGCCGCCGCGGCGTGGCTCGCCTGCACCGCGCTGCTCTTTTTGCCGCTGCCCGAGCCCGTTGCTTCGGGCGGGACGTACGCCGTGCAATGGGAGAGCGGCACGCGCGAAGAGGCGTACGCCGCGGCGTACGGGATGCTCGCGGGCGCGGACGGGGAAGCCCTCTACTTCGTGCGCGAAGGCGAGAGGGGGTATTCGGCGGGATCGGAGGCATACCGCACGGCTTACGCGGCGCTCGATACGGGCGGCATGGCGGAGCTTGCTTCCCTCTCGTCGGAGGGCTGCACCGCCCTCGAACAGACGGCGCTCGTGCGCGCCTTTGCGGACAAGCGCTGGTACATGGACGGGCTGTATGCCTATGAGGGCGCGCTGATCCCCTCGGACGGGGGAACGTGCCGCAGGGTCGCGGTGCTCTCGGGCTTTCCCGCGCGGGAGACGCTCGTGCGGCTCGGGTGTACCGCTCTTTCGCTGGGCGAGGGCGTCGGCATTTCATCCGCGCGCCTGATGGGGACCAAGATCGCCCGCATCGGGGTCTCGCCGCCCTATCGTTCGGACGGAACGCTCGTCACCCTCGCTGCGGCGGGCGGGGAGCGCGTCGTCTGCGCCGCACCCGCGCAAGAGGAACTCACGCTGCTCGACGCGGTCTATGACGAGGGCGCGCTCGCCTGCTGCGCCTCTCTCACGTCGCTCACGTTCTGCATGGACGGCTGCGCGGACGGGATGCTCGCCTCGCTCTTTCTTTCGGACGGGCAGTACCGCGTCCCCGCGTCGCTTTCCGCCGTCACGGTGACGGGCGGAAGGCTGCAAAGCGCCGCCTTTTACGCCTGCCCCGGCGTAACGGAGATCGATGCGTGCGCGCTTTCGCAGGCGGATATCTCCGCAGACGCCTTTCTCGGGGCGGAGGGCCTGGAGCGTCTGCACTGCCCGCGCGCCGACGTGCGCCTTGCGGGAAGTTTTTCCGCCGCGCCGCTTCCCTGCGGCTGCACGCTCTTTCAAAAGTGATAACGCCGCGTCCGCGGCAAAGGAGGAAGTATGCTTAAAAAACTGTTCAGCCGTTTTCTGATCGTCGCGCTCACCATCATCCTGCTCTTTCTTCTCGAAGTCAGCGTCATCGTGCTGTTCAGTTACGGGCTCATCTTCCTGTTTATGCTCATCATCGACGCCGAATTCGCGATCGTCTGGGGACTGCTCATTTTGCAGGGGCTCACGGGGCTCATCGTCCTTGTCACCGCCATCCATGCCGCCAACCGCGACATGGTCCCCGAGACCAAGATCCCGTGGATCCTCTCCATCATCGCGCTCGGGCTCGTCGGCGTCGCGATCTATCTCACCTTTTCCTCCCACCGTCCCAGCCGCAAGCAGCACAGGCGGGCGCTGGAGCTCTTTGAACACGCCAAGCGGTTCGAGACGCAGAGCGGCGTTTCCCGCGCGCGGCTGGACGAGGAGATGCGCCGCTGGTCGGACGTGAGCGAAGCGCTGCTCACCGCCAACGAGGCGGCGATCGTCTACGAACACACCAAGACGGAATATTTTCCCGTGGGCGAGGCGTTCCGCGCTCGCCTCATCGCCGATCTGGAGCGCGCCGAAAAGTACATCTTCATGGAGTACTTCATCGTAAAGAAGGGGGAGTTCTGGGACGAGGTGCTCTCGGTGCTCGCGCGCAAGGCGAAGGAGGGCGTCGAGGTGCGCTTCATGTACGACGATATCGGCAGCATGGGCTGCGTCAACGCCTTCTACCCCAAGAAATTGCAGAAGATGGGCATCAAGTGCCATAAATTTTCCCCCTTCGTTCCCGTCATCTCCAACGTCCACAACAACCGCGACCACCGCAAGATCACCGTCATCGACGGCAAAGTGGGCTATACGGGCGGCATCAATCTCGCCGACGAGTACGTCAACATCGACGCGCCCTTCGGGCATTGGAAGGACACGGCGCTCCGCCTCGAAGGCGAGGGCGTCAGGGGGCTGCTCCTGATGTTCCTGAAGCTGTACAATCTCTCTTCCGGGGAGCCGACGGAGGACTTCTCGTCCTACTTCCCCGCCGCATACGAGCGGTTTGAAGGGCAGGGGTTCGTCCAGCCCTACGGCAGCGGGCCGCGTCCCGTGTATCCGCGCAGCGTGGGCGAGGACGTGTATATCAACATCATCAACATGGCGCGGCGCTATCTCTATATCATGACGCCCTATCTCATCATCGACTACCGCCTGCGCGAGGCGCTCATCCTTGCGGCGGAACGCGGCGTCGACGTGCGCATCGTCGTGCCGCACATCCCCGATAAGAAGGTCGCCTTCGCGCTCACCCGCTCCAACTATATGGCGCTCATCAAGGGCGGCGTCAAGATCTACGAGTATACGCCGGGGTTCGTCCACGCCAAGGGCTTCCTTGCGGACGACAAGATCGCCGTCGTGGGGACGATCAACCTCGATTATCGTTCCTTCCTTCACCATTACGAGAACGCCGTGCTGATGTACTGCACGGCGGCGATCCCCGCCATCAAGGAGGATATGCTGCGCACCATCGCCGCATCCTCGCTGCAGACGGAGGAGGACGCAAAAAAGAACGTCGTCTGGCGCTGGGTGTGCGAGATCGCCAAATTGTTCGCGCCGCTCTTTTAGGAAAAACCGTACAGGAGGATATATGATCCATTCGCTTTCGGGCGGGGTGCTATCGGACGGCGGCGTTCTTTGGTTTGCCAAAGTCGACGTCGCGGGAACGCCCTGCTGGTATCTCTCGCCGCATACGCTCGCGGCGGGGACGCGCGTCAGGGTACCCTTCGGCGGCGGGAGCGCGGAGGGGGAAGTGCTCCGCACCGAGAGCTGTACCCCGCAGACCGCGCCCGTCCCCGTCAAGCGCGCGAAACACATCCTCTGCGTGCTCTCTCTGCCCGCGGGATCTCATACAGACCGAGGAGGAAACGCTTGAAACACCTATTTTCCTGCCTGAAGGCATACCGAAGGGAAGCCATCCTCTCGCCTCTTTTTAAGCTGTGCGAGGCGTGCATGGAACTTCTCGTCCCGCTCGTCGTCGCGCAGATCGTCGACGTCGGCATCGCAAACGGGGACGTGACGTATATCGTCACGCGCGTCCTCATCCTTGCCGCGTTCGGCGTGGCGGGGCTTGCCTTTGCGCTCACGGCGCAGTTCTTTGCCGCCAAGGCGGCGGTGGGGGCTTCGGCGGAGCTGCGCGGCAGGCTCTTTTGTAAGCTCCAGTCCATGTCGTACACGAGCATCGACGAGATGGGGACGGCGACCATGATCACCCGCATGACGAGCGACGTCAATCAGGTGCAGTCGGGCGTCAACATGACGCTGCGCCTGCTGCTGCGCTCGCCGCTCATCGTGTTCGGCGCGATGATCATGGCGTTCACGGTGGACTGGGCGGCGGCGCTCGTCTTTGTCGCCGTCATCCCGCTGCTCGCCGCAGCCGTCATCGGCATCATGACCATCTGTATCCCGCTCTACAAAAAGGTACAGGGCAGGATGGACGGCGTCTATCTCGCCACACGGGAAAATCTTTCGGGCGTGCGCGTCGTGCGCGCCTTCTGCAAGGAGCAGGACGAGGTCCGCGAGTTCGGGGAGCGCAACGCCGTGCTCAGGAAGCAGCAAAAGCGCGCGGGGCGCATTTCGGCGATCACCAACCCGCTCACCTACGCCCTTGTCAACATCGCCGCCATCATCCTCGTCTGGGTGGGGGCGCAGCGCGTGGACGGCGGCTTTATCCTGCAGGGCGACGTCGTCGCGCTCTACAGCTATCTCTCCATCATCCTCGTCGAGCTCGTCAAACTCGCCAATCTCATCTTTACCGTCTCCAAAGCCATCTCCTGCGAGAAGCGTATCGAGGCGGTCCTGGACCGCGAGGGCGAGCCCGCGACTATCGCGCCCGAAGCGCAGACGGAGGAGATCGCCGCCGCGCCCGCCGTCTCCTTCGAGGACGTCACCTTTGCCTATCATGGCGGCGGCGCGCCCGCGCTGCACAACATCACCTTCACCGCCGCCCGCGGCGAGACGGTGGGCATCCTGGGCGGTACGGGCTCGGGCAAGACGACGCTCGTCAGCCTCGTGCCGCGTTTCTATCCCGCGAGCCGCGGCAGGGTGTGCCTCGGCGGCGTCGACGTCAACGCCATCCCCGCCGAGATCCTTCGCACGCGCGTGGGCGTCGTGCCGCAGAAGGCGGTCCTCTTCAAGGGGACCATCCGCTCCAATCTCCTCTGGGGGAACAAGGACGCGACGGAAGAACAGCTCGAACGCGCCGTGCGCCTTGCGCAGGCGGAGGACGTCGTCAGGGCAAAGGGCGGGCTGGACGCCGCTGTCGAGCAGGAGGGCAGAGACCTTTCGGGCGGACAGCGTCAGCGGCTCACGATCGCCCGCGCTCTCGTCCGCGATCCCGAAGTGCTCATCCTGGACGACAGCTCCTCGGCGCTCGACTATGCGACGGACGCAAAGCTGCGCGCGGCGCTCAAAGAACTCGATTGTACGGTGCTCATCGTCTCGCAGCGCACGGCGTCCGTGCGCCATGCCGATAAGATCGTCGTCCTGGACGACGGCGGCATTGCGGGCATCGGCACGCACGAGCGGCTCATGCAGAGCTGCCCCATCTACCGCGAGATCGCCGCTTCGCAGGCAAAGGAGACGCTGCAATGAAGGAAGTTTCTGCAAAACGCGCGGCAATGCGCGGCATTCTCCGCTATCTGCGGCCCTTTGCGCCCCTTCTCGCGCTCTCGATGCTGTGCGCGCTCGCGACCGTCGCCGCGCAGCTCGCCGTACCCTATCTCATCGGCAAGGCGATCGATTGCATCGTCGGGCGGGGGCAGATCGACTATGACGGCATCTTCCGTCTCTTTACCGCTATCGGCGCCTGCATCGCCGTGGCGTTCGCCGCGCAGTACGCGCTCAGCCTCATCAACAACCGCATCGTCTTTCATATGCTCTCCCGCATCCGCGAGGACGCCTTTGCAAAGCTCCAGCGGCTGCCCCTCAAATATCTCGACGCCCGCCCGTATGGCGAAGTCGCGGGCATCATCCTGACGGATGCGGAGCAGTTCTCGGACGGACTTTTGTTGGGCTTCACGCAGTTGCTGACGGGCGTTACGACCATCCTCGGCGTGCTCGTCATCCTGTTCGTGCTGCGCTGGGAGATCGCCCTCGTCGTCGTATGCGTCACGCCGCTCTCCATGTTTGCCGCCCGCTTCATCTCGTCGCACACCTACAAGACGTTCAAACGTCAGGCGGAAGTGCGCGCCGATCAGACGGCGTTCATCGACGAGGCGATCGGCAACTTAAAGGTCGTCAAGGCGTACACGCACGAGGAGGAGAACGAGGGCGTGTTCCGCGCGAAGAACGAGGAATTCAGAAAGTGCGCCCTGCGCGCCGTGTTCTATGCCTCCACGCCCAACCCCGTCACCCGCTTCATCAACTCCCTCGTCTACGCGGGCGTCGCCCTGACGGGCGCGATCATCTGCATCTCCACGGCGGGGGCGGCGCTGCCCTTTACCGTCGGGAGCTTGTCGAGCTGTCTCTTTTACACCAACCAGTACACCAAGCCCTTCAACGAGATCACGGAAGTGCTCGCCGAGTTCCAGAACTCCCTCGCCTGCGCGGGGCGCATCTTTGCGCTCGACGCCGAGGAGGAACAGCCCTCGGACGAAGCCTGCGCCGATCTGGGCAGGGCGAAGGGGGACGTCTCGCTTACGGACGTCAGCTTTTCTTACCGTCCCGGGCAGGAACTCATCCGCGGTCTCAACGTCTCCGTCACGGCGGGACACCGCGTCGCCATCGTCGGGCCCACAGGCTGCGGCAAGACGACGGTCATCAACCTTCTGATGCGCTTTTACGACGTGAACGGCGGCAGCGTCAGCGTGGACGGCAAGGACGTGCGCGAAGTGACGCGCGCGTCGCTTCGGAAAAATTACGGCATGGTGCTGCAGGAGACGTGGCTCAAACACGCGACCGTCCGCGAAAATCTGTGCATGGGCAGACCGGACTGCCCGGAAGAGGAGATGATCGCCGCCTGTAAGGCGGTGCACGCGCACGGCTTCATCCGCAGGCTGCCCAAGGGATATGATACCGTCATCGGCAGCGAGGGCTCTCTCTCCGAAGGGCAGAAACAGCTCCTGTGCGTGGCGCGCGTCATGATCTGCCGCCCGCCCATGCTCATCCTGGACGAGGCGACGAGCAATATCGATACGCGCACGGAAAAATTGGTGCAGGACGCCTTTGCAAAGCTCATGGAGGGCAGGACGTGCTTCATCGTCGCGCACCGCCTGTCGACCATTCAGAATGCGGACGTCATTCTCGTCATGAACGCGGGGCGCATCGTCGAGCAGGGCTCGCACGAAGAGTTGCTCCAAAAGGGCGGCTTCTACGCCAAACTCTATCAGGCGCAGTTTTAATGGGAAAGAAAGCGCGGCGCGCGCCCGAACGGGCGCGCGCCGTATTTTTTGG
>CALVUC010000001.1 GCA_944363395.1 uncultured Clostridia bacterium | reverse complement strand
CAAGGACGATGCCGATGACCTTTGCCGCCGTCTGACCTTTGCTCTGCATAGTCCGCCTCCTCGTTAAAATTCAAGTTCCGTCTCGGAGAGAGACACGCCGCTCACCGAGCTGACGAGCCACAGCCGCACCGTCTCCGAAAGCCCGCTCACGTTGTCCTTGACCGTCACATAGAAGTAGCAGGAGCCGATATTCTGCGCGTTGTACTTGGAATTATCGTTGTAGAACGTATCCGATGGACCTTTGATGTTCCAATAATCGTCCAGCTCGACGAGGAAGGCGTCCTTCGCGTAGTAATAGTCATACTCATCGTAGGCGTATTCGGAGTAATAGTTCTCCAAAACGCTCGAACCCGTCTTGACTGTGAGCGTCGTTCCCGAAATGGTCGCCGACGTGATGAACTTATCCGCAAGCTCGCCGATGCTTTTCTGATAGACGTCCTGATAGTTGTAGTAGCCGCCGTCGTTGGAATACCTGCTGCCAAAGTACATATTGCCTTCGCCGCCGATCTCCGTTACCGTCAAATCGCTTGCCACATCGTCAAAGGCGTTCGTGAGCCCGATATTGAAGGTGTACGTCTTGCTCGTGCCGAGTTCGTAGTATGTACCGCGCTCGGACGTGGACTTCTTTGCCGCGGTGCTGCTTGTGATCTCGATACCGCTCGCAATGCCCGTGAACGTCACCGTGCAGGTAGCCGTGTATCCGCCCTCGCGGGTGGTGACGGTGATAATGATGGTATCGTCGCCGAACGCCTTTTTGCAGGATACGGTCGCCATCGTGCTGCCGTCCGAATCGGGCGTCACGGTGAGATAGTTCGTGACCGGTTCGCTGCCGTGCGTGGGAGCGTTTCCCCAAGCAACGGAGAAATCCACTTCCTTGTTGGCGGCGTCATCGGGCGTGACATACGCCTGAATGCGCACATCTACGCTTTGCTCCGAAGTGACGGCGTTCGGCTCTCCAAACTGCGCGAACGTCTGCGCATTGAACGACATCTTCGCGGGCATGGGATATACCATGTCCGCATCCATGGCGTTGCCTTCGCCGTCCGTGACCGCCGCCTGCTCCGTCTGCTCCTCCGCGGGCGGTGTCTTGCCTTCATCTTCCCGCAACAGGAATACCCATGTCCCAATCATGCCGACAAGCAGCACAAGGATGAGGAAAAAGGAGATCACCCACTTCACGGTATCCGACCGCTTGTGTTCATATAGTTCGTTGTTACTCATATTTCACCTCCGTTAAAAGATCAGTTCACTGTCCGAAAGAGACAGGTTTGCATAGTTGCCCGCTGCGGGCCATGCGTACATGAGATAGCTGTCCTCGCGCGTGTAGCTGCCGTACTTGCCTTCCACGCTCGCCGCGACGCGCCAAAGCACGGTGTCTTGATCCTGCGTTAAGTACCGCTCTGCAAGTTCTTCGCCCGAAAGGTCTTTGTAGTACGTCGTGTTCTTCGTCATCTCGCCCGTTACGAACGAGCCCGACTCATGGCGGAAGTTGTACGGCTCAAACATGTGGTTATCAAAGGAAAACGTCTTGCCGATGGCGTTCTCGATTTCGTCCACGCGGGTATAGCTGTACGAGCCCATGGAACCGCTCGAACCGTGATGGTCAAAATAGGTACGGCTGTCGTCCGCGCCTGCGCTCGTCAAGAACGATACTTCGCAGGTCGCCTCCTCGGCAAGGGTGTAGACGTCCGAATAAGTCGGCGTTGCCGTGAGCGTGTACACGTTATACGACGACGTACCGCCGTAATAAGTGAAATCGATGCTCACTTCCTCGCCTTCGGGAATGGCAACGTTCCCCGTGCGGCTGCCGTCCAGCGTGACGTCGATGCCCGTGATGCGCTGCGCATAGTCCACCGTACACGTTGCCGAAAGCCCCGTATAGTCACGGGAAGTACAGGTGACAAGGATGCGCTCGCCGAACGCCTGTTTACATTCCACCGTCGCGGTATCCGCGCCATCCGAAGCCGGCGTGACCGTTACGTAATCGGTGACCGACTTCCCGTTCGCCCACGAGGAGGAGCCGTCCTCAAATTTGATAGACCAATCAAAGGTCTTTTCGCCCGCATAGTCCGGCTCAACGCTCGCCGTGAGGGTATAGGCAGTATCCGCCAACGCGGAGACCCCGTTTGACGCATACGCCGCAGGGGCGATCTTTGCCGACATCAACGATACGCCGTGTTCCGCTGTTTCGCTGATGACGGCGCCGTCTTTGGGTTCCGCTTCGGGATCGTCCTCCTGCGGCTGAATGAACAGCGCACACAAAAGCCCGATGGAGAGGATGGCGACCAGCACCATCGCTATGACCGTGATGATCCAGCCGAACCGCTCCGACCAAGAGTTGTCGTTATAGTTGCTCATTGTTACCTCCTTGAAAATTCGGAAGCGGCGGCCCACTCATAGTGAGCCGCCCTCCCGTTCACGCCGTTATTCCGCGAGCAGCATCTGAAGCATAGACCTGTCCGACGTGCGCGAAGGCTTGACGGGGCATTCGTACACCTTGCCGTCCTCGTCCACCGTGCGCACCATATAGCGGTTGCCCTTGATGATCTGCTTCGTCTTTTCGTCCGTGATCTCGAACGGCTCGATGATGAGGTCGGCTCTGTCCGCGTCGCCGAATACAATATCCAGCACGGTATAGCCGCCCATGTCGGTATCCTTGTTGGGCGGGGCGAGGTCGATCTTTACCTCTCTACCGCGCACGACGCCCTTGATGAAGTAGTGATAGCACGTCTTGCCGTTGTACTCAAAGGGTTCCTTCTGTACATAGAGCTGCCGGTCGATATTCTTGTTTTCTGCCATGCTATTTGTTTCCTCCCGTTAATTTTTTCCTTTGGACTGCGAGATCGCGCGTGCTTCTTCCTTGCTCTTCCCTTCCGCAAGCGCTTTCTTGTACTTGTAGATCGAGGCATGGTCGCCCTGACACTGAAGATACCCCGAGCGGATGCCCGCCTCGTAATCTGTCAGTTCCTTGCCCTCTTTCGGGCCGTGCTGATGTACTTTCGCCCTGCGTTCGTCCGCGTAGCTCTTGGCACGCTTCGAGGGGATCTGCCAGCGACGGCGGTTATATTTTCCCGCGCCCGATTCTTGCCCTTGTTTTGCCTTATTCGGCATTGTCTTTGTTACCTCCGTTCAGTTGATAAGAATGCAACGCTATGTTGCCTGCCCGTGTTGCCGTTAGCTAAGCGAAATAAAAATATGAAGTTGTAATATGGTAACGAACGCTTCTAACCTCGGGACACTTGCCCCCATGCGAATCTTTGCGGTGAGCGGCCGCTCTTACACTTGCAAGTACCGCACGGTTTTCTCGCCATGTTTCTATTGCACCCGGTTACGCCTGACTACTCGACGTACTTCCTGCCATACGTCGAAACGGGAATACGCATACCGTCCACATTATAACGAGCCTTGAACACGCCTTCGTATTCGCGGTCGTTCTTTGCCGTACGGCGATAATAGCTGTCATAGCTATACAGAAACGTACCTTCTTCCGCATCATCGCAGATACCGACCTGCTGAAACACGATATAGTGCCGCGTGCGGTACACGTTGATGACCTGCGCAAGATATTCATCTCTTTTCATCATGACCATCACCTCCTTTTTGAGTTTTTTCAAACGCACTCTGAAAGAATGCGTACAGCTGTCTGTTCAGATTTCGGATATACCCTTCGCTGCACCCCCTCTTCTCTGCCAGCGATGCCTGTGTATCGTTTCCGATATATAACGACAGGTAGAGAGCATACAACCGCGGCGGCGCACTTCCGATTGCCGCGTTATACTTTTCCGCCAAGCCTACAGCCGTGCTTTTTGCCACACAGTCCGAAGCCCTGTCGAACATCGCCTTATGTGAATAGTAATATCGGATATCCTGTAATTCCCTTCGGATCTGTTCCGTCGTCAAATTCTGTCCTCCTTCTTCTTACCGAACTTCTTTAATATCGAACGAAGCACGCGGCTGTCGCTTTCGCTCACCTCTTTCGTAATCCTTACAAGCACTTCCGTCTGCTCCTCTGTAAGATAACGCCCGTCCAACCGAAAATTGTCCATGACGTGGATTCCTCCGCCTTTCCCCGGGATGGCATAGATCGGATACTTCCGTGACAGGAGCAGCAGATCATGATCGATTGTCCGTTTGCTCACGCCGAACTCGAAAGCAAGATTAGCTCGTGTCGTAAACTTGTCCGAACTCAATGCTTCCAAGATCGCGCGGCGCCTGTCTGCCGCCGTCACGTTTTCCCTCCTTCCGACGATTTCTGCCCGTATTCTACAGGCTAAAGGTGCAGGTTTTCTGCACCTTATAAAATTTTTTTCTTGCTTTTTCAAAAATTTTTTGCAATCAGTCAACCGTCGGCTTAAAATACAAACGTAAAATTCTTCATTCTGCTTTCTAACTTTCTAAATAAAAAAGATCCCGATCATAGATCGGGATCCCGTATATTTACCGCCGATGAAAACTCATCTTTGGTCAGGGGGGGCTATGTTATTGTACGGACGGTTCCTCGGGTACGGTCTCTTCCTCTTCTTCGGGAGGAAGAGCGGACACATCCTCGACGGGAGTTTGCGTCGTTTCATTCAGCGATTCCACCGTCAGACGGGAGAAGGTCACGGTATCGTTCATGGAATAAATTCCGATATTGCCGTTCTTCCCGACGGAAACGGAATAAGATTCCGTAAAGGATTCCGAAACGGAAACGCCCTGCTTATTGACCGCAGAAATGGTGACGGTATAATCATCCAACTTCGTTTCCGCATTGTAGACTTTATCCACCCGGACCGTGAACTCGTCGTCCGGATTCAACGTGTACAATGTCGTAGCATACTGGGCATCCAGCCAGCGGTCGTTCCAGCCCTGCACTCCTTCCTTTCCATACTGAACGCCGTTTATAAAGTGCAGGATCTGAAGATTTACTAAGCGAATACCATGCTCCGGAACCCATTTCAGATAGATCACCACATAGTTCTGCGCGTCCTGGAACCAAGGGACAATGCCCATGTTGATCTCGCCGGTTACCGCCGTTGCGGCGCCCTTGAAGGTTGCCGAAATCCGATAATCGCCGCTTGCATTTTCATCCGAACGAACCAAGAAGTTCCCCAGGAAACCAGTGTTGGTATTGGTTGCGCCGTTTTCCGTAAACGTCCATGTAGCGGGCTTGAAAACATTCCAGCCGTTTTCATCCATCACCAAATTGGGTGTTACGACGGTGACAGTAACCGTGACAGACTTTGCGCCTTCCGCCGTGAAGGTGAACACATAGACGCCCTCCTCGGAGATAACAAACGCATCGCCGGAAACAGGCTGCAATTCGTCGGCGGCATCGCCGTCTTTTGTATAGGAAACGGCGACCTGCGCCCCTTCCGTTGCCGACCAGGTGAGCGTGACTTCTTCCCCGGGGGCGATCTCCTCCGTGCTCGCCGTCGCCGTGATGACGGGCGCTTTTACCGCCACGCCCGTAACGGTGACGGAAGCCGTATCGTCGCCCGCCGTAACGGTGCAGGAGAACGTGCCGCTGCCGTCCGCGCCGTTTGCGGGCGCCTTGACGAGCGTCCACGTCCAGCCATTCTCCTCCGTGCCTGCGGCGGGAAGCTCGGGCAGCGTGACGGTGATCGTCTTCTCGCAGCCGCCATAGGTGCAGCCGATCTGCGTTTCGCCCGCCTGGTACGCATCCGCCGTGTAGGTCGCGGCATAGGTGTGCTCGGCGTTGGTGGGGATCGTCACGCCCGTGACGGTGACTTTGACGGAATAGCCGTCCTGCTCCACCACCTTGTAATAGCTGCCGCTGCCGTCCGCGGTATGGGAGGGTGCTTTGTAATCGTTCTCTGTATCGAGCGTCCATGCGGAAGCATCGAACGCCGCCATGTTGAGCGTGAGTTTGTGTTCTTTGTTCCGTTCGCAGACGACTTCCGCCGTCCACGCCTCGCTCATCGTTTCCTTGTCATACGCAACGCTCACCGCCGAGAACCGATGCCCCAAGACGGGAACGGTCACGTCAAAGGAGATGGACGTATCGTCCGCATAGGTGTACGTCGTCGTGCCCGTGCCTTCGCACGTTGCGGGCGTCTTTTCGACGGACGTATAGGCATTTTCCGTACCGAGTGCGGGCAGCGTGACCGTCTCGGTCGCTCCTGCGGAAAGGTCGCAGTCCTCTGCCGTACAGGTGCGCGTCGCCGAGCCTTCCTCCGTCTGCGTGGGCGCCATCACCTGCCATGCGCCATAAGTATGGACGTGCGGCTCTTTGACCGTCACGGTGACCGTCTTATTATCCGCACCCTCCGCCGCAAATGTGAACACATACACGCCTGCCTCGGAGATGGTGAACGGCACACCCGACGTGAACGCAAGTCCGCTCGCCGCCTCGCCGTCCTTGGTGTAGGTAACGGTGACGTCCGCTGCGTGCGTTGCGCGCCAGGTGAACGTGACCTGCTGCGCCGTGGTGACCTCTGCCGCGCTTGCCGATGCGAGGATCGCAGGATCGGGCGTCGGCTTTTCGACGGAAGGCAGCCATTCCACCTTCACCTCGCTCGCCGTTATCCACTCCGTATCGCCGGAATTGGGCTCTGCGGCAAGATCGTAGAGGATAAAGTAGACATCGGCGGAAGCTTGCGTCACGGTTTCGATGGTGAATCCCACCACGACGATGCCGAGATCGTAAGTCACGAAGATCTTGTTCCCCGAACGCGTGACGACGATACGCGTATCCGCTTTGAGCGTATTGAACGTATCGTGGTCGATGAGGGCGGTCAGATCTTCATAGTCGCGCGAGACGACGCCGTTTGGATTGCCTTCATTGTTCGCACCGCTCCACCATGTATTGGCAGGGCGGAAGAAATACTGCGTCGCGCCGTCGTTCACCTGCACAAAGACGCCCTCTTCCCAAGCCGTAGCGGACATTGCGCCCGAGAGCTTTGCCGTGAGAACGAGCGACTCGCCGTCGCGCAGCGCGTAAGGATGCACGAGCGCCTGTCCCCAAGTGTCGAGCGCGGCATTCTCATATTCGCCGCCCACGAACGTCCACTGCGCCGTGAGCGTGACGTTGCCGTCCGCCGCATACTCCGCCTGGGCGGCATACGTCTGCTCGCCGTCCCTCCAGCCTGTAAACTGATAACCGAACGCCGCGGAAGGCGCTGCGGGAAGCGTGATCTTCCCCCCTTCCTCCGCCGTCTGCGCGGCAGGAGCCTGTGTCCCTTCCGCCGCGTGTTCGCCGAGGGCAAACGTAACGGAATACGTCTCAGGTTCGGGTTCGGGCTCTGGCTCTGGTTCGGTCTGCGCTTCGGTGACCGTCACGGTGACCGTCTTATTATCCGCACCCTCCGCCGCAAATGTGAACACATACACGCCTGCCTCGGAGATGGTGAACGCCGTGCCCGACGAAAACGTGAGCTCGTCCTCCGCCGTGCCGTCCACCGTGTAAGTGACGCTGACCTGCGCCCCTTCCGTTGCCGACCAGGTGAGCGTGATCTCTCCGCCCGCCTCGACCTCGGTCTTGTCCGCCGTTGCCGTAATAACGGGCGTCTCGGGCCCGGGTTCAGGCTCGGGTTCGGGCTCAGGCTCGGGCTCGGGTTCGGGCTCGGGTTCGGTCTGCGCTTCGCTGACCGTTACGGTGACCGTCTTGCTCTCCGCGCCGTCCGCCGTGAAGGTGAACACATACACGCCTGCCTCGGAGATGGTGAACGGCGTGCCCGACGTGAACGTGAGTTCGTCCTCCGCCGTGCCGTCCACCGTGTAGGTGACGCTGACCTGCACCCCTTCCGTTGCCGACCAGGTGAGCGTGATCTCTCCGCCCGCCGTGATCTCGGCGTCGTCGACCGCTGCCGTGATGACGGGAGGCGTGGTTTGATCCCCCGGCGTCTGCCCGTCTTCGTTACAGGCGGCAAACGCGAACGTGCTGCACGCGACTGCGAGCGCCGCCGCAGTCAACAGCCACTTTCCTTTTCTCATATTTTTCCCTCCTATCTGTTCCGCCCCCTTGGAAGATGGCGGACAAATTTCTTATTTTTTCTTCTTTTTCACAAGGAAGAACACACCGACGCCGATGCCTGCCGCCACGACGACTGCCGCAACAACGATGCCCGCAATGGCGCCGCCCGTGAGCGGCTGACTGCCCTCGCTTTCGCCTGCACCGCCGTTTTCTCCGGAGCCGCCCTGCGAACCGTCTGCGGCGGATACAACGATCTCCTTCGTTTCAGTCGCGCTGCTGCCCCAGCTGTCCGTTGCCGTAATGGTCACGGTGTACGTTCCCTCTTTTTCAGGCGTGAAGCGCACGCCTGAAAGCTCCACAGGCTGCCCGTCGGGATCGGTGACCGCGATCACGGGGGTAGGCGCGATGCCGATGCCGTCCCCTCCGAGCGACGCCGTGATCACGCCAAGATTGACCGACTTCCCGACCGTTCCCGTCGTCGGGAAGTTTTCGGGAAGGTTGATGATGACCTCATTCTCGACGGAATAGGCGCGCTCCTTGCCGATCCGAACGTCAGTGAACGTTGCATCGACGTTTTGCGCGGAGATCCCATAATACCCGGCAGCCTTTCCCGCAAGCCCTTCGATCTTGGTCGCAACGGTGGGAGAGAGCGACTTATTGAGATAGACGTTCAGACTACCGTCGAGAAGGATCTCCACTTCGAGCGTATTGACCTGCGCCATATCGATTGAGATCTCCGTTTCCATGAAACCGTTCCCGGAGAACACGGCTGCGCCGTTGATCGTGCCGTTCAGACAGATCATCGCAGCTGCTCCCGTCCACTGCGAGATCCAGACATAGACGACGTCGCTGCCGTTGATATAGGGAATGAGCCCGTACTTGATCTCCGCGCCGTCCTTCGCCGATACCTGCATCTGCGCGCTGACGATATATCCTTCGGAGGGCGCATACGTCGCCTGCGTCCATGCGTGCGTCGAGAAAATGCTCGTTCCTCCCTCCATGGCGAAGGTAATATCGGCGGCGCCGTCCTGCGCGTCCACCGTCCATGTGCCGGGACGGGGACCGCGCACGCTCCAGCCGTCCTGTTCGCGGACGTCATTTGCATGGAAGCTCCCGTCCACCGTAAAGCCCTCGATCGTAAGCGTTGTATTGCCCGTGGCGAACGCACCAACGTTCAGCACGTCAAGGTCTGCAAGCTGTTCGACAAGAACGGAAGTGACCGCTTCACCCTCGGCGGGCGCGAAGGATACCGCACTTTCGTCCAGCATCACGCTGACCGTCCCGTCCGCCTTCCGCGACGCCGCGATCGTGTGCTGCTCCGTCAACGTGAAGGAATTCGTGTACGTCCAAGTCTGCTCGTTCCCGCCCTGCGTTGCGATGAGTTTAAGCCCATTGGCACCCGCTTCCAGACGCACATTGTCGGTATCGCTCCCGTAGTGGAGATACATTCCGTAAGAGCCTTCCGCCGAGAGCGTGAAGTTTGCCGAAACGGTGATGTCCTCATAGACATTCTTTGCGGAAGTGGGGATCCAGAAACGAGTGATGCCCGCATCTTCTGCCTGCATCGTGATGTCCGCATCGTTGTTGGCAAATGTCACGGCGTAGAGAGAGGGTGCGGATACGTGGAAGCTGCTGCGCGTGAACCATGTATAAGGCTCATAGTCGTACTCGACTGCACCCGCATACTCTGCCGTGAAGTTCGTGACCTCTGTCGTTGCATTGAAGGAATACAGACCGATCTTTCCGCCAAACCCGACGGACATGGAGAACTCGTCCGTTGCGAGCGTGAGTTCCGCCTCCGTTCCGTCCGTAAGCGTCCCCGATACGGTCGTCGTGTAGGCGTCCATGTTCGTCGCGCTGTTGTACTTCTTCTCGACGGTCACGGTGATCGGCTCATGACGGTCGAGGTTCGCAAGTCCCGTTGCCGCCAGCTGATCCTCGTTCCATGCGCCCGACGCGCTCCCCTCTGCGCCGTACATCGTTCCGTTGATGTATCGCTGCGTGAGAACGGAGAAGGGCGTATCGCTGCCCACGTTCCACTTGACGCCTACGACGATGTAGTTGCTCGCGTCCTTCGCCCACGGGATAATGCCGAGCCCGATCTCGGCGGCGTTGCCCGACGCCGTTTCATGAAGCGTTGCGCTCACCGTGTAATCGGAAGGCGTATCGGCATAGTAGTCGCGCATCGCCCCTCCGCCGAGAAAGACATTGGCGGTCGACGTCATGACATCCTCGCCGAACGTCCAGCCTGCGGGAAGGGCGTCCCAGCCCTCCTGCGTCGCCGCGAAGTTCTCCGTCTGCGCAGGCTGCTGCTCCGCGCCGCCCTCTTCCTCTGCGGCAGATGCTCCGAGCAGCGCGCCCGCCGAGAAAAACGTTGCGAAGAACGCCGCGCCCAGCAAACAGATCGAGAATACTTTGTTCTTTGTTCTCATGATTTCTCCTCCCCGAATATTATTCTGCATTTACGATACCGCCCGAGCCGTATGCGTCGAGCTGCGTGCGAAGCTGTTCCAGACTCTGCGAAGAGAGTGCGGAAGCGTCCGCATTCCCGAAGGTGTCGCGCATATAGCCGATCGGCTGGATATTGACGACGCCGCACCACACGAGCCAGAGTTTTGCGCCGCTGCCGCCCAGCGAGAAGTCCGCGACGCCCGTTGCCTCCGGACAGAGCGCCTTGAACGCATATCCGATCTCGCCGTTGTAATCGGAGCTCAACTTGGTGTTCTGCTGTAAGAAGTACGCCGCGTCGCGGTAGAAGGTGTCCCCCGTATGCAGGTACATCTTGAAGAATTCATAGTAGAGAACGGCGGAATAGTTGTCCGCGCCCGAATGTCCCGTCGCGATGAGCGAGAAGCCCGAAACGCCGCCGTCGTGGAAGGTGTTGATGTCCTCGTTCACGCCGCCGGGAACGGCAAAGTCATAACAGTACACCCAGCTCAATGCGGACACGGCTGCGTGTTCCGCCGCGTCGAGGTACTTCTGTTCGCCCGTCAGTTCGTATGCGGCATCAAAGCCGTACAGCGCGTAGATCGCCGCCTCTTTATCCACCGTGTTGGGGTTGTCGGGCGTGCCGCCGACATACTTCTCACGGTCGAGATAGAGGTTGTTATAGCTGAATTCCGCCGCCCTCTCCGCCGCAGTCGCGTACTTTTCCTCGCCCGTGTATTCGTACAGACGGACAAGCAGACGGATGGCGACGGGGGTGTTGAGTTTGGAATCGCCCTGATAGGTCGCGGGGTCGTTCGCCTCCTGCCAGACGGTGCCGTTCGTGCGATAGGCGCGATAGTAAGAGCCGTCGTCGTTCTGATTGTCCGCAAGCCAGCTCCCCACTTTGAGGAGCGCGCTCTCCCACGCCTCGTACCCCGAAACGCCGTTGTTCCTTGCCCAGACGCAAGCGTCGAGCATGCCTTCCAGCCCGTCGACGACGCAGCGCAGGAAGGAGGGATAATAGCGCGCCGTGCCCGGAATGGTGGACGAGCCGTTGTTGGGATCCCACCAGCTGGGCGGAAGGTTGTCGCTCATGACCTTGCTCGATGACCAGAAGTCGAGCATCGTCCTGCCCTGATCTTCCATGACGGCGTTCTTTGTTTCAATGCCCGTGCGCAGAAGGTTGAACGCGATCGAGGTCTGCTGTCCGATGAAGCCGAATTGGAAGGAATACCCCTGCGAGGACGACCAGTCGCCGTAGGTGTCGGGGGTGGTCAGATCAAGGCTGAACGGGACGCCCGCCTCCACGATATTGCTGTTGACGTCAAATTCCTTATAGGTGTTCGTGAACACCTCGATATTATCGTCGTAGATGGCGTCGATGTCCACGTCTGTGGCGACTTCGGGCGATTCCGCCACGAACGCCGCCTTGAAGGTGTTCGTCATGGACTTGGCGTAGCTGTCCTGATGGTCTGGAAGAATGGAGAGCTTATATTCGTGCGAACTGCCCTTTGTCATCTCGGAGTAGATGCGCAGGTTATTGAGGGGAACTTCCGCGCAGGGATAGCAGAAGTCGACCGCCATGCCGCCCTCCGAGGAATAGCCGATCGAGCCGTATTGCAGATCGTTGTCGGCATAACCGTCGCTGCCGCCGTAGAGCGTACCGTTGACGTCGATCTCCGGTTCGAGGTGAGCGATCGCAACGGAATAGCCCGTGTCCTTGTCGCGCAGCATGGAGAGCGGAAGCCCCGTGCGCGTTTCCTTGACGTACATTTTGGCAACGCCGAGATTGCTCCCGGGCGCGCCCGCCGCCATATCGCGCGAGTCCTTATAGAGAATGGACGGAATGAAGTAGTCGAACTGCGTATGATCCTTCTGCGCCTCTACGCTTCCGATCGAATACACCGTCTGGAAGCCGTAGTCCCCCTGCCCGACCTCGACGACTTCCGCTTTTCTCGAAAGGGCAAACGTTTTTCCCTGCAGATAATAGCGGTCGGTGAAAGCGATTTTGCTGCCATTCTCCGTGGACACGGTCACCGTGCAGAGATACCCATAGCCCTGCGTCGAGATCTGTTCATATTTTGCAGATACGTCCTGCGCAGAATGGGACATAAGCGTCTTGTTCACCATGACGGTGACGCCTGCAGGCGCCGACGCTTCAAAGAGCACGTCCGACTGCGCCGCAGTCCCCTGCACATCATCGAGAAGGGATATGTCTACGAGGCGGACGATATAGCCGTCCCCGTCCTCCACAAAGTCGAGGCGATAGCCGCCCGAAAGCAGGGCGTTGACACCCTCCTTGTCGATGACAGTGCCCTCCGGCGCGGCGGGAAGGGACGCATCGTCCTCAGGCGGCGCGTCATTTTGCGCACAGGCGGCAAAGAGCGACGCGCCCAACATACAGCCGAGGGCAAGACTCCCCATACGAATAAACTGTTTGGATCTCATTTTTTCCTCCCGATCTTTCGATCTTATTCTTTGATACTTATTCTTTGATACCGGTAAGGACGATGCCTTCGGTGAAAAACTTCTGCGCGAGCCCGTAGAGGATGAACGTCGGGATCAGCGCGACGATCGCGCCCGCCATCATGAGCGGATAGGGCGTGACGCCGATCGTGGGGATGCTCTTCAAGATGAGCTGCAGCGTGCGAAGTTCGGGCGTCGTTCCGACGTAGAGGAGCGGCCCTAAATAGTCGTTGTACATTCCGTTGAAGGAGAGGATGAGCTGCGTGATGAGGACAGGCATGGAGAGCGGGAGCGCGATCCGGATAAAGATCCCCCACCAGCCCATGCCGTCGAGCTGTGCCGCCTCCTCCAATTCCTTCGGAAAGCCCAGGAAATACTGCCTGATCAGGAACATGGTCATTGCCGACCCGAACATCCCCGGGATGATGAGCGGGAGCGGCGTATTCGACCAGCCGTACCCCACCGAATACATGATATAGGAAGGGACCATGGTAATGACGCCGGGCAGGAGGATGGTCGAAAGCAGCGTAAAGAACATGGGGATACGCCCCGGGAAGCGCAGCCGCGCAAAGCCGTATGCCGCCATCGCGCTCGTGAACACGCCCACAAAGAGCGGCGCGATGATGTAGAGGATGCTGTTGACAAAGCCTCCGATGACGTTATATTTTCGGAACAAGTCGAGATAGTTCACGAACGTCATGGGGTGCCACATCCAATTGTACTCCTTGTGGTAGATCCCGATGACAGGCTCTCCGTTGTAGAGATTGTTGTTGTAGGCAAAGGACGTGGAGAGCGCGAACAGGAAGGGGATCAGCCACAAGACGGCAAAGAAGATGAGGATGACGTACAAGACGATCTTGGGGATCATGCGCTTTATGTGCTGTTTTTTATCGATCGCCTGCGCGGGCTGCGCAGCGGATATGTTTTTTTGCATATTCCCCTCCTCAATACTTGACCCAATACTTGGACGCGATGAACTGTACCGCCGAGATGACGATGAGAATAAGCCCCAAGAGAAGCCCCATGGCGGAGGCAAGCCCGTAGCGGTACCCCCATTCACCCGTGATATAGCGGTAGATCCACCAGACGGGCATGACGGAATATTCGCTGATCACGTCCCCCGTCATGACTTGGAACTGCGTGAACGCCTGGAAGGAACCGACGATCCCCGTCAGAAGCACATAGAAGAGGACGGGCGATACCCCGGGCATGGTGATATGCCAGAACTTCTGGAAGCCGTTCGCGCCGTCGAGCGCCGCCGCATCGTAGAGATCGTGCGAAATATTCTGCAGCGATGAATAGAAGAGCAGAAGACTTCCTCCGACGCCCGCCCATAATCCCATGAAAATCATGGACGACATAAACCGTTCTTCATCCAAAAAGCCAAAGGCGTTGGTGAGCTGAAAGCCGAGGCTCTCCAAAAACTCCCACAAGATCCCGTAGTGCGAGGCAAACATCCATTGCCAGATGAATGTGATCGCGACCGACCCGCAGATCGTGGGGATATAGAAAATCATGCGCAGCACGGTAGAGCCGCGGCTGATATTGCACAGCATGGCGGCGATGACCAGCGAGATCGCCGCGCCCAGCGGCACGCCGATCGTGTAGATGAGCGCATTGAGCAGCGAGCGCATATACCAATCGGTATCGCCCGCGAAGATCTCGGCAAAGTTTGCAAGCCCGATCCACTGCGGGGGCGAAAAGAGGTCGTAGGAAGTAAAGGAATAATAGATGGCAAGCACGAGCGGCACGGCGGTAAAGAGCAAGAACCCGATCGTGAGCGGGGCAATGAACACCCAGCCCATGATATACTCGTTGCGCTTGCGCCTGTTCATTTTATGATGACGGCGCGGGGCAAGGGCAAGAACGCTCTCCTGCCCTGCCTGTGCCTGCAAAGTTTCGGTCGTCTGCATGAATGTTCCTCCATGCGTCAAATGTACTGGTCGACCACTTTCCTGCACTCGTCGAGGAAGTGCGATACCGTCCAGCGCGCGCCCTGATCACTGTCGAGCAAATTCGCAGTGAGCGTGTCATAGGACAGTTCCTTCCACTGGTTGCTCTGGTTGTACATCCAGGTGCCTGCGGGCTGTTCCGCCGCCGACTTCAAAAATACCTCATAATTGGATGGCTTGCTGTTCTCGTATGTCGCAAGATATTCCTCGCTGGACGCGATCGACTCATAGATCGGGAATTGGAAGCCCGTCGCCGACAAGATCTCCTGTCCCTCGGGCGAACCGATATATTCGACCAGCTTCCATGCCGCCTCCAGCTTTTCGGGCGCGATCCCGCTGTAGATCGCATAGGAAACGGACCCTGACCATGCATTCTTGGTGGGCGCCGCCTCAAAGGCGGGAACGTAGGCGATGTCCCAATCGAAGGAGTTGCCCTGAATGGTCGCAAGTTCCCAGCTGCCCGCGATGACGGTGGCGACCATCTCCTGCGCAAACAGCGTCGTCGCGTCGCCCGTCATGTTCATCGACGCGTCGGGCGCGATTCCCTTTCCGTCATTGAAGGTATAGTAGGCGTCCTGCAAATACTTGTACGCCTTTTCGAGCGCGGCGAGATCGGACTGTTCGGTGGGGAAACCCGTGCGTTCATCGTTGACGAAGTCGCCGCCCGCCGACCAGACGAGCCCCTCCATGTTCAGACCCGCCACGCCGTAGACGTCGGGCGTGCCGTCGCCGTCGAGATCGCGCGTGAGCTGCGTCCACATTTCCGTCGCCTCGTCCATCGTCATAATCCTGTCCGAGGGCGGAAGTTCCACGCCTGCCTCTTCAAACATATCCTTGTTGTAGTACATGACGTGTGCGGAGATGTCGCGCGGCATGGTCATCTGGCTGCCCTGCCCCGTAAGCCCCGTTGCGGCGTCATACTGATAGCGCGTGACGACGGAGTCGAACATATCGTCCATGTCGAGCAGTTCGCTCGCCGCAATGTAGGGATCGAGGTTGACCATCGTCTGCGAACTTGCTTTCACCCAGTTGGTGAACACGCCGTCCGAAACGAGGAATACGTCATGTACTCTCCCTGCGGCAAAGTTATTGGAATACGTCGTTTCATAGTCGCTGATGATGTCGAGCGAAACGTTGATCGTTGGATAACGCTTGTAGAAGCCCTGCAACAGTACGTCGAGCACCGCGCGCTCCTTGCTCGCGCCGTCCGAATCCCAGTGGGACATCGTGAGGGTAACGGGGTCGCCCGTGTACTCATAGACCGCACCCTGTGCGTCATATTTCGCCTGGATGATGTCGATCTGATCTTGCGACACTTCTATTCCGCCCGTATCGTCATCAATGTTCCCCGCGCAGCCTGCGGCAAGCGCGCCGACCGACATGATCGTCGCAAGCGTAGCGCTGCAAAGCAATTTCCATCCCTTTTTCATGATCTGTTCCTCCTTATTTTTCGTGTCCGCCAAGATGCGGGCATATTTCCTCTTCCTTATTTCTCCTCTGCAAAACAGAGGAGCGTAAAGCTGTATGCGGGCAGCCGCACCGTGTGCAGACGCTCCGCCTTCCCCTCTGCCGCGACCTTCTGCGGCACGATCCTCTCCGGCGCTTCCAGACAGTTGTAGTCATGCAGCTTTCCCGTCAGCTGCGTGCGCTCCGTCATGCGGACGGGCGTGACCTGGAAGTCGAGGTCGCAGATCTGTTCTTCCGCCGTCTTATTGATCGCAAAAAGCGCATACGTCCCGTCCTCATAGGCGCAGGCGGTGTAGACCTTCTCGCTGTCGCCGTAGCAGCTCTCCATCTTCTCCCCGCACACGACGGTGCGCAGCGCAACGCCCTTCGCATGCGCGATCGCCATGGCATAGGGATAATAGATCGTCTGTTTGGACATTCCCCCGCCCACTTCGGTGAAGATGGGCGCGATCACGTTGACGAGCTGGGCAAGACACCCCATCTTCACGCGGTCTGCGTTGTTGATCAGCGTGCACGCCATGCCCGCCATCGTCAGCGCGTCGGCGAGGTCGTAGATATTTTCCAACCTGCGCGCTCCGACCGTCCAGCGCGCCTCGTCACAGTCGTTGTGGACATCGACGCGGTTGGGCGCGGGCTTGGTGTGCCAGACGTTCCATTCGTCCACCGAGATCTTCATGCGCTTCTTGCTGCGTTTATATCCCTTCACATAGTCCGCCGTCGCCGCGACCGTCTTGATGAACGCGTCAAAATCGGTATGCGAACTCAAAAAATCCCCCACGTTCTGCGTGTCGTCCGGATAGGTATAATAGCGGTGCATGGAGAGATAGTCCACATAGTCGTATGTATGCTGTAAGACGATCCTGTCCCATGCGGGGTACGTCTTCTGATCGGGCGTGGAGGAACCGCACACGACGAGCTCGATGTCCTTATCCACCCAGCGCATCATCTTTGCCGTCTCCGCTGCCTTTCTGCCGTACTCCTCCGCCGTGAGCGCGCATATTTGCCAGTCGCCGTCCATCTCGTTGCCGATGCACCACGTCTTGATGCCGAAAGGCTTTTCCCTGCCGTTCCTGCGGCGCAGATCGGAGATCGCCGTCCCCTTCTCATGATTGCAGTATTCCACGAGCTGCGCGGCGTCCTTGGGCGTTCCCGTGCCCATGTTGACGCTCATCATGACTTCGGCGCCCACCTTTTCCGCCCAGCCGCAGAACTCATGGAGCCCGACCTCGTTGGTTTCAAGCTGCCCCCATGCAAGATCGAGCCGCACGGGGCGGTCTTTGCCGATGCCGTCCCTCCAATCATACCCCGAAAGGAAATTTCCGCCGGGATAACGGACCTTGGGAACGTGCAGTGCGCGCACGGCGTCCATGACGTCTTTGCGGAACCCCTGCTCATCGGCAAGCGGATGAGCAGGCTCGTAAATGCCGTCATAGACCGCCCTTCCCATGTGCTCGATGAAGCTGCCCCAGACATCCTTTTCAATGGCGCCCAGCACAAATTCCTTGTTGATAATGACTGTGTTCTTCATAAGACTCCCATGTATTTCAAAAATTCCATTGATTATTCAACATAAATCTTTAACGGTCAATGCAATTATATCACCATACCCCCCCCCTGTCAAGTGCTTTTCTGATTTTTTCACAAAAAATTTTTGCCAATCACAAATTGCCTCGTCTCAAAGTGAAACGGGGAATAAAATCTATATTCAAGAAAATACTTGACAAATCGATAGAAAGATTGATAGAATAGAGGAAAACATCCATTTCTGTACTGTATCATGATCTATATCACCAATCTTCAAGACAAATTGAAACTGTTCGAGGCGCTTGCTTCTCCCGTGCGTCTGCGCATCGTGGAACTTCTGCATAACGGCGATGAGATGAACATCAACGAACTTGCAAAGAGCCTGAATCTTACGAACAGCGCCCTCACCATGCACATTCAGAAGCTGTCCGACTGCGGGCTCATCCGCGTGCGGCTCGCCTCCATGGCGCGCGGAACGCAGAAACTTTGCTCCCTCACCGAGGACAAACTTCTCATCGAACTCGTCGACAAGATGAGCAGCGAGAGCTTCTATGAGGCGGAACTCAACGTCGGACAATACACCGAATACTCCGTCAACCCCACCTGCGGGCTTGCCAACATGACGCAGCTGACGGGCGAACTCGACAATCCGCAGGCGTTCTCCTACCCCGAACGGTTCACCGCGTGCGTTTTGTGGTTCACGGACGGACGGCTCACCTACCGCTTCCCCAACCGCCTGCTCACCTATCAGCACGCAAAGGAATTGCAGCTCTCCTTTGAGATCGCGGGCGAAGCACCTGGCGCCGTTGAAAATTATCCGTCGGACATCTCCTTCTATCTCAACGGCATTCCCGCGGGCGTCTATCACTGCCCGGGTGAATTCTTTGAACGCAGGGGTCGCTACACGCCCGATTGGTGGTTCACCAACTTCGGGCAATACGGACGCATCAAAATTCTGACCATCAACCAGGAAGGAACTTTCCTCGACGGAATGCGCACGGGTGACACGACGCTCGACGATCTGCATCTCGAACGACACGAGGACATCGTGTTCACCCTCGATTGCAGGAAAGAAAAAGGCTTGGAAGAAAACGGCGGGATCACGCTGTTCGGGAAGGGTTTCGGCGATTACGACCAGGGGATCAAGCTCCGCCTTGTCTACACGCAGGACAACAAGCCCCGCGGCGAACTTGTATAAAGACTATCGTGGAAACTCTTTTTTCCATACGACAGTTTATCAAGGCAGCATGATCCTTATATTTTCCTCTTTGGGTTGTTTGTCAAGATAACAATTTTGAACCTGCGACAAAAGCACGGAGTAAAATAAATCGGCGTCTTCTTTGGAGAGCCGTTCCAAAGCAGGCTTTCCGTTTGTAATGACTTCTCGTTCTTCTTTGTCCATCGTGTCCCCTCCCGATCATTTTTCCGTAATATAGTACAAAAAGGTGCAGATTTTCTGCACCTTTTTCTTTTTTGCTGAAAAAATTATTGAAAAGGAGAAGGTTTTCTGCACCTTTTGAAGCTATCATCTCCGCAAAGTTTTTCTTTCGGGGAGTGTATCCGAAAAGCCCTTCGCCGTCAAGGGAAAAAATGATCGCTGAAACCTGTCATTTGACAGACACTCATGCAATGATTTTTTCTCTTTCCTTGACTGCTTCGGTCTTTCCGGATGTTTGTTCTCCCGAAAAAACATTTTCCGTCGGAGGTCAAAATGAACAAAGCAGTCATCTATGCGAGGTACAGCAGCGATACGCAGACGGAGCAATCCATTGAAGGTCAGCTCCGCGTTTGCCAGCAATATGCCAAGGCGAACAACATCCTGATCGTCGGAACATATATCGACCGTGCCATGACGGGCACCAACGACCTGCGTCCCGACTTTCAACGCATGATCAAGGACAGCTCCAAACATCAATGGGACATGGTGCTTGTTTACAAACTTGACAGATTTTCGCGTGATAAATATGAGTCGACGATCCATAAACACACGCTCAAGGAAAACGGCGTCAAGCTCGTATCAGCGATGGAAAACATTCCCGATAGTCCCGAAGGCATCATTTTAGAGAGCCTGTTGGAAGGGTTTAAGCGTTCAAATGGACACAACAAATCTAAATTACAATCAAAGTAGCCGATTCAATGTACGAGGAAAGCCATCGAAAACAATGTCCGATGGCTTTTCTCATGAACACACCCTCAAACGTCAATCCTCTGAAAGTGCCGCATGGATAATTTGCAGCTTATTGCAGACAGGATAATATAAATTACTATCCCCATGGTCAAAGCGGCTGCTTTCGCGCCAATATTTTCTGAATTCAGCCCGTTCAGCGCAACGGAATACAACGGCGTTGTCCAACGTAAAACAATGAAAATGCTAATCAGCAAGAACACTGCGACCGCGCCGATCACGAACGGGACGCCTATCTTATCAGGAGATTTGAAATAACGCGGAAAGAAGATCAGGTTGAACACGCCGAGCAATACCGCACCATTGCCGACCAAAGCAAGATTTGCCGAGATACCCGCTTGATTGACATACTGTTCCGCAGGCAAAACAGCGCCTTTGACTGCGCCTATGATCCCGACAAGCAACAAAATGATACCTTGCAGCCCGAATACCACAAGCATCTTTGCAAGTGGGATATACTCCTTTTTGACGGGTAATGCGCAGGAAAATGCAATATCGCCGTTTTCTCTTGTCATCATACAGCAGAAAAATACCGAGAGGCAGGAGAAAAAGAAAATGACTTCATACGGATAATTCGGTACGAAAACAAGCACGGCAAAAAAGAGAAAGATAAAAGCCGTCGGATGCATACAAAGAGCAATTTCCTTTTTAATCAAATTCAGCACAGATTCCCTCCTCGTTTGCTTTTTCCAAATGCACGATGATGTTATCGATCGTTGCGTCGGTCGCAGCAGCACTCGTTGCGACTTGCATATCACAGAGCAGCAGACCTTCGTAACCTTCTTTGACCGCCTTCACGCCGATAGCTTTGGCGGTCGTCGCATCTTTAAGAGAAGAAAAACGCGCCAACCGATATTTACCGAGCAACTCTTTCAGTGGGCACGCCGCCAGGAGCTTGCCCTGCGAGATATAGACGATGTCGTCGGCAATGCGCATCAGATCGGACGTAATATGCGTGGAGAAGAGGACGGAAACGCCGTCTTCCCGCACAAGCTGCAAAACGATGTCGCAAAACTCTTCACGCGAAAGCGGATCGAGCCCACTCGTCGGCTCGTCCATGATGAGCAGCTTGGCACCGTGCGAAAGGGCGAGGGCAAGCGCAAACTTTACCTTCATGCCCTCGGAAAGTTCTTTGACCTTCTTTCGCTCGGACAGCTTGAATTGCGCAAGCAGTCTTTCATACTTGCCTTGCTCCCATGTCGGATAAAAGGGCGCGTATGCCTTGCGAATCGCGGAAAGCGTGTTCCTGGGATAATAGCGAAAGCCACCGCCGACATAGCCGATCATCTGCTTCACCGCCATTTCATCCTCACCCATATTTTTTCCGAAGACCGAGACATCGCCTTCTGCCGCTATAAGCCGCAGGATACCTTTGATCGTCGTGCTTTTTCCTGCCCCGTTCCTGCCAATGAGCCCGACGATATGCCCCTGTGGTACGCAAAAGCTGATCTTGTCGAGCGTAAATTCGGGATAGACTTTCGTCAGTTCTTTTACTTCAAGCGCATTCATTTTTGCTCGCCGTCCTTTACATGATTGACAGCCTTCCAAAACGATTCTACATAGGAAAACGGCTGCAAGGCAATACCTTGTCCTTTGTCTGCCATCAAGACCAGCGAATCTCCCGGATTCAGCGAAAACATATCCCGCACCTCTTTGGGGATGACGATCTGCCCTTTTGGGCCGATCTTTACGGTTGCCAGAAACTTACCTTCGGGGAAATTTTCCATCGTTTGCTCCTTTGAGTATAATTGATATTACTTTTCCCACTTATTATAACTTATAGCACATTGAATGTCAAGAAAATAGATTACTGATTGCAACTTAAAATGCTCATAACAAAAAATACAAACAAATGTTCTTATTTTGCTTGACAAACGGGGGTGCCGTATGATATAATGCGAAATGTATCAAGCAAAATGCCCGTATCGGTGAAAGAAACGAGCGGTCAGGTCTGTTCCCATTGCCTTATGCAGTTTGCGGCTGTTCGGCAAATATGGCTTTAACGGACTTGATCGGCCGGCGGCGAATCGGCTGTAAAGGCGGCATTTTGCAGAACAAAAAACGGTACCCGAGCAAGCTGCGTCTGTTAGGCGCTGCATCACGATTCTCTTGCAGCGGCAATGCAGTTGCGTTGTCGAGGCTTGCGACGACGGGTTGCAAAGAATAACTGTTTGCTTGCGCTGTGACCTCGCCCTGCGGGTAGCCGACGGCAGTTGTCACTGTTTATAACGGGCGGTCATTGCGACCGCTTGCGGTGGAGTTTACTACTTCCGCCGTTGCTTTTGTTACGCTTCTCGGCGCAGACAAAGGCAGTTATAAGCATACCGTTTTTTGGACATATCATAACTATTTCAGTCCATAGGAAGGTAATGCTTTCTATGGACTTTTTATTTTATTCCAAGCTATCTGCCCACCCCCTTTCGGGCGTGGGGAAAGATAAAAAAATAAAACTTGGGGGTAAGTTATGAATAGACAACTAATTATCAGACCGCCGTAATGCTATGACAAAGTGATGACTTACAGCAAATATAAAGCCTCCTTTCGGGAAGCAACTACTTTTTGCGTCAACGAAGAAGTATAGCCCACTATACTTTGCAAGCAAAGTATGTGGGCTCTGCGAGGCTTTTTATAAAGAAGTAACGGGAGGAAAAATCTATAAGTTACATAGTTTGTCACATGAAAAAGTATCACAAGACGGACATCGCGCCCGTCGAACAGGAGAACGAGCGCGACGAAACCTATCGGGCGAGCAATCCGCAGATAGACTGCACACGCACGGACGGCAACTATCACATTGTCAAACGGCAGCGCAGCTACACGCAGTTCATCAACGATAAGATCGAAGCTCTTGACTTGCCGACCAAAGTGCGGAAGGATGCCGTGCTGATGTGTTCCTTCGTCGTGGGCTCGGACGGCGCGTTTTTCAAGAACCTTTCGCCCCAAGATCAGGAGAAGTTCTTTGCCGAATGCACCCGCTTCTTCGCGGAGCGGTACGGAGAAGGCAATATTATCTCCGCCGTCGTCCATACGGATGAAACCACGCCGCATTTACACCTGAATTTGATCCCGATAGCGGGCGGCAGGCTGTGCGCGAAGAAGCTGTTTGACAGAAAGGCTCTTACCGCATTGCAGACCGACCTCTATCGGGAAGTCGGCGCGAAATGGAATTTACAGCGCGGCAAAGAAGGAAGTCGGGCAAAGCACCTTGATACGGCGGAGTTCAAGGCGAAGAAGATCGTCGAGCGGGCGCACGGGCAGGCAAGTGACATCATTGCCGAAGCAGATCACAATGCCGAACGTAAGGTTAAGATCGCGCAAATTCACGCAGATGGCATTGTAGCAAGTGCGGAACAGACGGCGACAAAAGCCAAGCAACAAGCGCAGGAGTATTTGGATGGCATCGTGCAGAACATCGAGGCGGAGCGCAGCAAGCCCACGCCGAAGCGAAAACGGCAAGCCGAGGCGGAGATCGCTCAACTCCGCACGGAGAACGCCGCCCTGCGGCAATCTCTCAATATCAAGAATAGGGACGCCTCTGACCTTTTCGAGCAGTTGCAGAAAGCCGAGCGGCGCACCAAAGGGAAGGAAACGGCGTTCGGGATGGTAAGCGATATGCTTGCCGCCTACCCTGACGAGTTCAATGCTCTCTTGAACAAGTCACGCGCAAAGAACTCCGCCCCGTCGTTCAAGTCACACGGCAACGACCGCGGCGGAAAATAACTAAGCCGATAAAAAATTCTGACCGCGGCGCAGGTGTCCCGACAGGAACATCAGAGGACGGGGATTGAAAGAGCGACCGCGGCAGAGACATGAGAAAAAGTCCGTATGAAACGGAAACGCGTACAATGGCGCGAGAGGAGAAAAAGTTATGAAAAAACCATTGACCTAACTATAAAAACGGAGGAAAATGAATCACGGGAAAAACAATGCAGCAAATGAGTGCGGAGTTCGGCTCTGCACCCACCTCTATGAGTGAATATGAGATCGGGGGAAGAAAGTACATCGTTGTGAGTCATTACGTCGGTAACAAGGACTTCAAAAAAGTATTCGACGATCTGGCTTTCAGTCAGGTGCTTGCGGATATGAATGATTCCGTAAGATAAATTTAATCCGGTAGCTTGAAATTTTCGGTGTGCCGTGGTATAATCATGGCACATTGAAAATTCAGGCTGCTTTGATTGGAAGGAGTAAAAGAATGCAATCAAAGCAAAATAACAAAGACTACATTGTCGGAATGTATGTAAGGCTCAGCCGCGACGATGAGCGCGTGGGCGAATCGCTGTCCATCGAAAATCAAAAGGCGATCCTTTCGGAGTATATCGAAACGCAGGGCTGGACGCTCCATAACATCTATGTGGACGACGGCATTTCGGGGACGACGTTTGAAAGACCGGGCGTCAAGAGATTGCTCGAAGACGCGCAGCAGGGCGTCATCAATACCATCCTCGTTAAGGATATGAGCCGCTTTGGAAGGAACTACATCATGGTCGGGCAGTATCTCGATTACGTCTTTCCTTCGTTCGGCATACGATTTGTGGCGCTTTCGGACAACATCGACACGGAGAACAAGGATACTCCCGCGATGGACATGATGCCGATCACCAACGTGTTCAACGAATGGTGGGCGGCGACCACGAGCAAGAAGTTGCGCGCCGTCCGTATCAAAAACGCCAAAGAGGGCAAAAACGGAATGACTCACGCGCCATACGGCTATACGCTCGGAACGGATGAAAAACGCACGCTGCAAGTCAATCCGGAGACTGCGCCCATTGTCAGACGCATTTTTGAAATGCGCGCGACCGGTATGACGCCGAGGAAGATCGCGGATATTCTCAACGTGGAAAAAGTCCTGACGCCAAACGATTACAGGATCGCAACGACGGGCATCAACGGCGTGAGGAATTCTTCTCATCTGTGGCATACGACCGTTTTGAGAACGTTACTCTCCAATCAAGCGTACATCGGCAATTTAGTCCAGCACAAGTCGACTACAATTTCATATAAGAATCACAAGTGGCAGCGCCGCCCCGAAGAAGAATGGATCGTCGTCGAAAACGCGCACGAGGCTATCATTCCGAAAGAGCTGTGGGATAAGGTGAAGGAAGTCGAAAAGGCTGTAGGACACGGAAAGCACACCGCAAGAGGCTATATGCACCCGCTTTCGGGGCTGATGTTCTGTGCAGATTGCGGCGCGAAGATGCGGCTCGGCTGGAATACGACGTACATAAAAAGGCTCGGCAGAGAAAATACGTATTTCAACTTCAACTGCGGAACGAAGTCGCGCATGGGCTCGTCCGCCTGTTTCAGTCACTTCATCACCGTGCCCGTGTTGGAACAGCTTGTAAGGCAAGACGTCGCGGCAAAGGCAAAGATGATCATCGGACGCGAGGCGGAATTCAAACAGCGGTATCTCGAACGACAGACGATGCTTGCGGGTGCAAATCAAGCCGAAGTCAGAAAGGAGCTGAAAAGAGCCGAGAAGCGTCTGCGTGAACTCGACAAGCTGATCGAAGCGGCGTTTGAAGAGAAAGTCGCGGGAAAGATACCCGAAAGCGTATGCGTGAAGCTGATCGAAAGGTACACCGCAGAGCAAACGAGGCTGCAAGAGAAATCGACTTCTCTGACGCAAGGGCTTGGACAGGCGGCGCAGGCAAAAACGGATGTGGACGAATTTATCCGCAGACTGAAACTGTATTTTGATTCGCCCACGCTGACGCGGGAGATGTGTTTATCTCTCTTCGACAGGCTCATCATCGGCGGCAAAGAAACAGTCACGGGCAAACCGCAGGAGATCCACATTTACTATAAGATCGACATCGACTCGGTTTTATCCGTCTGACAACTTAAAACCCTAAAATAAGTTTTATGTCCATTTGACTTGTTAGAAGGCATGAACCAATATTTTTCCGCCGAGCTTTCGCAGAAGGTACTTCGCGGGATGCGCGAAAGCTATCTGAAAGGCAATTATACGGGCGGGATCCTTCTGTACGGTTTTAACGTTATCGATAAGAAAGTTGTCATCGACGAACAGGAAGGTCCTATCGTCAAAGAGATATTTGCGAAATTTGCGCAGGGATATACCGTCGTCGAAATCGCAGACAACCTGAAATCGCGCGGCATCCGTACCAAAAAAGGCGAATATCTCATCGACAAAAAGATCTACCGAATGCTGGGCAATACAAAATATACCGGAAAAGTCAGACACGGCGATACCGTCTATTCCAACATCTACCCGCAGCTGATCGATGAACGCACATGGCAAGCCGTTCAGAAAATCCGCAACGCAAACAAGCACCTTCCCGGACAGAAGAAAGACATCTATGAATTCATTCTCTCCGGTAAACTTATCTGCGGCGACTGCAAACAGAAGATGGTCGGCATCAGCGGCACGAGCCATACGGGAGCCAGGCATTACTACTACACCTGTCTTTCCCGACCAAGGAAACGCCGCCCCTGCGGATTGCATTCCGTTGGAAAACAATATCTCGAAGATATTGTCATTCAGACGACATGGCGCTTCCTCGCCGAGAAAAATACCGTAAAACAAATCGCGGAAACGCTCTATCAAATGCACGAACGGGACTGCCGTTCAAACTCTATTCTCAAAAGTCTGGAGAATCAACGCTCCGCAGCCCTGAAAGCCACGCAAAATTTGATCTCGGCAATCGAACAGGGATTCCTTACCGAGCAGACAAAGGTACGGCTCAAAGAACTTGAAACACAGATCTCGCAGCTCGACTTCGACATTGAACAGGAAAAGCAGCGCTCCTATACCTATCTCACGCCGCAAATGATCGAAGGCTTCCTCAATTCTGTGATCTACGGCGACATTGAAAGCATGGAGATCCGAAAAGCCATCGTCAAGGTATTCATCCGTGAAGTGATCCTGTATAACGACAAAATCGTTATCACATACAACTTTACCGAACGCTTTGATAAACATACAATATCGGTCACAAACACAAAAACCATCGAGGAGCAGTCGGAAACGGCTGCTTTCTCTTTTCCCCGAAGTTCGAACAAACTCGCATCCCCTGCGCCATGAAAACCCGCCTTTTGGCGGGTTTTTTTGTGGCGCAGAGAAGAGAGATGAGAAAATCCGTTTTCACGGAGGTTCGCGCGCCCGACATGCGCAAAAAATGCTTGCTTGCAATTGCATTTTTTGCCATGGCGCACAAGCACGAAGTGCGAAGTAGGAGGCGGCGCAGCGCGGCGCAGGAAAGAAAAGGCGTCCGTTTCCGCCGACGACGCTTTCGAGGCGCGCGGAGCACATACAAAACGCATTACTTCACCAACGTTCAAAACGTGCAAGATCGGTCCCGAGGAGCCGCTTGCGGTATTCGCGCGCCGTCATACCCATATATTTTTTGTATTCTGTACAAAAGTGTTCGGGACAGGAATAACCCGTCTTTTCGGCGATCTCCGAAATCGTTTTGCCCTCCGCAAGCAGCAGATTGGCGGCGCGCATCCGTGCTTCGGTACGTTTTTGCAGGAAGGTCTTGCCGTAGCGCTCGCGCAAGACGCGCTGGAGCTGCCGTTCGCTCAACCCCACCCTGTCCGCAAGCTCCGGGAGCGTGATGGAGGCGTGATCGTACAAAAAAGCGTCGTCAATACGCAGAAAAATGCTGCCGTCCCCCACCTGTGCGCCGCAGTCCGCTCCCTTGCCGCGGCTGCGTTCGGCGTATAGCAGCATGAGCCGGAAGTAGCAGCTCAGGATCTCTCCGCCATCCGTCCGCGCAGTACGAAGTTCGCGCGCAGCCTGCCGCGCGCAAAAGAGCATTTCTTCTCCCGCGCTGCCCATCCAGAGCATCCCGCCCTGCAGGAGTTTTTCGCCGGCGGGTGGTGTCTGTACGGCATAGACGCACAGCTCCCGCACGGGATCGTCCGCCCGGGACGTCTGCTCATGTTCCAGCCCGCCCGGCGTGATGAAAAAATCTCCCGCGCGAACGCTTTTCTCCCCGCCGCGCGTGCGCACCGCGCCCTGCCCCGCGAGAATGACGTGCAGCTCGAACGTGCCCTCTCCGTGGCGGTGCAGGGGGATGGCGGTACGGATACAGCCGTCGGTCATACGCACAAGTCCGACGCGCATTCCTCGCCATACAAATGTGCTGTCGGCAGAAAAATTTCCCATACGGACAGGATAGCACATTTTTGCCCGCGCGTCAATCAAATTACGTTTTTACGACATAATTTATAAAAGATGTCACGACAAAGTCTTCCGTCCGCGCACCGACCGTGGTATACTTCTTCCGAAAGAAAAAGGAGGAAACAACCATGACAGTCCACGATCTTTGCGAAAAAGTCAGAGCCGTCAACGCGACGGGAAAATACAAAGCAGATTGGAATTCTTTGTGCGCTCACCCTGCGCCGCAATGGTTCCGCCGCAGTAAATTCGGCATCTTTATCCATTGGGGGGTGTTCAGCGTACCCGCTGCATTCTCCGAATGGTACCCGAGACATATGTACCGGGAAGGTTCTCCCGAACATGAAGATTTCCGCCGCCGCTTCGGCGATATGAAGCACTTCGGCTACAAAGATCTCATCCCCATGTTTACCGCGCCAAACTTCGACGCGGAAGCATGGATGCGTCTGTTCCGTGAGGCGGGCGCGCGCTATGTGACGCCTGTCGCCGAACACCACGACGGCTTCCAGATGTACAGGAGCGAACTCTCCCGCTGGAACAGCGCGGAAATGGGTCCCAAGCGCGACGTTTTGGGCGAACTCAAGGCGGCAGCCGAACGCGAGGGGCTCATCTTGTGCGCCTCCTCCCACAGGGCGGAACACTACTGGTTCATGAACGGCGGAAGGACGTTCGACAGCGACGTGAACGATCCTGCGTACGACGACTTTTACGGTCCCGCCATATACAACGACGACCTCAAAGACCCCGGTCCGAAGAATATGTACTCTGTCGGCATCCGTTCGCCCAGGATGCGTGAGCATCTCGACAACTGGCTTGCGCGCTGCGCGGAACTCATCGACAATTACCGCCCCGCCATGCTCTATTTCGACTGGTGGATCGCCAACGAAGCCTTCCGCCCCTATCTCAAAGAACTTGCGGCGTACTACTATAACCGCGCGGAAGAATGGGGAACGGAGGTCACGATCTGCTACAAGCACAACACTTTCCCGCTCGACGCGGCGACCTTTGACGTCGAGCGCGGACAGCTCAGCGGCATCCGTATGCGCCCGTGGCAGACGGATACGGCGATCGCCGTCAATTCGTGGTGCTATACCCAAAATAATATCTTCAAGCGCGCGCAGGATATCGTCGCCGATCTCGTCGATATCGTCAGCAAGAACGGCAACCTTATGCTGAACGTCGGTCCCCGCGCCGACGGGACCATCTGCGAAGAAGAGGCAAACGTCCTGCGCGCCGTCGGGGAATGGATGCGCTTCAACGGGGAGGCGATCTACGATACGCTCCCTTGGAAGGTGTTTGGCGAAGGCCCCACCAAGATCGCGGACGGACAGTTCACGGACACCGCACGCGGCGCGTTTACCGCGCAGGATATCCGCTATACCTGCAAGGGAGACGCCCTCTATATCTTTGTTCTCCACGCCGCCAACGGCATCCGTGAGATCGCGCTCCGTACGCTGGCAGAGGGCGAGCAGCAGGCGGGAGAGGCGGTACTCGCGGAGAGCGCCGTTGTGCTCGGCGATCCGGACAATGCCGTGACCATCCTTCCCGGAAAGGACGCGATGCGTCTGACGCTTGCCCGTCCCGTTGTCTCCGAGTATCCCGTCTGTATCCGCATGAGGATCAAGTGATGCTGTACGTCGATTGGCTGGGGCTGCATATCAACGTATATGCGCAGATCGTCGGTTTTGTGGGGATGATCGTCCTCGTATGGTCCTATCAACTCAAAAAGACGGGATTTCTTGCGCTCTCCTCCGCCGCGATGGCGATCTTCCTCGCCGAATCCTGCATTCTTGCGGCAGATTCCGACACATTTACGGGGATCGTACTCAATGCCGCGGCGATCGTGCGCAATCTTCTCATGCTGTTCTGCCTGAAAAAGCTGCGCCGCGAACTTCCCGTATGGGCGGCGGCCTGCCTGCTTGCCGCGGCATGGGCAGCGTGCGCATGGAAATTGGGCGCCTGGTATACATGGCTGCCTCCCGTCCTGCAGACCGTCTATACGCTGTGCTCTGTAAGCAAACGGTATACCGTTCTCAAAACGGGCGCACTCATCCTGGAGAGCGGCAACCTCGTGTATAACGCTTCCGTCGGCGCATACATCGGCGTATTCCGCCAGATCATCCTTGTGATCGGCGTGATCGCGGGGCTCATCGGGCATCTGCGCGCACGCAGGAAAGAAAGATCGTGCGATCCAAGCGGCGCAGAATGCGTCCGTACCGACATAAAGCAAGTTTAGCCCGGACAAAGCGAGCGGGGAGCGCCAATGCGCTCCCCGTTTCGGTCGTTTGCCGTTCAACGTCCATCGGACATGAGGGGTATTTGATCTCGTCCGGCTCGTCGGAAGTGATATCGGTCGCGGTGTTCTTACTTGCAAGCCCGATCGTTATGCTATCCGGCGTGCGCGAGCAAAAATTCAAACATCAGGCGATGCCCTTCGCGGTTGGGATGCAGCCCGTCCGAAGTGTACTGCGAAGAGACGCCAAAGTTTTCAAAATCAAAGACGGGATACCAATCGATAAACTTCGCGCCGCATTCCTGCGCAGCCTCCCGCAGCGCCGCGCCGTATTCGCTCAGATATTCGCCCGTGACCGTGTTGACGACGTCCTTCCCGCCGTGCGCGTAATCGAGGTTGCCCGCCTTCCTGCGGTACAGGGGCGGAAGAAGGAGGATCTTGAGCTGCGGATTGCGCATATGCAGCTGCTCTATCATATAGTGAGCGGCGCCCTTGATCGTCCTTGCGTCCTCCATGCGCGTCGGCACATCCGTGAGCGACGCGTCCCCTTCCGCGCGCGCGGGGATATTTTCGTCAAAGTCGTTGGTTCCGTAAAAGATGATGCAAAGGTCAGCGTCGGGGATGTTGGAGGCAGGATCGCGCAGCCGCCCCGTATCGTAAAAGGGCTGCGAGACCGTCACGCGTTCTGCGCCCGAAATCCCGAATTGCAGTCTGCGCCCGTATGTGATGGTCGTGCCGCCGCAGGCAAAATTACAGTTGACGAGATCGCCGGGTTCTCCCGATATGCCGAGCGCATCGCAGAGCAGCGCAAAATATGTCTCGTCATAATTTGTCTCGTCTCCCATGTAGCCGTCGGTGATGCTGTCCCCGAACACGATCGCCTTTTTTCCGAAGAACATTCCTCTGTCGAGCGAAAAACGCCCTCCCAATTCGCGCGCGGTCGGAAAGACCCGCACGGCGTAGCCGACCGCCCCGTCCGCTCCCGTCGCCACGACGGAAGCAGTCCCCTCTCCGACTGCTTCGATGATATTTCCGCGCGCTTGGATACATTCCCCTTCCGCCTGCGCAAGGAGAAGTCCCATCTGCGAAAAATCATATGTGTCTCCCACGGCAAGGCAGAGCGTGCGCTCCTCCGCCGTCTGCGGCGGCAAGCCATCCGTCCCCGACGGCGCGCACCCGAACAGCGCAAACGCCATCAGCAGCGACAAAATGCAGACCCAACCCCTTGTTGCCTTCATCCTCATCCCTCCTTGCCGTGAGAACGTTCTCACAAATATCATATCACACTTTTGTATTCTGTCAAGGCTTCGGGCAAAAAAAGGGAGCTTCCCCGAAGGAAAGCCCCCGTTTCGGTCGTTTACAGTTCAACGTCCATCGGATAGGTGAGGTATTTGATCTCGTCCAGTTCGTCGGAAGTGACATAGCCCGCAGGCGCGTTGAGCAGAGACGGGATGCGGTTGACGATGGTCGCGCAGGTATGCTCCACCGTGGCGGGCTTGACGACGTGGAATTCGGTATCGGGTTCGCCCGTGATCCACCAATCGCACATATCGCCGTCGTCCGGTCCGTACACTTTGCCGATGGTCTCCTCCTCGATAACGATGCCCTGGTAGGTCTCGATCGTGACGACCGCAGACATCCCGATGCATCTGCCCGCCTTGATGGTCGTCCCCATCGTCGCGCTGGGCATATCCTTGTCCACGGTGTAGGGAACGTTCTCCTGTCTGATGGACTTGACGGTCAGTCCCAGCTTATTGCAGATGGCTTCCGCGGCGTTCCACGCGTAGGAAGGCACGATCTCGGCGGGATGGGCGAGCGTCTCGTTGAACTCTTCCACCGTGAGATCGCAGCCGTGCGCCTTGGCGAGCGCCAGACCGTAATCTTCCACATTGTAGCTGTATGCGCCCTTGATCTTTTTGATGCTCGCGCAGCCGCCCGCGACCATCGCGACCATGTTGATCCAGAAGATATCCTGCATCCCGCTGCCCGTCACCGTACAGTTGTGCTCCTTGGCGAGGGCGTCCAGCTTGTTCGTGAGCGCCGCTGCCGTCGTCCACGGGTAGATGGCTTCTTCGCACGTTGTGATGACGTTGATGCCGCGGATGACGCATTGTTCGACCGCATCGTAGATATCCGCGACAAAGCTGAACAGCGTGACGATCGCGACGTCCGCGTCGCATTCGTCGAGCACCCGTTCCGCATCACTGGAGATCTTCACGCCCGTCTTGACGCCCAGCCCCGCGTAGTCCCCCACGTCCATGCCGAGGATGGCGGGATCGACGTCGATTGCGCCGACGATCTCCGCTCCCTTCTCGTGCAGGTAGCGCAGGATGTACTTGCTCATCTTGCCGCAGCCGTACTGGACCACTCTGATCTTCTTCATAAAACACCCCTTATCGTTTTTTATCGGAGTATTTCCCCGATTCGCCAACAGTATACCATATATTTGGGTTTTGTCAAGGGGTGAACGAGTGAAATTTTGGCAAAAACCGGGAGAACGCCGCGTATACGGTAAGCCCGCCGATCGGCGGGCTTACATTTTTGAGCCGTTATCTTTTGCTGTTTTACGATGACGGCTACTCGATCACAACTTTATTGTAGCGGCAAGTCGTCTGATTGATTTTTATCTCATTTCTTTCCGAACTATCGCCAACTGTGATCTCGCGGTCGAGAATCTCATTCGTGAAACATTGGATCGTGCTGCCGTCTTCAATAAAGTCGGTGATCTGAATATCGCGCCCCAAACCGCTATAGAGACCGTCTGAGTTGGCGCCGATCGCACCATTGATCCAATATTCCATCCCCCAAGTTCCTTTTTCCACCGATCTTCCGATAAACGTGCCGCCGCTGATATGAACGTTGCCGCCGACATTATTGTCGACCCATTGATTGCGGGCAAAGTAAAGCCCGGACGTTTCTCCCTCAAACGTACCGCTGGTAATAACAAGCCCATCCCCGACTCCTTCATAATTTTCTTTTTCGGCGTAATAAATGCCGTATTTGGGACCCTTGATCGTCCCGCCCTTGATCGTCACACCGCCTTCCACGGCAGGACGGTACACCAGCCAAAGCCCCGCTTGCGCCGATCCTGTAATAGTCCCTCCTTTGATCGTAAGTCTTGCATACGGATTGCTGTCCCATATGCCATTGCGGGTCTCCTTCTCTATCGTGCTTTTAAACTCGCCGCCATTGATCGTGACGGAAACGCCTTGGTCGGTCGTATCTTCGATCGCGATCGCCGTTGTCCCTGCAGAGACAACTATCTCGCTGCCTGTATGGTTGACGTTGTCATACGAGGCGCTTTGGGAAGGACTGAACGTCAACGTAACATTTTTATAGACGCTGAACCCTGCCTGACCGCTGACGACGAAATTCCCGCCGTATATATTTGCCGTCGCTCTGACGCTTTCTCCGCCTGTAACGAAGGCGCTGCTGCCCTGCGCAATATGCTCCGCCGTCTGTCCATCCTGTTCCGTCGAATACGTTCCGAACGTCCCGCCAAAGGTCGTGATCGTCCCGCCGAACAGCTTCAGCGCATAGTATGCCGCAGGTCCCGCAGGCAGATCGTTGCCATACTTATTCCGATAATCTTGCGTATCGTTGCCCTGAAAAATGCCGTCCAACACACAGACCTCGCCGTTTCTGACGAGGATCCCGTTCCCAAGGGCAGCCGTATAGAGCCCGTCGTTGATCAAGAGCTTGCCTTCAACGACCTCAACCGCATGACCGCCCGTCTGATTGGCATAGAATTTCCAGTTACCGGTTCCCGCAGTTGTATTTTCGGATCCCTCTTCAAATTCAAAATCGGTTCCCGTTGTCGTGATCGTGGGACCGCTCTTCTCCGTGCCGAGCGTCACGCTGCCGCCGCCGACGTACACGCCGCCGCCGCTATTATTGGTGATAGCACCTTTTGCGATGGCGACCTCCGTGACGCCGTCCGCCGCCTTCTCCACGCGGACGGCATAGCTATTGATCTCTAAACCGTCATACGTCAGATGATTGCCGTTTTTCACGCCCTTATGCGTGACGCTGAGCGTGCCGTCGGCGATGAGCGAGCCGCTCTGCACATAGACGCCGTTGTAGCGGTTTGCGACGCTCTCACCAGGGTGTTCGGGCGGCATTGCCCAGGCAATGTCTACGATCGTGCTTTCGACGGACACGGCGGCATTCTCATTCACATTGAACGCGCCGTAATTGACATAGATGCCCGTCCCGCGCGTCGTCGTGACCGTCGTCGTGCCGCCTTTGACGTTGACCGTCCCGCGCGCCGTGACGCCGAGCCCGTCGGACACGATCGAGACATCGCCGTTCATATTGATGGGCTTTCCTTCGCCGATGCTGTCGCTCTCATCCCGTTCCGAACTGACGCCCGCGGAGGAGAGGCGGTCCTCCTTGTTCTGCGTCACGAGGTCCTCATTGTTCTGCGTCACATAAATGGAAGTATCCTGCAAATTGACTTCGCCGTTGTACGAGAGCACGCCCGCCGAATAGTCGCCGTACACATCGATCTTGCAGCCGCTGACGCTGACGGTCCCCTCGCCGGCGCGGATGCCGAATACGTTCTCCAGGGGAGAAGTTTCCGAGCCCGCGCACAAAACGACCTTATCTTCCTCGCTGCCGCGGATGGAGAGCTCGCCGCCCTGCATCCGTATGACGGCGGTATGCGCTTGCGGGCGGTCCTCATCGGGTGCCGCGAAGCGGCAGTCCGTCTTGGAGAAAGTACCCGCGTAGACGGTCATTTTCCCGCCCGAAATGCTCACGGTGTCCCCTTCTTCCGAGGAGAATACGCCGCTGACGATGGTCAGCGTGCTTGTGACGTCCGCATTCCCGGCTTCCGCTTCCATGTTGATACAGACGCCGTCGCCGTATGCGCGGAATTCGGGCTCCGCCGAGCCCGCCTCGCCGCCGACCGCGATGGTGCCGCCGTAGGAATAGATCCCGTAGGTGTTTTTCGTGCCGAAATGGGTGGCAAAGTCCCCGCCGCGGGCATAGGTATTGCCCGCCGTCGAGCGCACGGCGGCATAGGGCCAGACGAGCTGCACCCCGCCCGACGCCTCCGTAAGATCGCGGTCCTCCGTCTCGGCAAGCTTCTTTACGTCATGATAGCCGTAAACGACGGCATAGTCCTGCCCGCCCTCGGACGAGGCGCCGACGGGATAGTAATAGTAGAAGTCGCAGGAAGCGACGTTGCACGGCACGCGCAGTTCGTCGCCGCCCGTGCTCACGTTGGTAATGAGTTTTCCGTCCCTGATCTCACAGTCCGTCTCCACCGTATAGAGAAGATAGGTATCTTCCTTGATATACTCGCTGCCTGCGGAAGGCGCGGAGGCATAGTAGGCGTCCTTGTTGATCTTGGGAAGCTTCGCGCCCGTCATTTGCTCGTATGACGCATCGTTTGTCCTCGCCGTGCGGGAATAGACGTAATCGACGCTCTCCAATTGCGCGGACGGCGCCGCGGTATCAGAGCGCGGACCGCTCTCATAGATGCCCGTGCCGACGGTGAGCGTGCCGCCGCTCGCCTGCAGGGCGCTGCCGATGGGGTTGTAAAAACCGCCCGTCTGCTGCTGCGAGGAGTCGTAGACAAGCACGACGGAGACGTTGCGCTTGACGTCCAGAAGCGGATTGCGGCTGTTGCGGACGACGACTTTCCCGTTGACATCCAGCACGAGGTTGGTGACGACGTCCGCGATATCGCTGTTGATGACGAAGGGCTCCGCGGCGTCCTTGTCGATCTGGATATAGGAATAGCCGTTCTCGATGGCGTTGACGAGCTCTTCGGGCGAAGAGACGATGTACTTCGTCGCACCGACGAAATCGATCACGTCGTCGTAAGGGCTGTCGGGATCGAATCCGCCGCCGACGTAGCGCGCATCCGTGAAGGCATAGGAAAGAGACGCCGCCGTCAGCGAAACGGCGAGCGCCGACATCACGGACATGAGAAAGATCGTGCGCGTCTTGTCTTTCATATGCTTGCTCCTCCGAAAGGCAGTTCCGAACTCTGTACAAAGTCTGCGGCAAAGGAAATGCGGAAGCCGCGCTGCTGGATGGGCGCGTACCCGTTGTCGCCCGTCATGGAGATCTCTTCCTCCTGGAACACCGCGGAGATCCCCGTCACGTCGGCTATGATGCGCTTGCTCTCGTCCTTATTGAGGCACTGCATGAGCACCGCGCTCCCGCCGTATTCGTACGACTGCATCGGATGGACGTAAGAGCCGTCGTAGTCGTTGATGCCTGCGACGTGGAAATAGGCGACGCCGCCGCCCAGCGTCGTTTGCAGGCGCACCGAAGTCTCCTCCCCCGTCGCATTGCCGCCTGCATCGACGACGTTCACGCCGCCGACGTCAAAATGATAGCCGAGGATGGTAACGCTCTGCCCGTCCGACGTCGCGTTCGCAAGCTCAAAGGGAGCGTCTGCATAAAGAAGCGTATCCCAGAATCCGGACGTCGCCGCCTCGGAACGGTTGGGAAGGTCGTTCGTCCATGTAAGGAAGATGACGACGGGCAGGCGCGTTTCGATCTCGCCGCTCCTTGCCGCGAGATCGAGCGCGGGAAGGGTGAGTTCGACGGTGTAGACCGTCATCTCCTTTTTGCACTCGACATAGAGGGGCGGGAGAAGTTCGGCGTTCCGCTTGCGGACAAACCCGACGGAATATTGCTCGGTGCGTTTCTCCGCCGTGATGCGCAGGGTCGCCTCTTTTCCCTCTTCCGTCCAGACAGCCGTCACTTCGCCGCCCTCCGCCGTGAGCGCGCCGTTCATCGTGAGCACGCGCTCCGTCTCCCCCCTCTGTCCGAAGACGAGGGAATCTTCGGTGGAGAACTGCTCATCCGTTCCCCAGGTGCGGTAGCCGCCGTAGGAAACGTTGTACGCGTCCATGACCGTGCGCTCGCGCAGCAGGTCGGCAAGGACGAGCTGCGGGGTATACGCCCGCTCGCCCGCGCTGCCGTCCGCTTCCGCATCCATGACTTCGATGGCGAGATTGTCCCAATAGTCCGCGGGACCGCTCAGGCGCAGCGTCGGCTGTACGTTCGTGCCGCCGTTGTTTTTGAGCGTCATGCCGACGGAGATCGCCGTTCCCGCGCCCTGATCGACGTAGACATCGTTGACGTTCATCCAATAGTCCTGGTTGCCGAACGTCGTCGTATTGACGCGGTCGATGGAATAGCCCGCATCGAACGCGGGGATGCTCACGCCCGTTGAGACGCTCCCGCCCGAGGCGTAGCGCGCAAACGTGACGCCCGCAAACAACAGCGAAAGCGCCAGAAGAATGCTGCAATAACGCAGCAGCGGATATGAAGTTGTCTTATTCTGTGTGTTCCTCTTCATTGCCGCGTTCCTTTTTTTTGATGAGACGGGGAAGATCTGCGAGCAGCCACAAGACCGCCGCGCCCGCGACGATCGAGAGCATCCCGAGTGGCGTGCGGAAAAACTCCGCCGCGCGCCCGAAGTTCCTTATGACGAGCACGACCTCGCCGACGATGTCCTCCTGTCCGACCCGCCACGGATCGACGGAGCCGTTGTTCGCATCCCCCGCCGTCAGAAAGCCTTCCGCGCTCCCGCCGACGATGCGATGCGTCGTATAACCGCCGTACGGATCGCGGAACATGACGACGTCCCCCTCCCCGTATTCCCCGCGCGACAGAGTGACGATGTAATCGCCCGCCGCGATGGTCGGCTCCATGCTGCCCGTCCGCACCGCTGCCGAGGAAAAGCCCAGAAAGGTGGGCATCTCCTGTTTGAAGGCGAGGCGCGCGACGAGCATATAGACGTTATAGACGAGCAGCAGAGCGACGGCTGCGGCGAGCAGGACGCGCAGGACGAGCAGCGCGGCCGCCCCTGCCTTTTGTAAGGCAGCCTTGGTCATGCCCTCTCTCCGTCATCCAGCTCCCACGCGCTCACGGAGAGCGTAAAGGTGTAAGTCGCGCCGTTTTCGCCCGCGGTCGTGTCGACGGGATCGTCGTCCTCCCAATACCATTCGAGCACGAAGAAAGCGGAAGAATGCGTCTCGATGGTGAGGTCCTCCCACTGCATCTCGCCGACGGGGAGATATTCCTCGCCCGTGATCGGATATCCGTCCCGCGTCAGGCGGTAGCGGATCCGGATGCCGAAGTCGTTGACTTCGCTGCAGGATACGGTGTACGCGAGCGGGAAATCGCTGCAATTTTCGATAAAGAAGCGATAGGATCCGCTCATACCGGGGGCAACGGTCGTGCCGTTGAAGTAGTCGTTGTAGAAGATGGGCAGATCCTCGGTATACGCCCAGTCATTGCCCTGCGTATCCGCGATGCGGATGACGGGGATGGCGTCCTCATGCGAGCGTCCGATAAAATACGAACAGATGACGCCCGTAAGGAGCGCAAGAAAGAGCAAAACGAGCAGCAGGAAAAAGAGCAGCGGCACCTTTGCCGTGCGGATGGTCGCAAGATACTCGCCCGCGTGCGTAAAGACGTTGCGGTTGGCGTCGACATAGCCGAGACTGCGCCCGCCGTCTTTATAGAGGACGCCGTCCCCTTCTTTGACGAACTCGCCGAGCCGTTTGCCGTCCTCGTCGTACCAGACGCCGCGCCTGACCTTGCCGACGCGGCTGCCGCTCCTGTCATACGCCCTGCCGCGTTTGGGGACGCGGACCGATGTATCCGCGCCGCTATCGTGTACGGGAGAGCCGCCGCCCTCCGCGGATAACTGCGAAGTTGTGCCGCCCTCTGCGGCAGCAGAAACGGAAGGAGCCGTTTCCTCCGGGGCGCTGCCTGCGCCCTTCATGTTTTCGTCCATACGGACCCCCTTTGGAACGGCTCACGCCGCTCCCGTGCTGTAAACAAAACAAGAGTTTCGTCGCGAAGGACGCGCCGCACCGCTGCCATACCGGCGACGCGGCGCTCCCGTGACGATCCCGCTTGACGCGGGGAAGCTGTTCCGCGCCGTGGTTACGGAGCGGGGGGAGCGGGAAGTTCGGACGACTGCACTGCGGAATAGGAGATCGTCCAGCTCAGCGAATCGAGATACTCGCCAAAGAAGGTATCCTGCGCGTCGCTCCGCGTCGTCCAGGTGACCTGCATATAGATATCCTTCGAGCCGGAAGGAGCGAGCGTGAACTTGTTGTTCGTAATTGCCGTGCCGTTAGCGTCCGAGGCGAACGCGACCGTAAACACCTTCTGCAGTTCGGGATCGGAGACGTACTGATTCCATCTTGTGTCTTTATCGGCGCCTTCTTCAAATACCGCGCTGCCGACCGTGAGTTCGCTCACGGAGACGGTGACATCTGCGGAAACGTCGCCGCTGTTGCTGATCACAGCGACCTTGATCCAGCCCGTCGAATGCGACACGCCGTCCACATCGGGCGAAAGATCGGTGATGGTGACGTTGCCTTGCTGTTCATTTACAATGGCGACATCCCAGTCTGCGATGGTCATGCTTGCGGAACCGCTGCCGTTCGTCACATACTTTGCGAACGTGCTGCCCATGAAACAGCAGCTCAGGAGCGTGAGCGCGGCAAGAACGATGAGCACCTTGGAAAGAATGCGCTTCTTTTCCGTTTTTTCCATATTGTTCTTCTCCTTGATGTATTTGCAAAGCGGTCCCCTGTATGGAGCGGACCGGTTTTACCTGGTTTCTTCCTGCTTTTCTTCCTGCGCGGGCGCGGAAGCCGCTGCCGAAGCATCCTCCGCGGGCGCCGCGGCGGCGCGCAGACGGGCGATCTCCTCGTCCTTTTCTTTGAGCTGTTCGCTCTGCGCCTGCCTCACCCTGCGGTTGTGCAGCGTGATGCGCACGATATCGTAAATGAGATAGGCGACGACGGGTATGCCGACGAACACGATAACGCCCACGGGCGTCTGCAAAAAGAGCGCAAAGCTGCCCAGCCCTGCGATGCTGCCCGTCACCTTGCCGATGACGTTGGACGCGGAGACGACGAGCGGCTCCGTGACGCCGTTTGCGGCGCTGTTGTCGCCCAGCACGCGGAAGGAGAGAACTTTCCCGTCTGCGCCGTCGATCGCAACGATGCGCAGATGGATGACCTGCAGCGCCTCGCCGCTCCCCTGCGAGCGGATGACGACGACGTCCCCCACCTGCAGCGCCTGCACCTCCTCCTCGTCCAGGAGGTCGATGAAGATGAGCGCGCCCTCGTCAAAACAGCCCTCGGCGTCGCCCGCCATGTCGTCCGACCCCGCCGCGAGCGGCGCAATGCCGAACAGATCGGGCAGCCTGTCGGGATAGAGACTCCCCTTGATGATGAGGGTGAGATTGGAGATGAGCAGCGGCAGGATGAGCAGGCACAAAATGACCAGCACCGCCGCCTTCACCCCGTCGCGGACGCGGCGTTTTTTTTGCTCTTTCATTTGTTCTTTCCCTGCGGGCGCAGGTTGCTTTTGTTCGTTCGGTCGCACGTCGCTCTCCATGATACGGGACCGCTTCCTTCGGCGGCGCACGCCGCCCCCGTACCGCTGTCCCGATCGATGTAAATTTACTTTATTAAAATATAATCTTAAAAGGGTATGACCATTATAATATACACCCCCCCCCGTGTCAAGTATTTTTCACAAAAAAACAAGCAGGAAAGAAAAGGGTGCGGGTGCGGGTGCGGCTGCGGCTGCGGCTGCGGCGGGGCGCGCGGCATGAAAAAAGGACGCCCGCGCGCCCCTTTTTGTTTTGTATGATTTACTTGGCGAAGAATGCCACGGCGATCGCGCCCGGTCCGACGTGCGTCCCGATGGTGCTGCCAATGAGATAGTACGGCACCTGCTCGGTGTACGGCTTCCAGAGCGCTTCGCTGTCGCGGATATACTTTTGCAGCAGCTCGTCCGAAAGTCCCGAATAGCCGAGGACATAGGGCATGGAAAAGTCGACGCCGCCGCAGTCGGCAATGAGCTTGTTCAGAAGGTTGTTGCCCTTTTTGGAGCCGATCGCCTTGCCGACGAGTTTGACCTCCCCCTTGACGACAGAGATGACGGGTTTGATGGAGAGCATCTCGCCCGCAAACGCCGTGACGGAGGAGATGCGCCCGCCCTTCCTGAGATATTTTAAGGTGTCGAGCACGGCGAGGAGCATGATCTTGCCGCGCTTCTCTTCAAGCAGGGCGGCGATCTCCTTTGCGCCCCTTCCCTCCTCCGCGAGACGGACGGCGTATTCCATGAGGATGCGCTCGCCGATGCAGGCGTTGAGGCTGTCCACCACATACACCTTGCCCGCGTAAGGTTTTGCCGCTTTGACGGCGCTCGCGTACGTTCCCGAGAGTTTGGACGAGAGCGTGATCGCGACGACTTCGCTCCCGTCTGCCGTGAGCGAGGAGAACGCCTCGCCGAAGCGGTATTCGTTGACCTGGCTGGTCTGCGGCATCTCGTCCGTTTCGACGAGTTTTTCAAAAAATTCGCGGTGCGAGAGCGTCTCGCCGTCCAGATAGTCCTCTCCCCCGATGCGGATCTCGATGGGCAGAAATGCGATGCCCCGCGCCGCCGCTTCCGCCGTCTCCAGATCGGAGGCGGAGTCGATCAGTATTTTTGTCATGATTCCTCCTGCAAGATCCCGTCCCTGCGCAGATCCCGATAATATGATTCCAAATTTCCGCAGATACCGCTGAGCACGGCGTGGAAGAGCCTGCGCTCCTCCGCCGAAAGGTCCATACTGCCCGCCTTGACCGCCCGCGCCGCACGCTGCATGACGTATTCCGCGAGTTCCCTGCCCGCAGGCGTGAGCGTCACGGGGGCGTTGTGCCTGCCCGCCTCTCCCTGCACATAGCCCGCTTCCCGCAGCTGCGCAACGGCGCGGGAGATCGCGGCTTTGTCATCAAGAGTGCGGCGGCACAGTTCGCTTGCGGTGAGCCCTTCCGGACGGGCGCGCAGGTGGTACAGACACATGACATGGACCGCCTTGAGCCCGAATTTGTGCATCTCGAGCGATTTGATCTTCTGCACGAGTTTGCTCATCGTAAGAATGGTCATCGTAAAGCGTTCAAAGACGTCGTCCACTGCGTTTCTCCTTTGTTGAATGCTCAACGCTATAAAAAAAGTATACACGATTGCCCCGTATTTGTCAAACGGCAGCAGCAAAAATCTGCACGGAATATGCCGTTCGCGCGAAATTTCCTGATAAACAGAAGATGATCGGCGAAAAAAAACGCCGTAAAAAGAGGTTTTCGGGAAAAAAAAAACAAAATTTCCGTAAAAAAATCTTGCATAACTTGCGCAGAATGCTTGACAAGCGTGTGTTTTTTTAGTATGATAACACCGTTGTTTGCGGGGGCGTAGCTCAGTTGGTTAGAGCGCTTGCTTGACATGCAAGAGGTCACAGATTCGAGTTCTGTCGTCCCCACCATGAAGCCCTGTATATCGTGCCGTATCACCGTGAAGTGCCGATATGTGGGGTTTTCCTTTTATTCTCCCATTCACGGCGAAGGCGCGCCGCCCCGAACGGGGCGGCGCGCCTTCGCGTTTTTGTTTACTTTTTCTTGGGCGGGAGCCGGAAATAGCTTCGCAGTTTTTCGCACTCCTCCTGCGAGAGGAGCCTCTTGTCGACGGGAAAATAGGTGACTTTGTTGGGATAGAGCAGGAAAAATTCCTTGCTCTCTTTGATCTTTTCAAAGTCGGTATAGCGCAGGCGGGCTGTGGAGACGTGCTCGCCGCCGCGCTCGTCGTTGATGACGACGCCCTCAGGATAGAATTCGTAGTGGTTGATAAAGCCGCGCGCAAGCTGCTTTTGATTGACGCGTCCCAGCGTGATCAGGAACACGATCCCGAAGCCGAACCCCATCGCCCCCACCCAGAGGATGACGTCGAGGAAGAAGGCGTCCTCGGGGATGCCGACCTCATCCGCCAACACGGACAGCACGATATAGGCGACGAGCAGGACGATGCCCGCCGCCATCACAAAGAGCATATTCTTCCTGAGGGGCGCGTTGATGCGCTTTTGCATCTCCGCGTCGATCGCGACGGAAGTCCTGACGCCGTCCGTGCGCGTCTGCTCCGCCGAAACGGGCTGCGGCGCGGGAGCGGGCTGCGGCGCCGAAACGGGCTGCGGCGCGGGAGCGGGCTGCTCCGCCGAAACGAGTTGTTCCGTATCCTTTTCTTCCATATTTCTCTCCTGTAACAAGATCTAATACATCTCCGGCTTGGTACTGCGGGCAAAGAGCGCGCCGATCGCCTCGCGGCAGCGGCGTTCGTCGTCCCCGTCCCCGTAACAGACGCTGTATACCGCCTGCGTGATGGGAAGCTCCACGCCGTACCGTTCGCCCAGCAGTTTCATCGCCTCGGACGTGGCAACGCCCTCGGCAAGTTTTTCGAACCGCTGTCCCCGCGCGAGCATCTCGCCGTACATCCGGTTGTGCGAATAGCGGGAGAAGAGCGTCGTCTCGTAGTCGCCCAAATGGGCAAGCCCGTAGGCGGAAAGCTCGTTCCCCCCCATCGCCTTGATGAGGCGGGCGACTTCGCGCGCGCCGCGCGACATGAGCGGACCCTTCAGGGGGACGCAGATGACGTCGAGCACGCCCGCGGCAATGCCCATGACGTTCTTTGCCGCCGCCCCGATCTCGGTCCCCAGAAGGTCGTTCCCGTAGTAAAAACGGATGAGATCGCTCTTGAAACGGTCGACAAGATCTTTTTTCAGCCGCTCGTTGACGGAATCGATGACCATGCAGTTGGGAATGCCCTGCACGAAGCTCTGGATGTGTCCCGGTCCCACCCAGACGGCGATCCTGTCGGGCGAGACGCCGCTCTCCGTAAGGATCTCCGAGAGACGCTTGCCCGTACCCGTCTCGATGCCCTTCATGCAAAGGACAAAGACCTTATCGGAAACGGGATAGCGCATGATGCGCTGCATGAAGCCGCGCAGCCCCTGCGCGCTGATGGAGATGACGACGGTCTCCGCCGTCCGCACGGCGCGCTCCAGGTCGCAGGTGAGCGTGATGCGCCCGTCGAGCGCGACATATTCGTTGCGCCCCGTTTCTCTGAGCACTTCGTAGGAGGGATCGCCCTCGGGACCCCAGCTCGTGACCTCATTCCCCTGCCGGGAAAGATACCACGCGATAAAGGAGCCCCAGCGTCCGCAGCCGAGAACGGAAATCTTCATATCTGTTTTCTCTCCGAAAGGGCGCGGGCAAGCGTCGCTTCGTCCGCATATTCCAGCTCCGAACCGACCGGCACCCCGCGCGAGATGCGCGTGACCACGACGCCGAGCGGCTTGAGAAGTTTTGCGATGTACATTGCCGTCGCCTCGCCTTCGACGTCGGGATTGGTCGCCATGATGACCTCTTTTACGTCCCCTTCCGCCACGCGGGAAAGAAGTTCCGCGATGCGGATATCGTTGGGCGAGACGCCGTTCATCGGGTCGATGACGCCGTGCAGGACGTGATAGACGCCCTTGTATTCGTGAAGTTTTTCGAGGGCGACGACGTCCTTCGGCTCCTTGACGACGCAGATCGTGGACTTGTCGCGGCGCAGGCAGATGTCGCAGACCTCGTTTTCGGTAAAGTTGCCGCACACTTTGCAAAAGCGCACCTTGCGCTTGACGTCCACGATGGCGTCCGCAAAGGCGCGCGCCTCCCCTTCCGACATATTGATGACGCGGTAGGCATAGCGCTGCGCCGTCTTTTTCCCGACGCCGGGGAGCTTGGAAAATTCGTTCATCAGCCTGCCGATGGGCTCGATAAAGACTTCCACTTACAAAAGTCCCCCCATGCCGCCCATGTTGAACTTGCCCATCTTCTCCTCGTAGACGGCGTCCGCCTTTTTGTAGCCGTCGAGGATCGCCGCCATGACGAGGTCTTCGAGCATCTCCTCGTCCTCGGGATCGATGACCGACTTGTCGATCTCGATGCCGTCGATGATCTTCTTGGCGTTCATGTAGACGACGACCGCCTCGCCGCCCGCCGTGCCGACGATCTCCCACTCGTCGAGGAGTTTTTCCGTCGCCTGCATCTCTTCCTGCATCTTTTGCGCCTGCTTCATGAGCGTCTGCATATTTGCGCCGCCCATCGCGCCGCCGTACTTTGCCATATCCGTTCTCCTGTTTTATTTGATCTCTATGGGGTAATCCGAAAAATCTTTTTTGAGCTGTTCCAGCCCCGAACGCGCGTCCCTTGCCTCATCGGAGACATAGCGCACTTCAAAGCGATCCACGCCGAGTTCGGCAAACACTTCGCGCATGAGGGGCATATGCCGCTCGCCGTTCAGCGTCTCCGCGACCATCCTGACGTCGGTCGTCAGCACGAGCGTGCCGTCCTCCATTCCCGCCGCGAGGTCGCGGCAGAGCGTGTACAGCACGCCGCTCTTGGGAACCTTCCTGAGCCGCCGCAAAAACTGCCCGAACACGACTTCGGGATCCTCCTGCCCGCCGTCCGGGACACGGGGCGCGGGCGCCGCCTCCCTGCGTTCGGACGCGGAAGGTTCTGCCGCAGCCGCTTTGCGCGCGGGCGCGGACGGAAGATCATTCTCCTCGGGCGCGCCGAAGGGCGCGTCCTCAAAGGGCGCGTACGACGGCTCGGGCGGAGGCGGCAGCTCCCACGGGGGCGGCTCGTCTGCGGGAGCGCTCCCGATGTCCTCCTCGGGTGGTATGGCGCCCGCGCGTTCCGTCTGTTTGCCGCAGGGCGGAAGCGGCGCCGCGGGCGGCGCGGAGACCGCGTCCCCCGCCGGGAGCGCGGCGACCTGCCGTTCGAGCGCGGCGATGCGCACGAGGAGCGCTTCGGGGTCGAGGTCTTCCCGCGGCATGGCGATGCGCAGGAGCGCCGTCTCCAGAGAAATGCGCGGCGAGGAAGCGAACCGCAGTTCCGTTTCCGCGGCGGCAAGGATATCCGTCGCACGGAGGATGGCTGCGCCGTCCGCCGCCTGCGCAATGCGCGCGACCGCGGCAAACGTTTCCTTGGGGAGCGCAAGGAGCTTTTCCGCGTCCCTGCAGGACTTGGCGATCGCAACGCTGTTGAGAAAGCTCATCAGATCGCGCAGCAGTACGCCGACGCTCTTCCCTTCGGAGAGCATCCGTTCCGCTTCCTCCAGGGCGCGCCCCGCGTCGGCGGAGAGCAGCGCGGAGACGATCGCCGCGTTGGTCGCATCGTCCGCCGCGCCCAGAACGTTCGTGACGCTCTCGTAGGTGAGGCTGTCCCCGTACGCAAGGCACATCTCCGCGATGGAGAGCATATCCCTGTCGCTCCCTGCGCCCGCACGGGCGATCGCGGCGACCGCCTCCCGCTCGTATCTTCTGCCGAGTCCGTCGAGGATGGAAGCAAGGTGGCGCTCGAGATCCTCTTGGGGAATGAGTTTGAAGTCAAGGCGCATACAGCGCGAAAGGATGGTCGCGGGGATCTTGTGCGGCTCGGTCGTCGCAAGGACGAACACGGCGTGCGCGGGCGGCTCCTCGAGCGTCTTTAACAGGGCGTTGAAGGCGCTGTCCGTGAGCATATGCACCTCGTCGATGATGTACACCTTGTACTTGCCCGTGACGGGCGGATACTGCACCTTTTCCCGCAGATCGCGCATCTCGTTGACGCCGTTGTTGGACGCGGCGTCGATCTCGGCGATATCCAGCGATCCCTCCGCGAGCGCGAGGCAGGCGGCGCACCTGCCGCACGGCGAGCCGTTCACGGGATGTTCGCAGTTGATGGCGCGCGCAAAGATGCGCGCGACGCTCGTCTTTCCCGTGCCGCGCGGCCCGCAGAAGAGATAGGCGTGTCCCACCTCCTTCCGCTCGATCTGGCGGACGAGGACGCGCACGACGTGTTCCTGCCGCACGATGGCGTCGAACGTCGCGGGACGGTATTTGCGATAGAGCGCAAGATGTGCCATGGTTCCCCCTATTGCTTTCCTGCAAACGCCTTCTGCAGCTTCTTCTTGGAGCGCGCGAGGGCGTTGTCGATGCTCTTTAATTGCTTGCCCGTCTCGAAGGCGATCGAGGCGTAGCTCATGCCCTCCAGCCAGAGCGTGACGACGCGGAACTCAAAGTCGGACAGCGCGCGCATGAGCGTGCCTTCGATCTCCGCCTGCGATTCGCCCGCGAGGAGCGATTCTTCGGGCGTCGTACCCGCCGTGAGCGAATCGGGATCGAGCGCCTGCCGTCCCTTCAGCTTGTCCGCAGCGCGCAGCGTATCGTAAATGCGCCGCGTCATGCACAGATAGGCATAATTTTTGAAGCTCTTTCCGTGCTCCGCGGAATAGGTGCGGATGGCGGTATACAGCCCGATCATGCCCTCCTGTACGAGGTCCTCCGTCTCGCCGCCCTCCAAAAAAAACTTCCGTGCGCGGGCGCGGACGGCGTTTTTATAGCGGTTGAGCAGTTCTTCCGCGGCGCCTGCCTCTCCCGCCTGCGCGCGGAGGACGACCGCCTCGTCGCTCTCACCCGTGAAGGCGCGCACGCACCACCTCATAGACCGCGATCCCCAGCGCGACGGAGGCGTTGAGGGAATTGACCTTGCCGAAGAGCGGGATGGAGAGGACGCCGTCGCACTTTTCGCGCGTCAGGCGCCTGACGCCGCTGTCCTCGCCGCCGACAACGAGCGCGACCTTGCCCGTGAGATCTTTTGTATAGATGCTCTCGCCGCCCGCCTCGAGCGCGTACACCCAATAGCCCGCCTCTTTGAGCTCCTCCACCGCGCGGTTGACGGAGATGACTTTGGCGACTTTGACGTGCTCCGCCGCCCCCGCCGAGATGCGGACGACCGCTTCCGTCACGGAAGCGCCCTTCACGGCGGGGATGACGACGCCGTCCGCGCCCGCGCACTCCGCAACGCGCAGGATGCTGCCGAGGTTATGCACGTCCTCGATACCGTCGCAGACGACGACGAGACTGTCCTTTTGCTCCGCAGGCGCAAGGATATCGTCAAGTTCGGCATATTCGTACGCCGTCGTATAGGCAATGACGCCCTGATGGCGTCCGCTCTCGCTCTCCCTTTCGAGCGCCGCGCGCTCGACGAACTGCACGCGGATGTTCTTTTTGCGCGCCTCGGCGAAAATTTTACCGAGCGTCCCCTGCGCGCCCTTTTCCATGAGGATCTTTTCCACCGTCTTGTCCGTTTTCAACAGTTCCAGAACGGCATTCCTTCCTTCCGTCTTCATTGTCCCTCTCCGAAAAACAATTGCTGCATCCTCTTGGTCTGTCCCGTGAGATAGAGGTATCCTATGAGCGCTTCAAACCCGGTCGAGCGCACATATTCGCCGACCGAGGCGTTCTTGCTCTTGGTGGGTTTTTTGGCGTTCCTGCCGCGGCGGAACACGTCCGCCTCCTCTTCCGTGAGCATGGGAAGGATGCGTGCGAGCGCCTCGCTCTGCCCGTGGGCAGAGACCTTTTCCGAGGCGCGCCTGTTGAGTTCGCCCGTCTTTTCCCCGCTGCCGAGCGCGAGCGCTTCGCGCACGCAGAGCGTGTAGACCGCATCGCCGACGAAGGCGAGGACGACGGGATTCATTTGTCTTGCCCGCTCGCGGGAGACGGGCTCCGTGATCGTTGTCATTTTTTCAATTATACCACATTTGCAAAAGGTTGACAAGCGTTCGCGGAATTTCGCGGAAAATTTCCGCGGAGGGCTTGCAATTTTTCCCTGCTTTTTGTATAATGAAACAAACGGAAGGAGCATAGGAGGCTCATATGAAATACAGAAATCTCGGCAAATGGGGCTTGAAAGTGAGCGAAGTGGCGCTCGGCAGCTGGGTCACCGACCTCGCGGGGACGGATGCGGAAAAGACCGCCCTGGAGACGGTGGACAGAGCGTTCGACCTGGGCGTCAACTTCTTCGACTGCGCCGACGCCTACTCGGGCGGCGCGGCGGAACGCTTCTTCGGCAAAGCCCTCGGAAGGCACGCGAGGAACGAATACGTCGTCTCGTCCAAGGTCTTTTTCCCGATGGGCCCCGGCGCGAACGATTGGGGACTTTCGAGAAAGCACATCGTCGAACAGCTCGACAAGACGCTGAAGAACATGAAGTTCGACTATATCGACCTGTACTTCTGCCACCGCTTCGACCCCACCACGCCCGTCGAAGAGACCATGCAGGTGCTCTCCGACATGGTCGCGGCGGGCAAGGTGCTCTACTACGGCGTTTCGGAGTGGTCGCCCGTGCAGATCACCGAAGCGCTCGCCGTGATCAGGGAGAACCATCTGCGCCCCCTCTCCGTCATCCAGCCCGAATATAACATGATGGACCGCTATATCGAGGACGAGATCATCGGCATCTGCGAGAAGAACGGCGTGGGCATCACCCCCTTCTCGCCGCTCGCGCAGGGACTTCTGACGGGCAAATACCGCAAGGGACAGCCCCTCCCCGCGGGGTCGCGCGCGACGTGGCAGGCAGACAGGCAGATCAACAACCTTCTGACGGACGACCACCTCGACAAAGTGGAGCGGCTCCTGAAAGTCGCCGAAGGGCTCGGCGTGCCGCTCTCCGTCCTCGCCCTCGCATGGATCCTGCGCAAAAAGCAGATCAGCTCGGTCATCACGGGAGCGAGCCGCCCCGCCCAGCTCGAGGCGAACGTCGCGGCGAGCGGTCTTTCCATCCCCGCGGATGCGCTCGAAGAGATCGAACGCATCCTGGACTATCATCCCTTCTTCCGCAAAATCGGATAAGGCAAAGGAGGCGCACCATGCAATTTACAGACGTCCTCAAAACGCGCGTATCCACGCGTTCCTTTGACTCCCGTCCCGTCCCCGACGGCGCGGTGCAGGGGCTCGTCGAGGCGGCGCTCTACGCGCCCGTCGGGATGCACCGCTTTGAAACGCTGCATCTCACCGTCGTCAAAAACCCCTATCTTCTCGAATATGTCCGCTCGATCGCCGTCAGGGCTTCGGGCGACGAAGCGGCGGACCCGCTGCACGGCGCGACGCTGCTCGTCGTCGTTTCCTCGTCCGAGCGCGGCGAGACGGCGGCGATGAACGTCGCCTGCCTTGTCGAAAATATGCTGCTTCGCGCGACCGATCTCGGGCTTGGCAACCTGTATGTGCGCGGCGTCATCGACGCTGCGGCAAAGGATGCGGACTTTTTGTCCCTCTTCCGCATCCCAGAAGGCTTCACGTCGATGGCGAGCGTTGCGGTGGGCTACCCCCTCGCGCCCGTCGCGCCGCGCGAGACCCCCAAAAACAATGTGACAAAGGTCGATCGCATCGACTAAAACAGACCGCCGGAAACGCCGGCGGTCTTTTCATTCCACGGTAACGGACTTGGCAAGATTTCTCGGCTTATCGGGATCGTTTTTGAGAAAGACCGCCGTCTCATACGCCAGAAGCTGCAAAGGGATGACGGAGAGCATGGGAGAGAACGCGGGCTCGCAGGCGGGCAGAAGGACAAAGGAGGAGACCTCCTTTTGCCCGCACAGCGCGGGAAAACAGGTGACGAGAAAGACGGGCGCGCCGCGGGCGTAGACCTCATGGACGGCGTTCATCGTTTTCTCCGCGAGCCTCTCGTCAAAGGCGAGCGCTACGACGGGCGTCGTTTCGTCCGCAAGCGCGAGTGCGCCGTGCTTCAATTCCCCTGCCGCATAGCCCTCGGCGGGGAGATAGGTGATCTCCTTGAATTTGAGGCTCCCTTCGAGCGCGGCGCACCGATCCGCCCCTCGGCCGAGGAAAAAGACGTTCCTCGCCGCCGCAAAACAGGGCGCCCAGCCCGCAACGGCGGCGCTTTCGCGGATGCTCTGCCCGCAGAGCGGGAGAAGGTCTTTGGGCGAAGGGACGCGCTTTTTGCGGAAGTATGCGAGCGCGGCGCAGAGCGAATAGAGCGCCGCAAGCTGCGCCTGAAAACTTTTGGTGGCGGCGACCCCCACCTCCCTGCCCGCTCCCGTCACAAGAAGAAGGTCGGACATACGGGTGAGGGTGGAACGCGCGCAGTTGGTCAGGGCAAGGACCTTGCAGCCCTTCTCTTTTGCAAGCTGCGCCGCGGCGAGCGTGTCCGCCGTCTCGCCGCTCTGGCTGACGGCGATCGTGAGCGCGTCTCCGCGGACGATGGGACGGGTATAGCGGTATTCGCTTGCGAGAAAGACACGGACGGGAATGCGCAGCAGCTCCTCGATCGCCGCCTTTGCGCACAATCCGCTGTGATACGCCGTTCCGCAAGCCACAATATCTATGTACTCTGTCTGACATAGTACTTCGCTAAACCCGTTTTTTTGAAAGTAGTCGGCGGAAAACAGGGAATTTTGCACGGCGCGCGGGATCTCGTCGATCTCCTTTCGCATGAAGTGCGCGTAAGTTCCCCTGTCGGGCGCAAGTTCCCCTTCCTCCAAAACAACGCCCTCACGCGCGATGAGAGCGCCGTTTTCGTCATACAGCTGCACATCTTCCGCCGTAAGACGGGCAAATTCCCCATCCTGCAGAATGTAGGCGCGCCTGCCTGAGGCAGCGATGGCGGGGATATCGCTTGCAACGAAACTCTCTCCCTCCCCCGCGGCTGCGATGAGCGGGCTTTTTTTTCGCGCGCAGACGATCTCTTCGCCGCCCTCCCGCAAGACGGCGAGCGCGAAGGAGCCTGTCAGTTCCCTCGCCGCCCGTATGACGGCACTGAGCAGGTCGCCGCAGAACGCGTGCGCTATGAGATGCGCGACGACCTCACTGTCCGTATCGGACAAAAACGTCTCCCCGCGCGCCAGGCACAGCGCCCGCAGCGCGGCAGCGTTTTCTATGATGCCGTTGTGAACGACCGCAATGCCGCGAAAGACGTGCGGATGGGCATTTCTCGCGCTCGGCGCGCCGTGCGTCGCCCAGCGCGTATGCCCGATCCCGATACAGCCATCGAGGGAGTGCGCCGCGCCAAGTTCCTCCACCCTCCCCTGCCGCTTGACGACGCGCAGAATTCCTTGATCCAAAACGGCGATCCCTGCCGAATCGTACCCGCGGTACTCGAGTTTTTTCAGCCCGTCCAGGAGCACGGGCGACGCGCGCCTTTTCCCGATATACCCCACGATGCCGCACATCAGAGCGCCTCCTTTGCGGAGAGGACGGCGCGTTCGATGAGCGTGACCGCTTCGGACGCCGCGCCCTCATCCGTCCCTTCGGCAAGGATGCGCAGGACGGGCTCCGTCCCCGACGGACGCACGACGACCCGCCCGCCCGCAACGTTCTCCGCACGCGCGATGGCGCGCCTGACACCCTCGTTTTCCAAAAGCTGCGCGGCGTTGGCGCAAGGGACATTCCGCCGCCGCTGCGGAAAGGGCGTATAGCCGCGCAGAAGGCAGGAGAGCGGACTCTTGCGTTTGAGCACGATCTCTGCGACGCGGAGCGCCGTCAAGATGCCGTCGCCCGTATTTGCGACCTTGCGGAACACGATGTGTCCCGACGGTTCGCCGCCGAGCATCGCGCCCGTGCGCGCCATCTCCTCGGCGACGTACCTGTCTCCCACCTGCGTCGTGTGACAGACGATGCCCGCGCGCTCCAGACGGCGCGCCAGCGCGAGGTTGGAGACGATCGTCGTGACGACGCCGCCCGTACCCAACTCCCCCGTCTCCTGCATTTCGCGGGCGCAGAGATAGAGGATTCCGTCCCCGTCCACGACGCCGCCCCGTTCGTCCACGCAGATACAGCGGTCGGCGTCCCCGTCGAAAGCAAACCCGACGTCGAGGGAGTGCAGGCGCACGAGTTCGATGAGCGCGGCGGGATCGGTGGAGCCGCACCCCGCGTTGATATTGGTGCCGTTCGGCGCGGCGCCCAGCAGATACACCTGCGCGCCGAGAGCGTCAAACACCGTCTTGGCGAGCACCCACGCGCTGCCGTTGGCGCAGTCGAGCCCGACGCGCAGACCGCGCAGCGAGGTCTTGGGCAGGGAGAGAAGGTAGGCAAGATAGCGGTTCCTGCCTGCGACGAAGTCCACCGTCCTGCCGATATCCGCGCCCGTCGCGAGCGGAAGCGTCCCGCCGTCCAGATATTCTTCGACCTCACAGAGGACGTCCTCACCCAATTTTTCTCCGTCTCCCCCGAACAGCTTGATGCCGTTGTCCGCAAACAAATTGTGGCTTGCGGAGATCATCACGCCGCAGTCCATCCCCTCCGTGCGCACGACATAGGAGACGGAGGGCGTCGTCGTGACGTGCAGAAGATAGACGTCCGCCCCCGAAGCCGTCGCGCCTGCCGCAAGCGCGTATTCAAAGGTGTAGGAGGAGAGGCGGGTATCCTTCCCGATGGCGATGCGCGCCCGCTTTCCCCGCGAGTAGTACCGCCCCAAAAATCTTCCCACGCGAAAGGCGTGGATGGAAGTCAGCGCCCCGTTCGCCCTGCCGCGAAAGCCGTCCGTCCCGAAATATTTCATAGCACCTCCCCGCGCATAAACGCTTTCCATCGTATGCGGGAAGGGAAAAAAGGGTGTCAGCCGAGGTACTTTTCCGCACCCTTGGGGCGCACGCTCTCGCGGCTGCGCCCGATACAGAAATCGCCGTCCGCCATGTCGCGGGTGAGCGTCGTCCCCGCGGCAAGAAAGCAGCCCGCGCCGATACGGACGGGAGCGACGAGGTTGCAGTTGCTGCCCAGAAAACTGCCGTCGCCGACATAGCTGCGGTGCTTTCTGCGCCCGTCATAATTGACGAACACGACGCCGCAGCCGACGTTGACCTTGCTGCCCAGCTCCGCATCGCCGACATAGGCGAGGTGCGCTATCTTGCAGCCGTCGCCGACGGAGGCGTTTTTTACCTCGACAAAGCTGCCGATGCGCACGTCGTCGCCCACAAGGGACGCGGGGCGCAGCGTCGCGTACGGCCCCACCGTGCATCGCTTGCCCACCTTTGCGCCAAAGAGACGGCTCATGACGACCTGCGTCCCCGCCCCCACAGCGCTGTCCTCGACAAAGCTGCCGCCCGAGATGACGGCGTCCTCCCCGACGACGCTGCCGCCCGTGACGCAAGCCCCCTGCCGCACGATCGCGCCCCTGCCGAGGCGCACGGTCACGTCCACGCGCGCCCCCTCCTCCACAAGCGCGCCCTGCCGCAAATGATATGCGGCGCTCTCCAGATATGCCCGCGTCTGCAAGGCGGGATATTGCCCGAGCGAAAACAAGCCGTCGGGAAAGCCCTCCTCCTCCGAGAAAGGCGCGCTGCGCTCCAGATAGCCGCCCGCGAACCGCACGCTACCCGCGTGCAGCGCGGCAAAGCGGGCGACATCCTCCGCCGTCAGAAAGGGATAGACGGGATAGAGGACGAGTTTTTCGCCCGCGGGCGGCGCATCGACGACCTCCGCGCCGAGGTTATGCTTCATCCGCTCGAGGCAGGATGCGCCCGCGAGCGGAAGATCGCAGCTCTTTGTGCCGCGGAAAGTAAAGTAGGAACGACGGATGAGATAGATCTTCATACCAGATATAACAATGCCGCGCCGCGCCCGTTTAGAACGGGCGCGGCGCGGCTTTTTGCGGTTTTGATCAATTTTCAGCAGAGAGCACGGCGGACGGCGTCGAGATAGCCGCGGTAGCCCTCCTGCGCGGTCTTTGTTCCGCTCTCGTCGGGCGTGAACACCCTGCCCGCGGCGCGGAAGGAGGAAAGTTCGCGCTCCTCCGTCAGCCCGAGCGAGAGCGCGCAGAGCATGGCGGCGCCCAGCGCGGTGCTCTCCGGATCGGCGGGACGGTCGACGGGAACGCCCAGCACGTCCGCCTGGAACTGCATTAAAAAACCATTGGCGGACGCGCCGCCGTCCACGCGCACCGAGGAGAGCGGGACGCGGCTGTCCCGCTGCATACATTCGGCAAGGTCGCGCGCGCCGTAGGCGATGCTTTCCAGAACGGCGCGCACGATATGCGCCCGCTTCGTCCCGCGCGTGACGCCCGTCAGAATGGCGCGCGCGTCGGGCGCCCAATAGGGCGCGCCCAACCCCGTAAAGGCGGGGACAAAGCAGACGCCCTCCGTCGAAGGGACGCTCCCGGCGAGCTGTTCGCTCTCCGCCGCCGTGGAAATGAGTCCGAGCCCGTCCCGCAGCCATTGCACGCCGCTGCCCGCATGGAACATACTCCCTTCGAGCGCGTACGCCGTCCGCTCCCCTATGCGGTAGCCGATGGTCGTGATGAGCCCATGCGAGGACGCGACGCACGTCTCCCCTGTGTTGAAGAGCATGAACAGCCCCGTTCCGTAGGTGATCTTGCCCATGCCGGGTGAAAAGCACCCCTGTCCGAAGAGCGCCGCCTGCTGGTCGCCCGCCACGCCCGCCAGCGGCACGGTGCGCCCGCAGAGCGTCACTTCCCCGAAGCGGGCGTCGCACGCACGGACGGAGGGAAGGAGATCCGCGCCGACGTCGAAGCGTTCGAGAAGCTCCCCGTCCCATCTTCCGTCGCGGATATTGAAGAGCATCGTGCGGGAGGCGTTGGTGACGTCGGTCACGAACTTTTTCCCCTCCGTGAGTTTCCAGATGAGAAAGCTGTCCACCGTACCCGCGCGCAGCCTGCCGGCGCGCAGCGCCTGCCCCGCTGCGGGGACGTGGTCGAGCGCCCAGCGCAGTTTGCTCGCCGAAAAATAGGCGTCCGGCACGAGCCCCGTACGCGTACGGATGAGCGTCTTCGTCTCCTCGTCGAGGGCGGCGCACCACGCGGCGGTGCGGCGGCACTGCCAGCCGATCGCAGGGCAGACGGGATCGCCCGTGACGCCGTCCCAAAGGACGACGGTCTCGCGCTGGTTGGTGATCCCGACGCCCGCTAACGCCTCCCCCGCAAAGCGCGCGCAGGCGTCGAGGACATACGCCGCCTTGAAGTAGATCTCGTTGGCGTCCTGTTCCACCCAACCGGGGCGGGGAAAGGACTGCCCCACCTCTTGCTGCGCGCGGTAGACGAACTTTTTTTGCGAGAGATCGTAGACGAAGGCGCGCACGCTCGTCGTACCCGCGTCAAGTGCAATGAGATATTTCATGGTTTCCTCTGTACGATAAAACGATCCCGCCCTGCGGAGGGCGGGACTTCTCTTGCAGGCAATCAGAAGAACACGCCGCGCGCCTGCTCCTTGACTTCCGCAGAAGTACTGAACGGGATGCGCGTCGTATATCCCCTCTTGGACGCCACGATCATCTTGGTGGGCCATGCGTAGATGTCCCTGTTCCAGACGTTGACCGTATCGTTGTACACCTCGCGCGCAGCCGTGATCTCCTTCTGGAGATAGGCGTTCTGCTGCATCGCATCGGCGATCTCGGCGTGCGCCTTCAGGTCGGGATAGTTTTCAAAGGCGACGTTGATGCTCCTGCCGACATTGTCGATCTTCTGCGCGATGTCGTTGCGGACGTCGTCGTTGCCGCTCGCGCCCGAACGGTATGCCGCGATCTGCGTCATGGTCGTCTTGTCGAGATCGATCGCCTTGTCGAGAAGGCGCGCGCAGTTTTGCAGGATGACGACGCGCTGTTCGAGATAGTTGTCGATCTGCGAAGCGTCGTGCTGGATCTTCTGCTGGAGCTGGGAGAGATAGTTCCCCGCCTTGATCTTCATAAACAAAAAGACGATGCCGGGGATGATGCCGAGGATCCAGAGGAGCACCTCGAAGATGACCGACCCCACGCCCGTCTTGACGGGGAGCTGTTTTTCGATGACGGCGACGTCACGCCCCGCGGAATTGACGGGATCCTTCGTTTCGTCCAGTTCGTTTGCCATTTGCTGTTCCTCCTAAATTGATTTGTTGTCGGGCGCGTCGTGGATGCCGAGCGCCTCGTCAAGCTCTTTGAGTTTTTCGGCGACTTCCTCCGAAGCAGGCGCGGGTGCTTCTTTGAAAAACGCTCCGAGCCGCGCGTCGTCCTCGCTCGTGAAATGTCCCTGCGCGACGGGGAATGCGAAGATGCCGCGGTGAAAGCGGACGTCGTCCGCAAAGCGGCGCACGAAGTCGGAGAGCCCGCCCTCGCGCGAGCGTTCGTAATCTTCCTGCGTGCCGCCGACGGGGCGAACCTCCATCTCGGACGTGCGCGTCAGGGGAAGATATTCCGTCCACGGGACGGGGACTTCGTGCATAAGTCCGTCTCCGCCGAACATCGGGATATATGCGACACGCGGAACGGCGTTATAGGAATACGCCGTGACGCCCACTTTATCCGACTTGCCGTCCTTTTGCACGAATCCCGTCTTTAAGATGGTCTCCGTGCGCGTCTCGGGATGCGCAAAGAGCGCCGCGGGAAAGCGGTTTGCCATCGCTTCCGTCTCAAAGGAAGTACAATTGCTCGCGTACACGTCCCGATAGATAAATTCACGCGGCTTATGCAGCTGATAGGCGGGAATGGCGAGAAGGGGCGCGAGGTCGAAGTAGAGCGCACGGAAGTACTCGCAGTAGAATGTGACGAACTCCGTCCTGCACGCCTCCAGATCGTAACTCATGAAACGGGAGAGATCGGGTTCCATCTGCCACGTCTGCGCGTGCTCGGAACGGATGCAGTTGAGCATCTTTTGTTTGATGAAGGAAAAGTCGTCGCCGTACGCCTCGTCCGAGCGGATGAGCGCGAGCATATTTTTTTGTGCGAGCGGCGTGAAGAGGACGCGGAACTGCACCTCGTTGTCCCTGTCGAGCGCGCCGAAAAGCACGTCGAACTCGCTGTCCCCCATCTCCGTAAAGCCGCCCCTTCCCTCCGTCACCGCGTCCTCCATCTTCTCGCGGATGCGCTTGACGCCCTTTTTGACCATGCGCTCCACCTCCGCTTCGGAGAGGCGCTCGGCGTGCGTGGGCGCGCGGGAGAAGGAGAGATCGGGCGCCGCCTCGTTGCCGTAATAGAGGCGCGTCTCATAGCCGTAGACGGGCGCGGGCGCCGTATATCTCGCCGTGAGCGTCTGCGAATGATGATGGGTCTGACGGTTGCCCTTGGAATCGTAGGAATAAGTTACCCAATGGATGACGAGCGAACCCGTATACGTCCGCTGTTCGAGCCGCGTGCAAAATTCGCGCACATAGAGAAAGGGGCTGTAGTCCACCGTCCCCGAGAGCACGCATACCGTGGAGCGGTCGGGATCGGCGTTTTCCGAGAGCCCGTACTTGCGCGACATCAGGTCATATTTTCTGACGTCGAAATAGTCGTCGAGGCGAAGATCGGGAACGGTCTGCTCGATGAGTTCCTTGCCCATGCCGGGGCGGAACAAGACGTGCAGCGGGTGCATCTGCGACATAGCCTCGTCGCGGACGGAACGCGCCTTTTCGGCAGCCGCATCGTACTTTTTCTGCCGCGCCGCGACCATCTTCTTGATGCCCGTGAGCAGGAGCACGAAAAAGAGGACGGCAAGCGCGAGGCACACGGCGCCGAGGGCGATAAACAGCCCGTCTCCCTCCGGCACGCCGAGGAAGAGGAGCACCGCGCCCGCAATGAGCGCCGCGATGAGGAAAAAGACGACGAAACCGCGCAGCACCTTACCCGAGGCGAGTTTCTTTTCCGCGGCGCCCGCTTTGGCGGCAGCGGCGTCGTAGCGCGCGACCGTCTCTTTGTTGCGCGCCGCATCCACGCCCGAGCGGACGACGAGCGCGTCGAAATATTTCTCCGCATTGCCGCGGAAGGCGTCCTTCAACGTCTTTTTGTAGTATTCGAGCGGCTCAAAATCGTCCAGCGTCTGCATATCCCGCACCTCATGTCACATTATAAGATATTTTGACACATTTGTCAATAGGACAAGAAAAGTTTGCCGCGTTACAAAAAATGCCGCCCGAAGGCGGCACGTTCAGACCATGTTCAGGATGCTGCGGTATATCGCGGTATCCTCGTCGAGAAAGGTATTGAACAGGACGCGGAGAGCGGCGTCCCGATGGCGCATCTTCCATTGCAGGACGGCGCCGACGGCAATCGCCGCCGCCTCCTCGCGCGGGAAGCTGAACACGCCCGTGGAGATACAGCAGAATGCGACGGAGGAAAGCCCCGCCTCCAAAGCCGTATCGAGACAGGAATGATAGCACGCGCGCAGAAGGGCGCGGTCGCGCTCTGTCACTTCACGGCGCACCATGGGGCCCACGGTGTGCAGGACGTAGCGCGAAGGCAGGTTGTAGGCGCGGGTCAGTTTGCAGTCGCCGCACTCCTCCTCTCTGCCCTGCGCCGCGATGAGTTTGGCGCAGTCGTCGCGCAGCTGCATCCCCGCAGCCGAATGGATGACGTTATCGATACAATTGTGATTGGGGATGAAGCAGCCGAGGAGCGCCTTGTTCGCGGCGTTGACGATGCCGTCCACGGCAAGGCGGGTGATGTCCCCCTGCCAGAGTCCGATGTGGTTCTCGCCGAAGGTGAGCGCGCTCTCTTCCACGACGCCCCTTTCCAGCGTCTCCGTCCAGAACAGCCTGTCCTGCATGGCGAGCACGTCCGCAGGCACGGGGTGCGCGGGGCGCTCGTTCATGGCGGCGCGGATGATGGAGCGTTTCTTTTCCGGCGTCGCGGAAAACGCGGCGATGAGCCCCCTCTCGCGCAGCAGCCATTTGAGGAGCGCGTCCGTCAGTTCCTCCCGCTCCCTTCCCTCCACCGTCTGCGGACGGGGATAGGGCGTGAGCGCGATGGTCGAACGGGAGAGCTCATAGCCCGTCATTCCTGTTTCCCCTTGTTGTAATTGATGAGACAGCCCGCGAGCAGGATGGCGCGCTCCTCCTTGGTGAGCGCCCCCGTCTCGAGCACGATGTCGCGCGTCTTTCCGTCCGAGACGACCTTGGCGATAAAGCGCTCCTCCCCCGCGGCAACGCCCTCCGCAATGTCCGCGATGTAGAGATAGTCGCCCACTTTGAGATCGATCTTCTTTGCCGTGAAGGGCAGCATCCCCCAGTTGATGAGGTTGGAGCGATAGCGTTTGGTCGCGTACTCGAGGCAGACGTTGGCAACGCCGCCCAGCACGCGCTGGCAGGACGCCGCCTGTTCGCGCGCGGAGCCGTCGCCCGGTCTGTTGGAGACGACGACGCTGCCGTAGACCGTCCCCTCCGCGGGAACGAAGGGACCGAGCTCCGCGAGGACGTCCCCGGGGAGCGCGCCCGCCGCGCGGCGCGCCTCTTCGTCCGCGCGCACCGCCTTGGCTCTGCCGACATAGGCGGGATCCTTCCGCGAGAGCGCGAACTCCGAAAGTTTCATCGGGTTGGAGCGGTAGGAACTCGTCTCGCCCGAAGGGATGAGTTCGTCCGTCGTCGTCACGGGATCGGCGAGCACCGAGACGACCTTCATGAGAAGGTTTTTGCCGAGCGCGATCTGTTCGGGCCAGTCGGCGATATTGGGACCGTAGACGAGCTGCGCCGAAGCGTCGGGATGTCCCGCGCCGTGATAGACGCGGTTTTCGTAGATCTTGCCGTCATAGCGGTATTTCCTGATGCGCCTGTTGTAGGGAAGATCGAGCGCCGAGGTGAGCACGCCGCCGTTCGCCGCCGTCGCGGCAATGGAGCGCGCGTCCATCAGCGCGACTGCCGCAAGCTGCCCCTGGGAAGGCTTGCTGCCTTCGCGGTTCTCAAAGTTGCGCGTCGTGTGGCGGATGGACAGCCCGTTGTTGGCAGGCACGTCCCCCGCGCCGAAACAGGGACCGCAGAACGCCGTCTTGACGACGACGCCCGCATCGAAGAGCGTGCCGACATAGCCGCCCTCGGTGAGCGCCTTGTAGACGGGCTGGGAGGCGGGATAGACGCTCAGTGCGAACGCGCCCGTCCCGACGCTCTTATCGCGCAAGATCTCTGCCGCTTCGGCGACGTTCTCATAGCCGCCGCCCGCGCAGCCCGCGATGACGCCCTGGTCGACGTACACCTTGCCGTCGCGCACCTTATCGGTCAGCGTGAAGCTGTCGTCCCCCTTGAGTTTCCTGCCCTGTTCCTCCACCTTTTTGAGGATGGGGAGCGGGTCGGCGAGGAACTCGCGGAGCGTATAGGCGTTGGAGGGATGGAAGGGCAGCGCGATCATGGGTTCGACGCGGGAAAGATCGATGGTCACGGCGCCGTCATAGTAGGCGGGAGAGGCGACCTTCATCTCCTTGTAGTCCCCCTCTCTGCCATGAACGGCGTAGTACTCGCGCGTCCTGTCGTCCGTCTCCCAGATGCTGGAAAGGCAGGTCGTCTCCGTCGTCATGACGTCGATGCCGATACGGTAGTCCATGGAGAGATTGGCGATGCCGGGACCGATAAATTCGAGGATCTTGTTCTTGACGAAGCCCTTTTGGAAGGTCGCCTTGACGAGGGCGATCGCGACGTCCTGCGGACCGACGCCCTTTCTCAGCTTCCCTTTGAGGTATACCGCAACGACGGGCGGGCGCTTGACGTCGTACGTCTGCCGCAGGAGCTGCTTGACGAGCTCCGGTCCGCCCTCGCCGACCGCCATCGTGCCGAGCGCGCCGTAACGGGTGTGGGAGTCGGAGCCGAGGATCATGGCGCCGCACTTCGCCGCACACTCGCGCATATACTGGTGGATGACCGCAAGGTGCGCGGGGACATAGTCGCCGCCGTACTTCTTTGCAGCCGAAAGCCCGAAGACATGGTCGTCCTCGTTGATGGTCCCGCCGACCGCGCACAGCGAATTATGGCAGTTTGTGAGCGTATAGGGAATGGGAAAAGCGGTGAGCCCGCTCGCCTTCGCCGTCTGGATGATGCCGACGTAGGTGATATCGTGCGAGGCAATGGCGTCAAAGCGGAGCCTGAGCTGCTCTTCGCTGCCGGTATTGTGCGCCCGCAGGATGCCGTACGAGAGCGTGTTGCGCTGCGCCTCCTCCTTCTTGTCCTGCGTGAAGAAAGCCTGCGATTCCTTGACGAGCCTGCCGTCCATGTAGTAGACGCCCTGTCTGATGAGCTTGACCATGTGATCCTCCGAACTGCTTGATAGTTATCATTATAGTCAATTCCGACATTTTTTTCAAGCATTCGCGCCGACAATCGCAAAAAAGTTTTTTCCATCCGCCCGGAGCGTACAAGGACGCTCCGATTTTTCGTGAAATTGCCCGTTTTTTGCTCCTTCGGCTTGCATTTTCACGCCGTTCCTGCTATAATCATGGCATGAAACGCAACCGCAACCGTACCGATATGGAGCGCGTCCCCGGCGTCATCGCACCCGAGATCGCGCCGCCCGACACCGTCGTGCCCAAGCTCGACGCGCGCCCGAGATCGCCGCGTCCCGCCACGCGCTACCGCTACCGTTTCACCCCGCTCATCCTCTGCGTCCTCTGGCTGGGCGTCGCGCTCTGCGTCGCGGGGTTTTCGCTGACGACGTGGTTTTTTTCCGACTTCGTACGGACGGGCGATATGGGAAACATCTTCGCATGGCTCAAATATCTTCTCCTGTACTTTGCGAGCGTCGGATTCGGACTCTTTCTCGCCGCCATCCTCGCGCGGTCGGAATACATCCTGACGGACGGCGAACTCATCGTGCGGCTGGGTTTTTTGCGCAGCCGTACGCCGCTCTCCAAGATCGTCTCCGTCCATCTCTTCCGCGGCACGGGAAGGCTTGCCGTCTACTTTGACGCCGTACGGACCAACTATCTCTTCATCGTCATCAGGGAATCGCTCTACGATGCGTTTGTCCGCGACCTCACTTCCCGCAACGAACGCATCGGCTATTCCTTTACGACCGCCGAGGAAGAGCACGAGATCAAAAAGAAATAAACAAAGATAAGGCGCGCCTCCCCTGCTGCGGGAGGCGCGCTCTTAAAATGCGTCCTTTTGCGTCTTACTCCACATCCGCGCGACAAAGCGCAGGCGAAGGGAGAGCGGCACGAGGCGCGTCGCCCCGTACAGCAGCTTGTTCCAGAACCCGATGACTGCCCTCCTCTTGTTGCGCGAGAGCGCCTTCAGGGCGCGTTCGGCGACCGTGCGGGGCGGCAGCGCCGAGACCCTGCCGAACCAGCCGTGCGAGCGGATGTTCTCCTTGATGTCCTCGCGCGTCGGGATGCCGCCCGGGAGGACGACGGTGACGTCCGCCCGCCCACGCCACTCCTCGTGCAGGGCGACAAAGAGCTGTTCCAGCCCCTTCTTGGCGGCGCTGTACAGCGCAAAATAGGGCATGGGCGTGCTCGCCGACATACTGCCGACGGCAAGCAGACAGGGATGTGCGTTCCCCCGCAGGAATACGCTGCGCGCGAGGTCCGCCGCCCCTTCAAAATTGACACGCGCCTGCATGGCGATCTTTTCGGGCGTATAGCGTTCGAGCGCCATCTGCGTATCGACGCCCGCAACATAGACGAGGCGGGAAAAGGTGATGTTCCGCCCGTCCGCAAAGGCAAAGAGCGCCGCGCGGGACGCCCCGTCCGCAAGGTCGCACACGCACGTCTCGACGGCAAGCCCGGGGAAGCGTTCTTCCAGAGACTGCTTTTTCGCGGCGAGGCGCGCCCCGCTCCGACCCGTCAGCAGGAGCGGCTCCCCGCGCTCGGCGAGAACGTCGCAAAAGGCGCTCCCCAGCCCCCCGCACGCGCCCGTGACGAGGGTCATTTCAGGCATGGACGTCCTCCGCGAAGAGCGAAATGAAGGCGCGCAGCGAGAAGGGCATCCCCGAATTTTTGGGCAGGGCAAGCCCCACCGAGCGCGTGGGCATGGCGGGTCTGACGTTGAGTTCGAAGAGTTCGCCGTCCCTGAGCCTGCGGCGCGCATACTCGCGCGGGATGCAGCCGATGCCCATGCCGTCCGAAACGAGCTGCTTCATGAAGTCCCAGCTGCACGCCTCGACGGCGGGACGCAGCGCCGCGCCGAGGCTCTCGGCATAGTGATTGAGCGCCGCGCGCGCCACGGTGTTCTCTTCGAGCAGCAGCAGCGGATATTTCTGCAGATCCCAGACGGAGAGTTCCTTCCCCTTGAGTTCGGCGTACGCCTCGCCCGCGACGAACACGTCGTTGAGCAGCGCGACCGTGGTGCTCACCCTGATCTCGTCGTCCTCCTCGATGGGAAGGTTGAGGAAGCCGACGTCGCAGCGGTCGGACTTGAGCAATTCGATGATCTTCGGAGAGACGTCGGAGATGAGGTCGATCTTGACCTGCGGATATTTTTTATTGTAGGCAACGATCTTGTCGGCAAGGATATACTGAAAGATGGTCTCGGACGCGCCGATGCGCAGCGTCCCCGTCGCGCTGTGTTTGAGTTCGGAGAGTTTGTCCTCGACGCCGCTCAGCAATTGGAGCGCCCGTTCGACGTCGGCAAAGATGAGTTCTCCCCCCTGCTTGGAGAGCTCCATCCCCTTGTGCATCCGGTTGAAGAGCGAAGTGCCGAGCTGATTTTCCAGCTGCTTGACCGCCTGCGAGACGGCGGGCTGGGAGATATACAGCTCCTCCGCCGCCTTGGTGAGGCTTCCGCACCGCGCGACCGTATAAAAGACCCTGTACAGTTCGAGATTGACCATGGATTCCTCCCCGCGTCACTTGCCGACGCAGAATTTTGCAAAGATCTCGTTGATGACCGCTTCCCCCGCCGTCTCGCCCGAGATGACGCCGAGCGCCTCCCACGCGCGGCGGATGTCCTCGGCATACAGTTCGGGAAGAGCGCCGTCCAATGCCGCGAGCGCGTCCTCCACGGCGGAGAGCGCATCCTTCAAGGCGCGGTAATGGCGCTCGGAAAGCAGGTACGTCCCGTCGTTTTCGCGTCCGAACCCGCGCTCGTAGAGCAGTTCGCGCAGCGCGGAGAGCCCCTCGCCCGTATAGGAAGAGAGCACGACGTCGCAGCCCTCCCTGCGCACAAGATCGCTCTTTGCGCCCACCTTGATGACGGGCGTCCCTGCGGGAAAGGCGGTCGCTTCGCCGCCGACGAGCCAGACGATGACGTCCGCGCCCTCGATCGCGCGCTTCGCGCGGCGCACCCCCTCCCGCTCCACCGCGTCCGCGCTCTCGCGCAGCCCCGCCGTGTCGGTGAGGAGGAAGTTGACGCCGCCGATCTCGACCGTTCCCTCGTTGATGTCGCGCGTCGTCCCCGGGATATCGGAGACGATCGCCCTGTCATAGCCGAGCAGCGCGTTGAGAAGAGAGCTCTTGCCCGCGTTCGGCTCGCCGACGATGGCGACGCGCACGCCCGATTTGACCTTTCTGCCCGCGCCGTACTGCGCGATGAGCGCCGAAAGCCGCGCGCGCACTTCGCCGAGATGCGCCGCGATCTGCGGAAGGGAGCGTTCGGTGAGGTCCTCCTCCGGATAGTCGAGGTCTGCGTCGATCTCGGCAAGGCAGGCGGTGAGCCCCGCCTGCAGCTCCTTCCCGACGGAGGTGAGGCGCTCCTGATAGAGCGTGAACCCCGCACGCACCTGCGCCTGCGAGGAGGCGGCGATCATCTCGCCCAGACCCTCCGCCGCGGAGAGCGAGAGTTTGCCGTTCAAAAAGGCGCGCTTCGTGAACTCGCCGCGCTCCGCCATGCGCGCGCCCAGTTCCAGCGTGCGGGAAAGGATACCGCGCGCGATCTCGGCGCCGCCGTGGCAATGCAGTTCGACGACGTCCTCGCCCGTAAAGGAATGGGGCGCGCGGAAATAGACGCACATCCCGTAGTCGGAAAAGCTGCCCGCGTCGATCGTCCCCGGATAGAGCATATTGGGGACGAACTCCCCTTTGCGGGAGAACATTTTTTTTGCGAGCGGGAGCGCGCCCTCCCCGCTCATGCGGATAATGGCAACGCCGCCGACGCCGCTCGCCGTGGCGATCGCCGCAATGAGATCGTTCATGATTTTTTATAAGTTTCCTTTATTCCGTCCAACGTTTTTGAGAAAGGATATAATTTTCGGTTATATTATAGCACGCTCTCCCCCGATTGTAAATGGTTTTCCCGCATTTTTCCGAACGAAAGACGCGCCCCGCAAACTGCGGAGCGCGTCTTTATGGCGTATTGCGATGTTATTTGAGTTTGGACAGGATGAGCGTCACGCCCGAGACGACGCCGCCCGCCGTCATGAGGTATGCGCCCGCCGCCGCGACAAAGGCGGTGCTGCCGAACTCGCCCCCGTCGAGATTGAGCGGAGACTGCCCCGCGTAGGTCGCGGCAAACGTGATGACGAGCGCCGCAAAGACGATGGTCGCGATCGCAAAGATGAGTTTGACGAACGTCCCCATGTGGATGATGTTGAGTTTGCCGAGGATGACGAGCGCAGACGCGAGCACCGTGAAAATGAGCGAAACGATCGCAAACGCCTGCACGACGCCGATGGTCAGTCCGCCCTCCTTCATCACCGCCTCCAGCGCCTCGTAATCTTCAAACAGGCCGAGGGAGACCGTGTTGTCGCCCACGATGGACTGCGTCACCTGTGCAAAGAACGGGATGCAGAGACCTACGACGGCGAGCACGAGCCCGACGGCTGCCGCGAGCATCTTGACGATATCGAGAAGCCCGACTTTCTTAGATTTTCTTGCCATTTCTCTCACTCCTTTTTTACGTTGTCAAAAACAACTTTATTTGCCTCTATTATACAACACTTTTTGCCAAAAGAAAATAGTTTCGCGAAAAATAACCGAAAATTTTTTTAGACGCCGCACTGTCGCGAAAGCAGACCCGCCAAAAAAGAGCGCCCGCCATGCGGACGCTCTTTCCGTTCGGAAAATTACTTCTGTTCGGGCGTGTGCCACTTCCAGCTCTGGATCTCGGGCAGGTCTTCGCCGTACTCCGCGATATAGTTGCGGTGCTCGACAAGCTTGTCGTTCATCATCTGCACAAGGAAGGAACCCTTGTTGCCAAGCTGAGGAAGGCTCATCATCGCCTCGCGGACGAGGTGGAATCTGTCGATATGGTTCTGGACGCGCATATCGAAGCCCGTCGTGATGGTACCCTCTTCCATGTAACCGAACACCTTGATGTTGCGGTTGTGGCGGGTATAAGTGAGCTCATGGATGAGCTTGGGATAGCCGTGATACACGAAGATGACGGGCTTATCCTTGGTGAAGATCGCGTCGAACGCGCTGTCGCGCAGGCCGTGAGGATGATTCTCGTGCGAATCGAGCTTCATCAGGTCGACGACGTTGACGAAACGGATCTTGAGGTCGGGCATATAGTCGCGCAGGATGGTCGTAGCGGCAAGCGCTTCGATCGTGGGCGTATCGCCGCAGCAAGCCATGACGAGGTCGGGTTCTTCGCCCGCGTCGTTGGAAGCCCAAGGCCAGACGCCGATACCCTGCGTGCAGTGCTTGACCGCCTGATCCATCGTGAGCCACTGATAGGTGGGATGCTTGGACGCAACGATGACGTTGATGTAGCCCTTGCTCTTGACGCAGTGGTCGAAGCAGGAGAGCAGGCAGTTTGCATCCGGCGGGAGATAGCAGCGGATGACGTCCGCCTTCTTGCAGGTGACGTGATCGAGGAAGCCGGGATCCTGGTGCGTGAAGCCGTTGTGGTCCTGCTGCCAGACGTTGGACGTTAAGATGAGGTTCAGGGAGGAAATGTCCTGTCTCCAAGGCAGCTCGTTGGTGACCTTCAGCCACTTCGCGTGCTGGGAGACCATCGAGTCGACGATACGGATGAAAGACTCATAGGAAGCGAAGAAGCCGTGGCGTCCGGTGAGGATATAGCCTTCCAGCCAGCCCTCGCACATATGCTCGGACAGGTACGCGTCCATGATCCTGCCTTCGGGCGCGACGTTGTCGTCCTCGACAAAGACGCAGTCCTCGGGGCAAGCCTTGTCGTAGATCTTCGCCTCGAAGGGACGGGACGAGACTTCAAACGCGGCGTACATACGGTTGGACATGGATTCGTCGGGACCGAACATACGGAAGTTGCGGCTCTGCTCGTTGAGCTTGAGGACGTCGCGGATATAGGAACCGAGCACGAGCATATCCTGCGCCTTGACGGTGCCGGGAGCATCCATCTGCACCGCATACTTGGTGAAGTCGGGCAGACGGAGGTCTTTGAGAAGCTTGCCGCCGTTGGTATGAGGATTTGCGGAGATGCGGTGGTCGCCCTTGGGAGCGAGTTCGCGCAGCTCGGGCTTCAGCTTGTAGTCCTCGGTGAAGAGTTCTTCGGGCTTATAGGAGAGCAGCCACTCTTTGAGCAGTTCGAGGTGCTCGGGCTTGTCCATCGTGATCGGGACCTGGTGCGCACGGTAGCTGCCTTCGATGTGCTTGCCGTCGACGACCTTGGGGCCCGTCCAGCCCTTGGGCGTACGAAGGACGATCATGGGCCATACGGGGCGCTCGGTGCAGCCCTCTTCCCTTGCCTTCCTCTGGATCTCCTTGATCTCCTTGATGCACTTATCGAGCGCTTCCGCCATCTTCTTGTGCATCTCCATGGGCTCGTACCCTTCGACGAAGTACACCTTGTAGCCGCAGCCGTGGAAGTAGCTCTTGACTTCTTCCTTGGAGATACGGGCGAACACCGTGGGGTTATTGATCTTGAAGCCGTTGAGGTGAAGGATGGGCAGGACCGCGCCGTCCGTCACGGGATTGAGGAACTTGTTGGAATGCCATGCCGTTGCGAGAGGACCGGTCTCCGCTTCGCCGTCGCCGACGATGGTCGCCGCGATGAGGTCGGGGTTATCGAACACCGCGCCGAACGCGTGCGCAAGGGAGTAGCCGAGCTCGCCGCCCTCGTTGATGGAACCGGGCGTCTCGGGCGCGACGTGCGAGGAGATACCGCCGGGGAAGGAGAACTGCTTGCACAGTCTCGTCATGCCCTCTTCGTCCTCGGAAACGTTGGGATAGACTTCGCTGTAAGCGCCTTCGAGATAGGAGTTCGCGACAAAGAAGTTGCCGCCGTGACCGGGACCGGACAAGAGAATGAGGTCGAGGTCAAACTTTTTGATGACGCGGTTGAGGTGGACATAGATGAAGTTCTGTCCCGGCACGGTACCCCAGTGTCCGACGATCTTTTTCTTGACCTGATCGCGCGTCAGAGGTTCGCGGAGAAGAGGGTTCTTCAGCATATAGAGCTGAGCTGCCGACAGGTAGTTCGCGGCACGCCAATAAGCATCCATCTTCTTCAGATACTCTTCCGTCAAAGGCTTCTTCTCGGGAATGATTTCGTTGCTCATGAGTTCCTCCTGAACATAATTTTCTGTCTACCATTATATCCCATCCGAAGGGCGTTGTCAATATAATTAGAAAAAATCGGTATAAAATTTTCTTGATGGGCGGCTTCCTCCCCCGTTTTGCGCGTCCGCACGGCAAAAAAGGGAGAGCGGCGCACAAAAAAGCCCGCTCTCCCGCGATCGTCAGCTCAAAAATCCCTTGATGATCTGTTCTTCCGCTTCCTGCTCGGTGAGCCCGAGCGTCATGAGCTTCAGAAGCTGCTCGCCCGCGATCTTGCCGATCGCCGCCTCGTGGATGAGTTCCGCATCCACGCTGTTCGCCGCAAGCGCGGGGATGGCGACGACCTTCGCATCGTCCATGATGATGGCGTCGCACTCGCTGTGGCCGTGACACCTGCCGTTGCCGTCGATGCGCAGGGTGAATTCCTGCCGTGACTGCTCCGCCGCGACCGAGCGGGACACGACGTCCGCGCCCGCGCCGTCGCCGTTGAGTTGGACGGAAAAATCCGTCTTGGCGTACTGCCTGCCGTGCGTGTAGATCTTCTCGCGGATGACGAGCTCGGCGCCCGCCTCCAGTACGGCGCGCGTCGTGCGGACGGTGGAGTCGACGCCCTTGATCTGCGTCGTCTCCATCTCGAGGCGGGAATGCTCCCCGAGGCGGATGTCCGTCGTGGGATCCATCACGTTCTCGCCGCCGCCCTCGCCCGAGCCGTAGTGCTTTTCGACATACCTTACGCGGGCGTTTTTGCCGACGTGAAAGGTATGGATGCCGCTGTGCTCGCTTGTCGCCTGTCCGCAGTTGTGGATGCCGCAGCCCGCGATGATGAGCACGTCCGCGCCGTCCTCGATATAAAAGTCGTTATAGACCTTTTCCTTATAATCTGTCTCGGTGATGACGACGGGGATGTGGACGCTCTCCCCCTTCGTCTCGCCCGAGACGAAGATATCGATCCCTGCCTTTGCGTCCCTGCGCGGCTCGATGCGGATGTGCGGCGTGCTGCGCCTGCCGTCCGCTTCACCGTTCTTTCGGATATTGTACGCCCCGTCCGGCACCTTGTGCAGATCGGCGATCTCCAATAAAAGCATTTTTTCCAATTCGTCCATAGAACACCCTCCTTCCCGCCGGTCCTGCCCGGCAGGTCCGGCGATGCGCTGCCGAGGCGCAGCTCCTTACCCCTGCAGCGCGGGACACATCCTGCCCGCGAGCAGCCCGGGGAGCACTTCCTCACGCGTGCCGTCCTTCTGCACCCTGCCGCCCGCGATGACGACGATCCTGTCGGCAATGTTCAGGATACGCTCCTGATGGGAGATGATGAGGATATTCCCCTTGGTGCGGGCGTGCATCTTCTCAAACACCGAAATGAGGCTCTGGAAGCTCCAGAGATCGATGCCTGCTTCGGGTTCGTCGAACACCGTGAGCCCCTTGGAGCGGGCGAGCACGGTCGCGATCTCGATGCGCTTCAATTCCCCGCCCGAGAGCGAGGCATTGACTTCACGGTCGATGTAATCGCGCGCGCACAGCCCGACTTCGGACAAAAAGCCGCACACTTCCGAGACGGTGAGTTTCTTCCCCGCCGCGAGCGAGATAAGGTCCTTGACCGTGAGCCCCTTGAAGCGCACGGGCTGCTGGAAGGCGTAGGAAATGCCGCGGCGGGCGCGCTCCGTGACGGAAAGTCCCGTGATGTCCTCGCCGTCCAGAAAGATCTTGCCCTCCGTCGGCGTGAGGATGCCCGCGATGATCTTGGCGAGCGTCGATTTCCCGCTCCCGTTGGGTCCCGTGATCGCGACGAACGGCTCGTTCACGGTAAGCGAGACGTCGTCCAGGATCTCTTTGTTGGCGTCGCCGTCGGCGGCGACAAAACCGATATGCCGTAATTCTAACATAGTTCTCCGTAAGGGCGGCTCCTTGCCGCTGCCCCATAGTATAGCACACCGTGCGCGGTTTGTCCACTAAATTTGCAGGCAGGAAAAAAGGGAGCCGCCGCCCCCTTTTGCCTATTGTTTGTCCCTGTCCTGCGGGTCGCCGATCTCCACCCTGCCGCTTTGGGCATGGATGCCTTCCAGCCGCTGCTGCTGCGCTTCGAGCTTCTTTTTGGCTTCCTTCCTGCGGACGAGCATCACGGCGAGGGTGACGACCGCCGCCCCCGCGACGACGCCCAGGATGATGAGCGCCGCCGTGACGGTCGGGAAGGGATCGCCGTAGGGCGAAAATATGGGAGACGAGCCCGACTGCTGCGAGATGACGAAGCTGAGATCGCCCATCGGCAGACGATCCATCGTAAAGACGTACGCCCCGTCCTCTTCGGTCAAGGCGAGCGAACTCTGCCCGATCGCATAGTCCGTCTCGATGCGGATGGTCATGTCGCCGAACTGCGTCCAGCAGCGGTCGGAGGAAAAATCGTATGTGAACTGCCACGTCAGGGATGTGCCGTTCCCGCCCGTTACGGTCGGATAGACGGGCGCCGAGACGGTATTGACGCACGTCCCCTCCGCGGGGACGGCGATCTCATACTCCCCCCAGCAGCGGAGCGCGCCCGTGAGTTCAAAGACCGTCGTCTGCCCGACGGGGAGATAGCGCAGGTAATTGCTGCCGTCCGCCATGATCTCCGCGACGATGTTGTACCAGTCCGTCTCGCTCACGGGGATCTCCGCGGAAACGGCGGGATACATGGACGCCGCCCACTCCGCGAACGTCATTTCCCGCACCTGCTCCGCCGCGATGACGGCGCCCGATACGGGCGGGCTGTCATGCGAAGTATCGCGGCGCACTTCCGTGCGGATATTCGCGGGCGCGTCCCCGAATGCGACGATCGTCACATCCTTTTGCTCCCCTGCGGTCACGGGACAGGTGCGGTACCCGCGCCCGTACGAAATATAGCCGTTGGGACCGGACAGGTTGACGACCTGCGTATTGCGTGAATTGCTGTCGTAGGAAAAGAGAAAATCGTACGAAACGGGCGTTTCTTCCGCGGGCGTCTCCACCAGATAGCGGTAGATATACACCTTGGTATCGCGCGCGAACCTGCTCTCGTCATACCCGTCGCGCGGAACGGCGTCCAGTACGTCGTACGTCTCCGTATATATCGCGTTCATATCGTCCGCGCAGTAGGTATAGCGCGGCGTCGTCGCGACGGGTACGCCGTCCGCCGTCACGCTGCACTGCGAAACCTCGGGCAGGTCGGAATAATCCGGCCGCGTGCCGACGGGGAAGAAGAGGCGCACAAAGACGTCCTCGTCGCTGTCGTTCACAAGGACGTACTCCGCCTGCATTTCGATCGTTCCCGGTGAAAGGACTTCGTCCTCCCGCACCTGCGGGAGCGTCCCGATGCGGAAGGTGAGCGTCTCGCCCGCGACCCTGACGGCGCCCTGCGCGCCCGCGACGACGCCCGCGCTCTGCGAACCGGCATAGTATTCGGGAGCGACCCCTGCAAAAGCCTGCGTACGCTGCGCCGCAAAAACGGTGCTGCCCGCCGCCGTGACGGCAAGCAGCAGCGCGGCTGCCGAGATCCGCCTGTTCATTCGCCTTCCTCCTTGTTTTTTTCCTGCCCCGCGGGGGCGTCGATGGGAAATTCCACCCAGAAGCAGCTTCCCTTCCCCTCTTCGGAGATGACGCCGAAGGGAAAATCGTGCTGCAGCAAAATACTCTTGACGATGGAGAGCCCCAGTCCCGTGCCGCTGACGGGGCGCTTGTGCGTCTTGCCCGAGCGGTAGTAGCGGTCCCAGATGGTGTCCACCTCGTCGGCGGGGATGCCCTTGCCCGTATCGATGACCTCAAAGCGCGCATACTTTCCCTTGACGTACAGCCGGATGCGGATGCGCTTGTCGTCCTCGCCCGTATAGTTGACGGCGTTGCCGATGAAGTTATAGAGCACCTGCGCGATACGATCCTTGTCCGCCGTGACGAACAGCCCGTCCGCGATCTCCTCTTCGATCGCGAGCCCCTCCGTCTCCCGCAGATAGGAGAAGCGCTCCGCAACGGCGCGCACCTCCTCCGAGAGGTCGAACCCGGCGCGTTCCTCCTTGACGAGCCCCGCGCGCAGCTTGGACAGATCGAGAAGATCGCTCACGAGAAGAGTGAGGCGGTCACACTCGTCGATGATGACCTTGGCGTGCGCGTCCCGCTTCTGCTTGTTTTCGCCCGAGATCTCACGGATCATCGAGGCGTACGCCTTGATCATCGTGAGCGGCGTCTTGAAGTCGTGCGAGACGTTGGCGATGAGTTCCTTTTGCATGACGTCCGCGCGCGAGATCTCCGTACGCGCATATTCCAGCGCCTCCGAGAGCTCGTCGATCTCCGCGCAGTAGTAATCTTTGCGGAAATTGATCTGATAGTTGCCGCGCGCCATCTCCTTGGCGCGCGCCGTGACCTCGGTCAGCGGACGGGTGATGAAGGGCGTGACGATGCCGCTCACGACGAACGCGAGGACGACGGCGGCGAGCGCCGTGACGAGAGAGATCCATCTCAGACCCGCGTCCATCGAATAGTGCATCTCGGTCGGCGCGGCGAGGTATAAAAAGGCGGGACGCCCCTCCACTTCCACCGCGTGGGCATAGACGGTCACGCCGTCCGCCTCGGAGAGCAGGAAATTGGAGAGCGCGCCCTCGTCCCGCTTTTCGCGCAGGTATGCCGCAAGGTCGGAAAAGTCCGCCTGCTGAACGCCCGCAAGGGTAAAGACGCTCTCCCCGTCCTCATAAAAGAGGTGGACGGTGAGCCCGTTTTCGTTCGCAAGGTCCAGAAGCCGCCAGCCGAGCGCGGTGAGATCGTGCGAACCGCCGATCTCGGAGACCATCGTCTCCCCCGTCTCCTCCAGATACAGCCGCGTACGCTCGCGGTACTGCATCGTGACGAGCGAATTCTGCACGACGACAAACACGACGACCACCATGAGCGCGAACATCGAAAACGCGAACCACAGCAAAAAACTCAGCCCGATGCCTGCGGACTGCCTTTGCCGTTTCTTTTTTCCGCCGCCCATCGCGCCGCCTTCCTCACGCTTCGAACTTGTACCCGAGCCCGCGGAGGGTCACGATGAACTTGCGGTACTCCTTCAGGTTGCCGCGCAGCATTTTGACGTGGGTGTCCACCGTGCGGTCGTCCCCGTAGAAGTCGTACCCCCACACCTTGTTGAGCAGGCGCTCGCGCGTGAGCGCGACGCCGTTGTGGCGCACGAAATAAAAGAGAAGCTCGTACTCCTTGGGCGTGAGCTCCGCCTTCTCGCCGTCCACCGTGACGGTGCGCCCCTCCATATCGATGCGCAGTCCCTCGAACTCGTATACTTCCTGCGGCTCCTTGGCGCCTCTTCCCCGCTTCATAACGGCGTGGATGCGCGCCATCACTTCCTTGGGAGAGAAGGGTTTGGTGACGTAGTCGTCCGAACCGATCTCGAACCCGAAGAGCTTGTCGTACTCCTCGCCCCGCGCCGAGAGCATGATGACGGGTGTCTGCTTGAACTTGCGGATCTCCTTGACGGCGGAAAAGCCGTCGAGGCGGGGCATCATGACGTCCATGAGGATGACGTCGTAATCCCGCTCGCGGCACAGCTTGACCGCTTCCATGCCGTCGCTCGCCTCGTCCGCCTCCCCGCCTTCAAACTCGATGTACTCGCGAAGAACGGCGCGGATCATCTCCTCGTCGTCGACAATGAGGATCTTCATGATGGCAACCTCCCTTTTCTTTCAAAACTATACACGGCTTTGTTTATTGCCGCTTTAACGTTGCATGAAAGTTTTGTGAAAACGGGGCGCTTCCCCGCTTTTCCCGATTATACCATACAAGTACAGCCGTTGACAAGCAATATTTTTTGCGATTTTTTCAAACGAATGTTTGACTTTTTGCCAAAAGCATGGTATACTGAACATATGATCGCGGAAGAGAAATTAAAGATCCTGACGGAGAGCGCCAAATACGACGTCTCCTGTTCCTCGTCGGGGAGCGGCAGAACAAACGCGGGCGGCATCGGCAACGGGCTGCCCGACGGGTGCTGCCACTCCTTTACGCCCGACGGGCGGTGCGTCTCGCTCCTCAAGATCCTCATGAGCAACGACTGCGTCTTTGACTGCAAATACTGCATGAGCCGCCGCAGCTGCGACGTGCCGCGCGCGAGCGCCTCGCCCGAGGAGATCTGCGAACTGACCGTCGACTTCTACAAGCGCAACTATATCGAGGGGCTGTTCCTCTCCTCCGCGGTACACGTCTCGCCCGATCACACGATGGAACGGCTCGTCGCGGCAGTCAGGCTGCTGCGCACCAAATACGCCTTTCACGGATACGTCCACTTAAAGGGCATCCCGAAGGCAGACCCCGCCCTCGTCACCGAGGCGGCGCGCTATGCCGACCGCATGAGTTACAACATCGAACTCCCCGGCGAGCGGAGCCTGAAGCTGCTCGCGCCCCAGAAGAGCAAGGAGAGCCTGCTTGTCCCCATGCGGCAGCTCTGCCGCGAAAAGGCGGCGTTCCGCGCCGAAAAACGCAAGGGGTTTTTTCTACCCGCGGGGCAGACGACGCAGATGATCGTGGGCGCTTCGCCCGAGCGGGACGGGCAGATCTTGCGGCTGACGCAGAGCCTGTACCGCGTGAACGGGTTAAAGCGGGTATATTATTCCTCGTATACGCCCGTCGTGCAGGACCCCCTCCTTCCCGCCGCCGCAAGCCCCGCCCTGCGGGAACACAGGCTGTATCAGGCGGACTGGCTGCTGCGCTTTTACGGCTTCGACGTGGAAGAGCTCGTCCCCGAGGGAGAGGATCTGCCCCTCGAACTCGATCCGAAGTGCGCGTGGGCGCTGCGGCACCCCGAGTTCTTCCCCGTCGAGGTCAACCGCGCCCCTCTCGAGGCGCTGCTGCGCGTCCCGGGCATCGGCGCGCGCAGCGCGCAGAAGATCATGTCGGCGCGCAGGTTTTCTTCACTCAACTTTGAACATCTCAAAAAAATGCGCGTCGTGCTCAAACGCGCAAGGCACTTCATCACGGCAGGCGGGAAATTCTGCGGCGCGGAAAACGAGGCAGCCGTGAGAGGACTGCTGACGGCGGGAGAGCGCGGCGAACGGGCGCGGCAGCTCTCCCTCTTCGACGGGGCGCTCCCGCCCGCCGCGGGCGGCGCGCTCACAAGAGAGGCGGCAGCCGCCGCGCTCACGGGGGAATTATGACATATTTTTTTGACGGAAGCAAAGAGGCTTTTCTGACGGCGTTCCTGCTCGCCTACTGCGACGAACGCGCCATCGTCACGGCGGGGAGCTGTCAGCTCGCCCTGGGACAGGAGTGCGTCTTCGTGCGTGCGGACGAGGAGAAGGCGCGCAGGTGCGAGGCGCGGCTGCTGTCCTTTGACAAGGGCTGTATGCGCGACCTTGGTCTCCTGCTGCGCAGCGGCGAGGCGGGGCGCGGGCAGACCGCCTACCGGTATCTCAAACTCATCGCCTCGCGCAAGGCGCCCGTACGCGGCGACCTCACCGAGGACGCCGTCGTCGCGGCGAACGAATGTATGCGGCGCGTCTCCTTCGAGCTGCACCGCTTCAAGGGGTTCGTGCGCTTTATGGAGAGCGCGAGCGGCGCGCTCTACGCCCCCATTTCCCCCGATCACGACATCTGCGACCTGCTCCTGCCCCACTTCCGCGGACGCATCCCCTCCATCCCCTTCGTCCTCCACGACGTGCGCCGCTGCAAAGCCGCCGTCTGGGACGGCGCGCACGCCTTCACCGCGCCGCTCACCAAGGCGGAGGTCGTGCTCTCCGCCGACGAAGAGGGCTGGCAGGCGCTCTGGCGGCAGTACTATGCGAGCGTCAACATCCCCTCCCGCAAGCGGCTCAGACAGATGAAGGGCTATATGCCCGTGCGGTACTGGAAATTCATGCCCGAAATGCCCGCCGCCGCGGTGGAGGCGCTCAGAGAGACGCCCGCATCTGCCGCAGCAGGGCAAGATGACGCTCCTCGTCCGCGCGGATCTTCGTGACCGTCTCCCGCACGCGCTCGTCGGAAACGCTCCCGAGAATGCGCGTATACAGGGCGATCGCCTCCCGCTCGCCGCGGATATCCGCTTCGAGCATCTGCACATACGGCTTGCTGTGATCGACGTTGGACGCCGAATAGTACCCGACGGGATAGGGCGGGCAGGCGGTGAACACGGGCGGCACGCCGAAGGAGACGAGCAGCCCGCCGATCTCCTCCAAATGGCGCATCTCCTCCACGGCGATGCGAAGGAGGGTCTTAGCCTCCTCCTTTTTCCCGCAGCCCCCGAGAAGGATGCTCTGATAGACGTATTGCAGCGTGGCGGTGAGCTCCCCCTCCCGCCCCGCATAGGCGGGCGAAAGCGCCCTCACGATAAGAAGATCGGCAGTCATCGTATTTTCCCTCCTTTCCCATCCTATGCCGGGAAGTCGCCGCAGGGTGCGTGCAATCGCTTGCAATTTTTTTTGCACTGTGATACAATGTTTCGCAATTGCGGTATCCCGCAGAACATGGAGAAACGGCTATGAACATGGATGAGGCAACTTTCAAACGCCTGATCGGCAACAAGACGAGAAGACCCGACCCGATGCGCTATAAAAACGCGGCAGTCGAGTACCGCCCTGCGGGCAGGAGCGGTCTGAAACTCCCCGCCCTCTCGCTGGGACTGTGGCAGAACTTTGGCAGCTTCGATAACTTCGAGATCATGCGCGACATGATCTTCACCGCCTTCGACAAGGGGATCACGGCGTTCGATCTCGCCAACAACTACGGTCCCCGCGGCGGCAGCGCCGAGGAGAATTTCGGCAAGATCTTAAAAGAAAATTTCTCCGCCCACCGCGATGAGATGCTCATCTCGACCAAGGCGGGCTTCCCGATGTGGGGCGGCCCCTACGGCAAGGGCGGCAGCCGCAAATACCTGACGGCTTCCCTGGACGCCTCGCTCAAGCGCATGGGCATCGAGTACGCGGACATCTTCTACCATCACCGCCCCGATCCCGAGACGCCCATCGAGGAGACCTGCTACGTCCTGCACCAGCTCGTCGAGCGCGGCAAGGCGCTCTATATCGGCATCTCCAACTACAACAGGGAGCAGACCGAAGCGGCAGTCAAAGTGTTCCGCGAACTCAGGACGCCCTTCATCCTCCATCAGGCGTGCTATAACCTGCTCGACAGGCGCATCGAGGAGGACGGGCTCAAAGACTTTGCCGAGCAGAACGGCTTCGGCATCATCGCCTACTCCCCTCTCGCGCAGGGACTTCTGACCGAGCGCTATGCAAACGGCGTCATCCCCGAGGACAGCCGCATCAAGAAGAGCTTCACGCTGAAGGAAGAGACGCTCACGCCCGCTTTCTTTGAAAAGCTCGCCAAACTTCGCGCCGTGGCGCAGAGAAGAAACCAGACGCTGCCCGCCTTCGCCCTCTCGTGGGTGTTGAAGGACAAGGTCGTCCCGAGCGTCATCATCGGCGCATCTTCCTCCGCGCAGATCCTGGAAAACATCAACGTAGATCCCGTGTTCACGCCCGAAGAGCTTGCCGAGATCGAAGAGATCTGCAAAGCATGAAAGAAGCCGCCTGCGGGCGGCGCAACGGAAGGTTGGCAGAGTGGTCGATGGCGTCAGTCTTGAAAACTGAAGACCCGCGAGGGTCCGGGGGTTCGAATCCCTCACCTTCCGCCAGTAAGAACCTAAATCGAACCCTCGGTTTAGGTTCTTTTTCTTTATTCTTTTCCGCTTTTATTATTGCATATAACGTCGTCAAACCGCCTATATCGGCTTGTAGCCGTTTGTATTGATTTATTTGGTCAATCGCATACAAGCGGACGGTTTATGCCGCGAAAGCCGCTTGACGTGAGAAAGGCGTATGGTAGGCTATTTGCCAACGGCAAACAAAAAGCCCCTTGGGGCGTTTGGTCTTGGCTCTTTGCCTAAATACCATACGCCGCAGAGGCTCGTTTATTCAAGCACCCGCCATAGTGCCATAAGATGAATATTAATTTCCATCAATAGCATATTCGACTTGCTTAATGTGCTACAATATGATATAATATGATTAATCTTGAGGTGAGTATGGAGTTTAAGGAAAAAGTGTATCGAGCGCGTATGCAATTAGGGCTTACTCAAATAGAACTTGCACAACAATTAGGGCTTGGATATGCTACAGTAAATCGATGGGAAAACGGCGTCACTAAACCCACTAAATTAAAAGAGTATGCATTTGTTCAATTTTGCTCAAAAAACGATGTCGTGATTGACGATACGGATGAGGATAAAAAATGAAATTAATAAGTTTGTTTAGCGGTTGCGGCGGATTGGATCTCGGCTTTGAACGAGCAGGATTTGATATTCCCGTGGCCAATGAATATGATCCTACAATTTGGGAGACTTATAGGGTCAATCATCCGTCTACCAAGCTCATAGAAGGCGATATCCGCAATATCAAAGAAAGCGACTTCCCTAACGATGTGGACGGGATAATAGGGGGTCCCCCATGTCAGTCATGGTCTGAAGCAGGTTCACTTCGCGGAATTAATGATTCGCGAGGAAAACTGTTCTATGACTACATAAGAATTCTCAAGAGCAAGCAGCCAAAGTTTTTCCTTGCGGAAAATGTTAGCGGGATGTTGGCGGATCGTCATTCGGAAGCAGTACGCAATATCATTGAGATGTTCAAAGAGTGCGGATATGACCTTACCGTTTCTTTGGTTAATGCAAAAGATTACGGTGTGCCCCAAGAGCGGCGCAGAGTCTTTTATATAGGCTTTCGGCGTGATTTAGGCGTGCGTTTTAAGTTCCCTATAGGGTCAACGGCTGATGACAAGAAAAAACTGACCTTGCGCGATACGATATGGGATTTACAGTATACCGCTGTTCCTGCCGGGGCAAGAAACTATCATAACCCCAAAGCGATAAATAACAATGAGTTCTTTACAGGGGCATACTCTCCGATATTCATGAGTCGAAATCGGGTCAAAGGATGGGATGAGCAGGCTTTTACCGTTCAAGCTTCGGGCAGACAATGCCAGCTGCATCCGCAGGCGCCCAAAATGAAGTTTATCGAACAAAACAAGCGGGAGTTTGTTAAGGGAAAGGAGCATCTATATCGCAGAATGACTATACGCGAAATTGCAAGGATTCAAGGCTTTCCCGATGACTTCAAATTCATTTATAATTATACGGATGATGCCTACAAAATGATAGGCAATGCCGTACCTGTCAATCTCGCCTACGAAGTGGCCGTAGCGATCAAAGAGGCGTTGCAATAAGGAGAGCGGAAGATGAGTAGTCAAAGCAATAATCAAGGTCGCGCATACGAATACATCTGCATTAATACTCTTTGCGCAGAGATAAACAAAATCCGCTCAGCGAAAATAGTTAAAAATTCAGCTTATGAAGCGGCAGAGCGCGCCTGGAATTCAACTTCAGACGGACTCAAATATATTCTGCAACAAAGTGCAACTGCTGCGGTAAGTACCATATTTGATATGGAACCGATGCTGCTTGAAACAGGTTCTGATTTGTTGACGCTCAAGATTCAAACCGACAACGAAGGAAAAGTCGGTGATGTGCGCGATATTATCATTGCTCGTGTGGATATAAAGTGGGAAATCGGCTTGAGCATCAAACACAATCACTTTGCAGTAAAACACAGCAGATTGGCAAAGACTTTGGATTTTGGTGCCAAGTGGTTCGGCATACCGTGTTCCAAACAGTATTGGAACAGCATCGAACCGATTTTTAATTATTTGACCAAACAGAAAGCCGCAAATAAAAACTGGAACGAACTTCCGACCAAGGATAAGGATGTATATGTTCCATTGCTTAAAGCGTTCATTGCCGAAGTGTTGCGTAGCAATGAGAATGATTCTGCCGTGCCACAGAAGATGGTTGAATATTTGCTTGGCGAGTTTGATTTTTATAAGATAATCAGCATCGACAGCAAACGGATCACGCAGATACAAACCTATAATCTGCACGGGACATTAAATCAATCCAGTCGAGTCGTCGCTCCAAAAATTGAAGTACCTCATGCACTACTGCCGACGCGAATAGTCAGTCTTGACTTTAAGCCGAACAGCACTAACACCGTCGAGCTTTATATGGATGGCGGCTGGCAATTCAGCTTCCGCATACATAATGCTTCAACAAAAGTAGAAACGAGCTTGAAATTTGACATACAAATTGTCGGTATGCCAACAACGATTATATCAATCAACTGCAAGTGGAATTAACTTCCAAGGAGAAGAATAATGTGAAAAGTTAATTTAGACGCGATGATTTTAAGAGAAAATTTTAGCATAGATAACAGCTACGCATCCACAAATAGATTGAAACAAACCAACATGTTTGTGTTTAAGAAATACATGAAGGAGAAAATATTATGGCGTTAATACCTAATTTTTTTATAGAATCAGTTGTAACAATAAGCATTATTAATAACAACAACCAAAAATCCTGCATAGGAACAGGCTTTTTAGTTGGAGATTTGATGGAAAATTCTCAGTCGGTAAAAAAATACGGATTATATTTGATTACCAACAAACATGTAGTTAAGAATCAGAAGAGAATTTTTATAGGATTTAATCAAAATGGTGGTATCAATTCTTATGATTTTCCTGCTGAATTGTTAAATCAAAACAATCATAAATTATATTCGGAACATGTCAATCCCAAAGTGGATATTATTGCGCTAAGTATTAACGCAGGTTTTTTAAATAACATGAATGCCAAATATCACTTTTTTCCATTAGAAGAATCTTTAACTTTAAGTGATATGCAAAGTTCAGGCGTTTTTGAGGGAGATTTAGTTTATTCATTAGGATATCCGCTTAATTTAGTTAATACATCTCAAAAAAATCCAATATGCCGCCTTGGCTGCATATCGAGAATTTCAGATTTATACATTCCGGGAAATCCTGAAGTAAACTTTCTTGTTGATGCACAATCATTCCCCGGAAACTCTGGCGGTCCCGTTATTTTGCGACCCGAATTGGTAGCCGTTAAAGGTTCTTCACCTCAACCTAAAGCGGCTCTTTTAGGCATTTTACATAGTTACATTCCTTATACGGATGGACTAATAAGCCAGCAGACGGGCGAAGTTTATTCAATAATGAAAGAAAACAGTGGTCTGACAAATGTTCATCCTGTAGACTATATCAAACAAACCGTTTTAATTGAAAGGCAACGTGTAGGAGATAGTAATATCTCGCGATACGAAATGGTTGTTCCAACAGAGCAACCACAAGTAAGTCCTATGCCTTTAATGGACTCGCCAACAGAAGGAAATAAGTCTGCTGCTAAAATGGATAACATAGATAATCCAAAAATTGAAATGGATTTAGAAGGCAAGCAAGATGCTCAAACAAATAAAAAGAAGTCGAAATAATAGATCCTATTCGTTTTAGGTTATTACTTCTCCGCCAAACAAAAAAAGGGCTTCTTGCCCTTTTTTTCGCATTTTCGGGATAAAACAAATTTTTATCGGTCATGCCGCGCGGTGCAGACGGCGCGTCCGATCGCCGCCGCCGTCTGCCGCAAGTGCTCCTTCGTATGCACGGCGGAGACAAACATCGCCTCGAACTGTGAGGGCGCGACGTACTCGCCCGCATCGAGCATGGCGGAAAAATAACGCGCGAACGCCGCCCTGTCGCAGGCGCACGCCTGCTCGTAACTGCGCGGCGCAGCGGGAGCAAAAAAGGGCGTGAGAATGGAGCCGACGCGCGCAACGGGTACGCCCGCCTCGCGGAACGCCTCCTCGAGGAACGCCCCCTTCTCTTCGAGCGCGGGATAGATCTCCTCTCTCCGTTCGCGCAGGATGCGCAGCGTTGCGAGCCCCGCCGCCGTCGCAACGGGATTGCCCGAGAGCGTACCCGCCTGATACACGCCCCCCGCGGGCGCGACGCAGGACATGACGTCCCTTCGCCCGCCGTACGCCGCGAGCGGCATCCCGCCGCCCACGATCTTGCCGTATGCCGCAAGGTCGGGTCTCACCCCGTAGCGCGCCGCCGCCCCGCCGTAAGCGACGCGGAAGCCCGTGATGACCTCGTCGAAAATGAGCAGCGCCCCCTCCTGGTCGCACAGCGAACGCAGTTCCTGCAAAAATCCGTCGCGAGGCGGGACAACGCCCATGTTCGCCGCAACGGGTTCGACGATGACGCACGCCACTTCTCCTTTGTGTTCCGCAAACAGCGCACGGACGCTCTCCGCGTCGTTATAGGCGGCGACGAGCGTCTGTCCCGCATACGCCGCGGGAACGCCGAGGCTGTCCGGCACGGCGCCCGTCAGGCACCCGGAACCCGCCCTGACGAGCAGCCCGTCCGAATGCCCGTGATAGTTGCCCGCAAATTTGACGATCTTGTCCCGCCCCGTAAAGCCGCGCGCGGCGCGGACGGCGGACATCGTCGCCTCCGTCCCCGAATTGACGAGCCGCACGAGTTCCATATGGGGCGCGGCGGCGGCGATCTCCTCGCACAGCGCAGTCTCCCGCACTGTGGGAGCGCCAAAGGTGAGGCCCTGACTTGCGGCATCCTGCACGGCGCGGACGACCTCCTTGCAGGCGTGTCCCAGAACGAGCGGTCCCCAGCTCATCACATAGTCGGTATACATCCGCCCTTCGACGTCCGTGACGGTATCTCCCTCTCCCTTGACAAGAAAGCGCGGCGTCCTGCCGACGGCGCCGAACGCGCGCACGGGAGAATTGACGCCGCCCGGGATGACCGCCTTGGCGCGGTCAAAACACTCCCTGTTGGTCATAACGTCCCCTCCCGCAGCCATTGCGCGGCATCGAGCGCGTGATAGGTGATGACGATATCCGCGCCCGCGCGGAAAAACGCCGTCATGAGTTCGGAAACGGTGCGCTTTTCATCGAGCATCCCCGCCGCGGCGGCTGCCTTGACCATGGCGTACTCGCCGCTGACGTTGTAGACGGCGAGCGGGAGCAGCGTGCGCTCCCTTGCCGCGCGCACGACGTCGAGATAGGCGAGCGCGGGCTTGACCATGAGGATGTCCGCGCCCTCTGCCTCGTCGGCGGCGAGCTCGCGGAGCGCCTCGCGCCCGTTGCGGCAGTCCATCTGATAACTCTTTCTGTCCCCCGTCTGCGGCGCGGAATCGGCGGCGTCGCGGAAGGGAGAATAGAATACAGAGGCAAACTTGGCGCTGTACCCCATGACAGGAAGGAAGGAAAAGCCGTTTTCGTCGAGCGTCCTGCGGATGGCGGCGACGACCCCGTCCATCATAGACGAGGGCGCGACCATATCCGCGCCCGCCCGCGCCGCAGCCAGCGCAGCCCTGGCGTGAAGGGGAAGCGAGGCGTCGTTATCGACGTCGCCCTCCCGCAGGACGCCGCAATGCCCGTGCGAAGTGTATTCGCACAGGCAGATATCGGCAATGACCGTGAGCTGCGCCCCCTTCTGCGCGCAGTACGCCTTGATCAGGCGGATGGCGCGTTGGACGACGCCGTCCTCCGCATATGCCTCGCTGCCGCACTCGTCCTTTTTCGCAGGGACGCCGAAGAGCATCGTTCCGCCGATGCCCGCGTCGAGCATCCTGTCGACGATCTCCGGGAGCCTGTCCGCCGAATAGCGAAAGACGCCCGGCATGGACGGCACTTCTTCCCTGATATTTTCCCCGTCGGTGACAAAGACGGGATAGATGAGCGAGGAGACCCTAAAGGAAGTCTCCGCGACAAGATCGCGCAATGCGCCCGTGCGGCGCAGCCTTCTCAACCGTTGCATACATTCTCCTTTTGCAATGATACGACCGCGTCGGCAAGCTCCTCTGCACCGGGAAGCGCGGCGACGGCGGGCGCATAGCCTCGCGCCGTGAGCGCCTTGGCGGTCTCCGTCCCGATGCAGACCGGGCGGACCCCATCGGGCAGCGGCGCATACGAGAGCAGCGCGTTCGCCCCGCCCGCCGAGCCGAACGTGACGTACGCGGCATGGCGGATCGCCTCCGCCGCACGCGCGAGCATATGCTCCTCATAGACGATCTCGTAGAGCGGATAGCGCACGCCCGCTTCGTCAAGACAGACGTTTCCCGCCGCCGCGCAGAGCACGGCGACCCTCTCGCGCGGGGCGGCGTTTTGCAGCGCTTCGGCAAGCGCCTGCGTCGTCCGTCCGGGAGGGACAAGATCCGCCTGCACGCCGTGCATCGCGAGCCGCCGCGCCGTATGTTCTCCCACTGCGGCAATTTTATGGCGCGAAAAACGGCGTACGTCCACCTTTTTTTGCACCATGCGATCAAAAAAGACGTCCACACCGTTGGCAGACGTAAAAGCGAGCCAATCGTGATCGCCGAGCCTTTCAAAGAACGCGTCGAACGGGAGCGGCACGATGCGCCCGACAACGCAGGGCAAGGGCGTGAGCCCGCGGGAAAAGAGCGCTTCGCTCACCCGCGCGACATGATCGGGCGTGCCGACGACGGCGACCCGCGCCCCGCCCGCAAGGGCGCGCTCCCACGGCTCGCCCAACAGCCCCTCGCGGCACACTTCGCCGACGACGGCGGTGAGCGGCGCCTGCATCTCACGGGCGATGCGTCCGAGTTCGGAGAGCGGACAGCGGCGCGTCTGCGCGCGCGGTGTTCCGGCTTCGGAGATCAGCGCCGCGGGCGTCTGCGGCGGACGTCCGCCCGCAACGAGCCCCTCCGCAATGTCCTCCGCCGCTCCTTTCGCCATCAGAAAAACGAGCGTGTCTCCTGCCGAGGCATACCTTGCCGTATCCGCAATGCCCTCCTTTGTACGCGCCGTGACAACGGTGAAGGAGCGCGCGACGCCGCGGTGCGTCAGGGGAATGCCCGCAAGTTCCGCCGCCGCGACGGCGGAAGTCACGCCCGGGACAACGCCGCAGGCGGCGCCCGCCCGTGCGAGCGCGGCAAGTTCCTCCCCGCCCCGTCCGAATACAAAGGGATCGCCCCCCTTGAGACGCACGGTGAGCGGGTATTCGTTTGCACAGCGGACGAGCAGGGCGTCGATCTCCTCCTGCGGCATGGCGTGCGCCCCCGCCCGTTTTCCGACGGGAATGGTTTTGCAATGCGGGGGAACGAGGGACAGGAGCGCCTCGTCCAGCAGCGCATCGTAGACGACGCAGTCGGCGCGGCGCAGGAGCTCCGCGCCCCTGACGGTGATGAGCCCCTCGCCGCAGCCCGCGCCCACCAGAATGACGCGGTTCATACAAATTCCTCCGCAAGGCGTTCCGCCGCCCCTTCCCCGAAGGGGATGCTGCGGATGACGCCCTCCTTCTGCGCATAGAGGGTGACGCCGTCAAAATAGCAGCCGACGCCGCCCGTACAGCCTCCGCCCAACAGGCGCTGGCAGGCGCGCTCGATGCGCGCAGCCCTGCCCGTCTCTTCCGCATGGATGCGCTCGCCCGCCGCCCCTTCGATGGCGATGATGCCCTGACAGGCGGCGGGGACGCAGACGGAGGGCGCGAGCGGCGTCACCTCGACTTCCTCGTCCGAAAAGCCGAGGCGCTCCAGCCCCGCGCAGGCGAGCACGAGCGCGTCGTACTCCCCCGCCTTGAGTTTTCGGATGCGCGTATCGACGTTGCCGCGTACGGGAAGGACGCGCGCGCCCGCAAAGAGCGCAGCCGTCACGGCGCGGCGGGGCGAGCCCGTCCCGATGCGCACGACCCGTCTCCCCTTTACGGTGAGCAGGGCGTCACGGGCGTCGGCGCGGGGCAGACAGAAAAAGCCGTCGTGCGCCTCGTCGGTGGGAAGGTCTTTTGCCGAGTGTACGGCGACATCGAGCTCCCCGCGCGCGATCATGCCGGATAACACATCGGTGAACGCCCCCCTTCCGATCTCCGAAAGCGGGGAGACACGGTCGAGATCGCCGCGCGTATGCACGACGACGAGCTCGCTCTCGATATGGACGGCGGCGAACGCCGCCTGCGCGATCCGCGCCTGTGCCAGCGCAAGGCGGGAACCGCGCGTTCCGATCTTCAAAATCATATCTCTTCCTCGAACAGTCTCCTGCATTCCCGCTCGTACGCCTCGCCGTCCCCCGCTTCGCGCAGCCGTCCGGCGCACGCGACGCGCTCCTCGAGGTCGTCGGGGAGGCTGCGGGCGATGCGCTCCTTCAGGAGCGCGGCAGCAAGGGGCGACACCCCGCCCGTGGAGACGGCGATGACCGTATCCCCGCGCACGATGAGAGCGGGAAAATAAAAATCGCAGTGCGCCCTGTCGTCCACACAGTTGACGGGGACGCGGCGCGCGCGGCAGTCCTCTGCAACGCGCGCATTGAACGCGCGATCGCTCGTCGCGGCGACGGCAAAATCCGCGCCATCCAGAAGAGAGACGTCGTATTCGCGGTGTACTTCCGCGGCGAGTTCTTCGAGTTCGGGCAAGATCTCGCGCGCGCAGACGACGATGCGCACGCCGAACAGGGCGAGCCGCCGCGCCTTGTGAAGGGCGATCTTCCCGCCGCCCGTCAGCAGGCATCTGCACCCCGCTGCAGGGACCATGAAGGGAAAGCAGTTCATCTTATTTCTCCCCGCGCCTCGCAGCGCTGCCTGAACGCCTGCAGACAGCGCTGCGCGACCGCACGCGCCTCAAAAAGAAGCGCCTGTTTGCGGCGGCTGTTCGCCTCCGCTTCGGCGCGGAAGCCGTCGATCCCGACGAGCGTCACGCCAGCAAGCTCCCCCACGCCTTCATCGACGTCGGCGGGCATGGCGAGGTCGAGGAACAGACGGGGCTTGACCGTTTGGAAGCGCGCGGCGGTCTCCCGCAGGGGAAAGACGACGTGCGGCGACGCGGTGCAGCTGACGACGGCGTCCGCTTCGTTCAGATAGTCAAAACGCGCCGCATACGGCACGGGACGGACGCCGTCCCCCGTCTGCGCGGCGGAAAAGGCGTGCGTGCGTTCGGTCGCAAGAACGGTGAACTTACGTTTCGCGCGCAGATTGGCGAGAACGGCGTTTCCGATCTGCCCCGAGCCGCCCACGAGCAGGACCGTGCCGCCGTCCGCAAGAGAACGCGATACGGCGTTGGCGGCAAGCGTCGCGACCGAACAGGCGAGCGAGGAGATGCCCGTCTCCGCCCGCACCGTCCTGCCGCAGTGCAGGGCGCTCTGGAACGCCTCGTTCAGCGTTTTATCCGTCCCGAAGCCGCGCGCCTCCTCATAGGCGACGCGGAGCTGATGCAAGATCTCGTCCTCGCCCGCCGCCATCGACAAGAGCCCCGCGGCGAGCAGAAAGAGGTGCTCCGTCCCGTCGGGAAAATAGGCAAAGCGCGCGGACGACGCGCCCGCGGCGCAGAAGAACGCCTCCTCCGTCTGCGCCCTGTCCCCCGTGAAGTACAATTCGACGCGGTGGCAGGTCGTGAGCAGCACGCAGCCGCCCGCCGCCCGCCTGCCTTCGAGAAAGAGAGCGCGCCTCCTGCCGATGAGCGCAAATTGACTGCGCTCCCTTGCGGGAGCGCTCGTGTAATCAAGTGAAAGACATTGAAGAGCCATTTGCCGTTTCAGACGCCTGCCGTGAGTTTTTCTTCGACGTAGGCAAAGCCGAGGCGGGCGACGGTATCGGAAAAGCGCTCGCCGTCGACGCCCTCCGTACGGAAGAGCTCGATGGCGCGGCGGATGACCTCGACGACCTGCTCTTCCGAAGTGAAGATGCGCGAGAGCGCCCTGCCCTGCGCGACGCGCTTGCCCCATCTGCCGCCGATATAGATCTTGTAGCCGTCCTTGTAGTCGGTCACGGCGCCGAACGGGCAGCGCCCTTTGCACCTGCCGCAGTGGTTGCAATCATCGGAGATATCGATCTTCCCTCCCTCGACGCGGGCAGCCTTGACAGGGCAGGCGAGCTCGACCTGACACTTCTTACAGCCGCGGCACTTGTCGAGGCAGATAGTCGGCACGCGCTGACCGATGACGCCCAGATCGTTGAGGTCGGGCTTGACGCAGTTGTTGGGACAGCCGCCCACGGCGATCTTGAACTTGTGAGGGAGCGCGACGTCGTGCATCCCCTCGTAGAAGATCTCGTGCAGCTTTTCGGACAGCGCGAAGGTATCGATGAGCCCGTACTGGCAGGTCGTCCCCTTGCAGGAGACGACGGGGCGCACGCGTTTGCCCGTGCCGCCCGTCGTAAGACCGTGCGCCGCAAGAAAATCGAGGAAGGGCTGAATATTGTCGTAGCGGATGCCCTGCACTTCCAGCGTGAGGCGGGTGGTCATCGTCACGACGCCGGAGCCGAACTTTTCGCTCGCGTCGGCGATGACGCGGTGCTGCTCCGCCGTGAGTTTGCCGTTGCGTGTGATGACGCGCGCGTTGAACACGTCGGGATAGCGCTTGTCCTGCAGGAATCCAAGCCCCTTGACGCGCTTTACTTCCTCTGCCGATACCGTATACTCCATAAATCTCTCCTCTTTGCGTTACGGCTTGCCCGTCCGCTGTTTCATTTTTTTGATTATAACACAATTCCCTGTTCCTGTCAAGCCGACGCCCAAAAAAGAGCCGCCCTGTAAGGACAGCCCTTCTTTTTGCCTGATATCAGACGTTGAACGTCACGCCGCCGCAGCTCAGGGTAAGCGTCGCTTCCCCGTCCGCATCGATGGCGACGAGATAGTCGGTGCAGACTTCGCCGTCGAGGAGGAACACCGCGGCATCCCCCTTCATGACGCAGGTCAGCTTGTATTGCTTGCCGTCCACGGTGACGGTGCGCTCGCCCGTGAAGGCAAAGTCGGCATACGACCACTCCGCCGCCGCCTTTTCATCGCTCTCCGTCTCGCCGTTCACCGTCGCGGTGACGACGCCGTCCTCCAGCACGAGCGTGCAGCTGATGCGCTTCATCGCCTGTACGTCGAACGCGGACAGGGTGAGCGTCTGCACGCCGCCGTCCGCCGAGAAGGCCGGCGAGGAGAGGATGCCGTTGACGCGCGCAACGAGCGACACGGCGCTGTTGACGTTTTCCGCGGATGCGGAGATCTCGATGGTGTTGCCGCCGACGGTGTAGACGCCGACGAACGCAGCCATATCGGAGACGACCCTCTCATATGCGGCGCCGTCCACCGTTGCGCCCGAAGCCGTGAACACGGCGGTATGATCGGCGCCGCGGCTGCGGTAGGTGACGGTGAGCTGCCCTTCGGTATCGTTGTCGATCTTGCTGACGGTCGCATTCACGCCGCCGACGACGATCCCGCCGCGGACGGTGAGTTCAAGCTCGCCGCCGTCCGCGCCGTAATAGATGCCCGCCATCGCGGCGAGATCTTCGTGCGAGTACACTTTGCCGCCGATGGTGAGATAGGTGCGGTCGTTGATGGTGACGGTGTAGGCAGCGTCGCCTTCGCCGACGGTGATCGTGATGACTTCCTTGCCGCCTGCATCCGTCGTCATGGTGAGCGCGTAATCTTCGATCGTTTCGGAGCCGAGCAGCGAGGAGGACGCGCCTTCCGCAACGGCGCTGATGATGAGCGAACCGTTCTGAGCAAAGGAGACCGTCTCACGCTCGAACGCGCCGTTATAGGCAAACACGATCTCGCGCAGCTGCGCAAGGGAGCTCTCGGGCGCGCAGAAGAACCAATAGGGATCGCCGACGTATTCCGCCGTGCCGCCTTCCACCCTGATCTCGGCGTACTGGACGTCCAGACCCAGCCCGCGCGGGATGGCGGTGTAGCGCCAATATTCATAGGTCGTCTGGGAGACGTCCGAAGGCTCGTTGCTCACGGAAATGTAGAGTTCGGGCGCCGTGGAGGACTCGGTGATATAGCCGTAACCCCAGGTGAAGTAGTAGGTGTCGCCGTTCAGCGTGACGGTACCCGCCTCGCGGTCAAAGACGAAGGTCGTGGGCTGTGCGTCGCCCGTCGTGTAGAAGTCGTCCTCGCCGCTCAGGGTCGCAAAGAGCATTTCCCATGCGGTGGGCAGAAATTCCTCGGTGAAATAGGAGGAGACGGAGGCATACGAACCCTCGCTGCCGACGATGGTCCAGTAGATGCCCAGCGAGTTCATCTGCGTGAGATAGAACGTGCTGCCGATCGTGCCGTAAGGCGTATAGGAGACGGCGACCGAACCGAGGTCGGGAAGATAGGTGAACGCCGCGCTGAAGTTGTTCGTCTCGCCCGTCTCGCGCAGATAGGAACTCACGTTGACGCCGCCGTCGTCCACGGTGACGGTGAGCACTTCGGAGTTGCTGTCATACGTCTTCACGAAGGTCTGCATGAGCGTATTGCGGAAATAGTAGCCCCCGCGCATGGGATCGGCGGTATCCAGCTCGAACACGTCCCTGCTGCCCAACACGGGGCGGATGGTGTAGGTGATCGCCGCATCGCCCGTGCCGACGGCAAAGCGGTAGACGGTCGCGCCGTCCTCCAGCGCCGTGGTGAGTTCGTACGCCGTGCCGTCCATCTCGACGGTGTTCTCCTCAAAGGAGAGGCGGAAGACGTTCCCCGCGTTCGACCATTCGCTCTCCCCTTCCTCGCTGCCCGTGAGCCATGCGGTGTCATAGGAAGCAAAGACGGTCTTCTGCGAACCCGTGCAGAGATATGTCGCCTCGGGCATGACGATGAGCCCGTACTCCGTGCCGCCGATGCGGAAGTAGATGCCGCTGCCGCTGAGTCCCGCCGCGAGCGTGCATTCCGTCGTCTCGCCGCGGAAGGTCACGGCGTTGGTCTCGAAGTCGATGCCGAGCTCCTCGCCCGAGGAAGCGCGGTAATTCTCGGAATAGACGCTGCCGTAGGGCGTGAGCGTCTCACCCGTGGCGTCCTCTTCGGTCGAGCCGAGATACAGCCCGCTCGAGCTGTAGGTGACGGTGAAGCCCAGGTCGGGTACGGCAAGGAACACGCCGGCAGTGTGATCTTCGTCCTCGTTGAACATAAAGACGGAGTTCATGCGGCTCGCCGCGTGCGAATTGACGGAGCCGACGGTGTTCGTCTTAAAGGAGAAATACCCCTCGTCGTCCGGAACGGACGAGATGGAATAGTAAACGCTCCCGTTGTCGGCGTTGTACCACGTCCCCGCAAAGGGCGAGACGTCCGCAAGGAAGAAGCCTGTCGCCGCCCCCTGTGCGTCGTAAAGATCGAGCCTGCCCTCATAGTCGTTGTAGCGGAGAGTATACGCCCCGCCGTCCATCGTGCAGGAAATGACGATGTCCTCGAACTGCCCCTCCACGCCCGTGACGGCAAAGGAGGGATCGGCGGAATACGTCCCTTCCGTAAGGTCGAGCACGCCCTCCGTGCTCACCCAATCGGTGTTTGCATAATCACCGAAGTCGAACTCCGTCGGCGTGGGGGGCGTGGGCTCCGGGGGATTGGAAGGATCGCCCGTATCGGGTCCCTCTTCGGGCGTACAAGCCGCAAAGACGCCAAGTCCCAGCGCCAGCAGCGCCGCGGCGGAGAGAATGAGTTTCTTCATCTTGTGTTGCCTCCTGATGTGCGCGAACGCGCACGGAAAATCCATCGAATGCATACATTATACTCAAAAAGAAGCGGCATTGTCAAACGTTTGAACGCGCTCTTGCGCGTCCCCGCCCCCTCTTTCTGCGCTTTTCACATAAATTCCATGAACGGACGCGCCTCAGACCGTCTTGATCATCAGGCGGACGATCTCCTCGTTGGTCTCGCGCATCCCGATGCGGGCAAGGTCGCTCACGTTGCGGATGGTGTTCTCCACCCCCTTTTCGAGGATGCCGTCCCCGCCGCGGAACTCGCTGCCGCGCCTGGTCATCTCCATCCCGACGAGCCCCGCTTCGACCGCGGCGGCGATCTTCGCCGCGCAGCTCGATTTGGCGCCGTCGCAGATGACGCCCGACTCGATGGCGACCGCGTTGACGACGGTGTGCGCGACTTCGTCATAGCCGCCGCCCAGAAGATAGCAGATGCCCGCGCCCGCGCCGCAGCCCGCGCTGACCGCGCCGCAATACGCCGAGAGCGTGCCGATGCCCGCCTTCAGGTGAACGGTGACGAGGTCGGAGACGACGAGCGCGCGCAGCATCCGCTCCCGCCCGATCTTGTGATGTTCCGCGTACACGACGACGGGAAGGGAGGCGGTCATGCCCTGATTGCCGCTCCCCGAGACGATGACGACGGGCAGCTCGCAGCCGTTCATGCGGGCGTCCGACCCCGCCGCCGCGGTCGCCTTGGCGCGGTTATGGACGTCGTCGCCGAACGCCTGCAATAAGATCTTCCCGACGCGCGCGCCGTAGTCGTTTTTCAGCCCCTCCCGCGCGATCGCCGTGTTGTAGGCGATCTGCCGCTCGAGCAGCGCCTCGACGTCGGCAAGGTCGACCGTATCGGCAAAATCGACGATGTCCCTGACGGAGATCTCCGCCTTCGCGGCGTCGCCCTCCTGCCCCTCCTGCGCGGTCTGTTTGTGAAAGCGCACGTCGCCGTTGCGCTCGATATGTACGACGTTGGTATGGTGGCCCGAGATGCGCACGAACGCCTCGTCGCCGCCGCTCCTGACGCGGATGCCGATGTCAAAGACGCAGCCCGAATCTGACTGAACGACGCGGACGGGACGCTCTTTGAGGAACGCCGCCATCGCGCGGCGCCCCGCGTCGTCCACCTCCGAGAGCACTTCGAGCTTTTTTTCCGTCTTCCCCGCCGCGATACCCGCCGCCACGGCGGCGGGAACGCCGCGCATCCCGCCCGTGTTCGGCACGATGACGCTCTTGACGTTCTTTAAGATGCTGTCCGAGACGGCGACTTCGACCGCCTCGGGAAGCGCGCCCAGCGTATCGCGGGCGAGCGCCGCCGCATAGGCGACGGCAATGGGTTCGGTACAGCCCATTGCGGGGACGAGCTCCTCTTCGAGGATGCGTACACAGCTTTGGTAGATATTCTTGTCCATAGCAAAGAGCATACCGCTTTTGCGCGCAATTGTCAAGTAAAACGCCCCTTTGCGCGCGCCGTTCCTGCCGCCAAACCTCTTGACAGATGCCCGACGCCGTATTATAATAGGAAAAAGTATTTTCACCCCCGGAGGGACTTATGTCACCAACCGCAAAACGCAGGCTGCATCTGTGGTACGGCATCGCGCTTGCCGTCCTCACCGCTGCCGTCGGCGTTCTGTTCGCGGCGCAGGCGGCCGATCTCTATTTCAGCGGCGCCGGCTACTCCCGCGAACTTGTCACGGAGCGTCTCACCTCCCCCGCCGTCGCCGTCCCCTTCTGGCTTTGGATCGCGGCGATCGTTGCGGGCGGCATCCTGACGCTCCTGTTCCCGCCCGAAAAAAAGGCAATCAAGCGCATCCCCGACGACAGAAAGACGGCTCTTCGCCTCCTCTCGCTCGCAGGCGAGGGCGAGAGCGAGGAATACCGCGCCGCGAAAGCCGCCGTGGAAAAGGAAGGGCGCGCGCGCAAGATCGTCTGGCTGAGCTGCTTTGCCGTCCTCGCCGTCTGCGCCGCCGTAGCGCTTGCCTTCGTGTTCAATTTCGCCGCCTATCCCAACGTGGAGGACTACCCCATCGAGGAGCCCAACGCCGCCGTCTACGCCGCCATCCTCATGCTGGTGCGCAGCGTCCTGCCCTGCGCGGCGGTCGCCTTTCTCGCGGCGCTCGGGGCGACGCTCTATGACGCCTTCTCGGCAAAGCGCATCCTCCCGCAGGTAAAACTGCTCCTCAAAGAGGGAGGGCGCAAACCCGCGGACGCGGCGGAGGCAAAGCAGGCGGCGTTCGACCGCCCGCTCGTCCTGCTCATCGTGCGCCTCGCGGTGCTCGCCGCCGCCATCGCCCTCATCGCATGGGGCATTGCAAACGGCGGGATGGGCGACGTCCTCGCCAAGGCGATCGCCATTTGTACGGAATGCATCGGGTTGGGGTGAGCACATGAAAACAGTCCTGAAAAAAATCGGCGGCTTTTTTAAGTCGGTCGGAAGATGGTTCAAAAATCACGCTCCCACCAAACGGAGGCTCATCCAGCTCTACGCGGCGCTGCTGACCAACGCCAACCTGAAGGGGTTTATCACGGGGCAGATCTATACGGGCGGCAGCAAGGTGATGTGCGTCCCCGGGCTCAACTGCTATTCCTGTCCCGGCGCCATCGGCGCCTGCCCCTTGGGCTCGCTCCAGAACGCGCTCGCAAGTTCGGGAACGCGCGCTCCCGTCTATGTCCTCGGCATCCTTGCGCTGTTCGGCATCATTCTGGGAAGGACGATCTGCGGCTTCTTATGCCCGATGGGGCTCTGCCAGGATCTTGCCTATAAGATCAAGACGCCCAAGCTCAAAAAGAGCAGGGCGACGCGCATCCTCTCCTATCTCAAATATATCCTGCTCGTCGTGCTCGTCATCGCCGTCCCGCTCGCCTTCGTCGGGCAGGAGCGGCTCATCCCCGCGTTCTGCAAATTCATCTGCCCCGCGGGTACGTTCGGCGGCGCGCTGAGCCTGCTGTTCCATCCCGACAACGCCGATATGTACGCCATGCTCGGTCCCATGTTCACATGGAAATTTGCACTCTTCTGCGCCCTGTTCGTCGCGTGCGTGTTCATCTACCGCGCCTTCTGCCGCTTCTTCTGCCCGCTGGGCGCGATCTACGGTTTCTTTAACAAGATCGCTCTCCTGGGCGTAAAGCTGGACAAGAACAAGTGCACCGACTGCGGACTGTGCGTCGCGCACTGCAAGATGGACGTGAAGCGCGTCGGCGATCATGAGTGCATCAACTGCGGCGAATGCATCTCCGTCTGCCCCACCAAGGCGATCCGCTGGAAGGGATCGCAGTTCTTCGTCCGCGAGAACGAAACAAAGGCGCCCGAACCGAGCAAGGCGCCCCTTGCCTCGATGGTGCATCCCGCCGTCGCTGCAGAGGGCGTCCCCGCAGGGAACGCCCTTGCCGGCAGGCCGCAGGCGCAGCCCGTCACCCTGGTCCACGGCGAATCGGAAAAGGTGCGCTCGCCCGGCTTCCGCATCGGTCCCAAGGGGACGCGCGTCTTCAAAGCAATCGTCTATACGCTTGCGGCGCTCCTCTTTGCAGGCGCCCTGTTCTACTACAACTTCGTCGCGGAAGAGCCGCCGCGCATCACCGTCGGCACCGAACCCGGGGACATCTGCTCCGACTTCACGGCAAAGATCTACGACAACGCGACGGGCGAACTCACCGAGGAGCGCTACTCCCTTGCCGTCAGCGAAGGGAAAGTGACCGTCATCAACTTCTGGGGGACCTGGTGCGATCCCTGCAAGGCGGAACTCCCCTACTTTGACCGCGTCGCGAGCGAGTACGAGAACGTCGTGGTCGTCACCGTACACAGCATCAACGGCATGGAAGAAGCGCCCGCCTATATCTCGGATAACTATCCCGAGAGCAAGATGATCTTTATTCAGGACGAGGAGCAGGGCGAGGTGAAGGACATCTTCACCCTCCTGGGCGGGACCAACGCCTATCCCCGCACGCTCATCCTGGACAGCGAAGGCGAGATCACCTTCACCAAGACGGGAAGCCTTGGATACGAAAGGCTCTGCGCGGAAGTGGAGAACGCAATCGCCCAAAGCGAAGCGAAAGAGGAAGAAGCGGTCACACAGAGCGGACTTGCATAAACGCTCCTTTGGCGGCACGCCTTGCACGGCGTGCCGCTTTTGCCGCCCGGAAAGAGAAAAAGTGCCGATAAAACAGGCGTCCCCATGAAAAACGCTTGCCAAATCAGGGACAGTTTGCTATAATGATGAAGTTGTCGAGGTGTAGCGCAGTTTGGTAGCGCGCTTGGTTCGGGACCAAGAGGTCGTGGGTTCAAATCCCGTCACCTCGACCAAAAGCTCCGCAGAGAAAAATCTCTGCGGAGCTTTTGGTTTGCTGTAAATTTCGATCCCGCTGCCGGGGTGTCCGGAAGCGGGATCTCAAACAAGACGATTTTTCAGATGCCCTTGTTGACGGGGATGTCGGG